>SHUG01000028.1 GCA_009694735.1 Acidobacteriota bacterium | reverse complement strand
ATTTTCGAGAGCGCAGCTTTGTCGAAGGCTTTCCTCCGAAAGTCATCTGGCTCGACGTGGCCACGCCGGCACGGCCCCGATTGAGGCTATGCTTCGGAGCGAGCAGCAGCGGGTCGTGACTTACGCGGCGGCACCTGATCCCTCTCTACTCATTCTGTCGATCGGGGCCAGCGCGGTCTAGCACGGCTTGGACGGGTTGCGCGACCGGCCGCGTGCCTCCAATTACCGTGGTAATATCCAGCATGGCTCTCGCTCAATCCAAGCTCACGGCGCAGGGGCAGATCTCGGTTCCCGCGGAGGTGCGCCGGCGCCTCGGTGTCGGTCCCGGCTCGGTGCTCGAGTGGGACGCCGACGGCGATCAGATCGTCGTTCGCCGGAAAGGCCGATACTCGTCCGAAGACATCCACAAGGTGTTGTTTCCCAAAGGCCCGCCCAAGCGGCGTTCCCTGGCCGAGCTGAAAGAGGGAATCAGGCAGCACATGCGAGCGCGCCATGCGCGCGATTGACACCAACGTCCTGGTCCGGATCATCACGCGCGATGATCCGCGCCAGGCCACGGCGGCCGATGCCTTCATCGCGAACGGTGCGTGGGTCTCAGTGCTCGCGCTCGCGGAGGCGACATGGGTGCTGGTTTCGGTCTACGGCATGTCCGCGGCCGAGCTCGCCACCTCGGTCCGGATGCTGTTGGATCACGAGCACCTGACCCTCCAGGACCCGGAGGTCGTTGAAGCGGCCCTCGAGAACTTCAGCGCCAAGCCCAGCGTGGGCTTCTCCGACGCCCTGCTACTCGAACTGGCGCGGAAGGCCGGACATCCTCCTCTGGGCACCTTCGACCGCAATCTCGGCCGCCGGCTCGACGCCGAGAAGCTGTAGTCTTCAGGTCTGGCCCTGATGCGCCCGAAGTTCTCCCTTCTCAACATCCCGATCGCCCTTGTCGGCATTGCGCTGCTGGTGTTCACCGTGCGCCGGGTGGGCTGGAGCGAGGTGGTGTCTGGCATCACGAGCGTGGGCTGGTGGTTCGGGCTGGTGGTCGTGCTCGGCGCCACGCGGATGGCATGCCGGTCGCGGGCCTGGATGGTGTGTGCGAATAGCCCAGGATCCGGGACCCGCGATCCAGAAGCCGGCGACCGGCAACTGCGGTTTCGCGACGCCTTCGGCGCCATGCTGGCCGCCGATGCGCTAGGCAACTTGACCCCGCTCGGGTTGCTCGCCAGCGAGCCAACCAAGATCATGATGACGCGATCGCGCATTTCCACCGTCACCAGCGTGGCGTCGGTGACGATCGAGAACGCGTGCTACACGGCATCGGTGCTGGTCGTGTTACTGGCCGGCACCTGGTTCTTCTTCCAACGGGCCGGCGTACCGCCAGCACTTGAGCAACTCGCCGAAGTAATCGTCGTCGCCATCGTCGTGGCCGCAGTGGTTGGACTGTGGCTCGCACGCTCGCAACCGGCGCTGTTGTCGCGCTTCGCTCCACTCATCACGCGGCTGGCCGGGCGGGCCGCCGTGCCGGTCGATGCGATTCGCGAAGTCGAATCACGGATCTACGGCGTGCTGGGATGGCCCCTGATGCGGCTGGCGCACGTCGGCCTGTGGGAGGCCACCTTTCACGTCTTCGCCGTCGCCGAGGTGTGGCTGGTGCTGCGACTGCTGCCAGGCGCGGCCACCGCGACGATCGGTGATGCCTTTCTGCTCGAAAGCGCGGGACGCTTCGTCACCATCGCCTTCAAGTTCATCCCGTACCGGCTGGGGATCGATGAGGCCGGTTCAGGTGCCGTCGCTCAAGCGATCGGCATGGGTCCCGCCGCCGGCGTCACGCTCGCGCTGGTGCGCCGGCTCCGCATCCTCGTGCTCAACGCCTTCGGTCTCGTGCGGCTAGCCAACGGGTAGGGTAGTAAACTACCAGCGGTAGTTTTTCTGGAGTTTCCCATGAAGCGGTTGAACGTTGTTCTCGCGCTGGCCCTCGCGGCCGGCGTGTCCATCACCGGCGCCCTGTACCTGTCACCGGCGGCCTTCGCGCAAGCCGGCGCCACGGTCAATCCCAGCCTTTACAGCGGCATGCGCTGGCGCAGCGTCGGCCCGGCGCGCGGCGGCCGCTCGCTCGCCGTCAGCGGCAGCGATGCGCGCCCGATGGAGTACTGGTTCGGCGCCACCGGCGGCGGCGCCTGGAAGACCACCGACGGCGGCAGCAACTGGTCGCCGATGACCGACGCCAAGATCAACACCTCGTCGATCGGATCGATCGCCGTGTGCCAGGCCAATCCCGACGTGGTTTACATCGGCGGCGGTGAGACCCAGTTCCGCGGCAACATCATCCAGGGCGACGGGGTCTACAAGACCACCGATGGCGGCGCCAAGTGGGACCACCTCACGGACCTCCGCGACTCCCAGGCCATTGCGCGCCTCCGCGTCCATCCCACCAACTGCGACATCGTCTACGCCGCGGTGCTTGGGCAGGTCTACAACGAGCATCCCCAGCGCGGCATCTTCAAGTCGGCTGATGGCGGCAAGACCTGGCGCCGTACGCTGTTCCGCGACGAGAAGACCGGCGGCGTCGATCTCTCGATCGATCCGAAGAACCCCAACGTGATCTTCGCGTCGCTGTGGGAGGCCAACCGCACCCCGTGGAGCATGTCGAGCGGGGGTCCAGGCAGCGGCCTGTTCAAGTCCAGCGACGCCGGTGACACCTGGACCGAGATAACCAAGAACCCGGGCCTGCCCACGGGCCTCTGGGGCAAGGTCGGCGTGTCGGTATCACCCGTCGACGGCAATCGCGTCTACACGCTGGTTGAGAACGAAGCCGCGGGCGGCCTCTACGCATCGGACGATGCCGGGGCGACCTGGAAGCTGATCAACGACAACCGCAACATTCGCCAGCGCGCGTTCTATTACACGCGCATCGTCGCGGACCCCAAGGAGAAGGACACGCTCTACATTCTGAACGTGCAGTTCTATCGGTCGACCGACGGCGGCAAGACCATCAGCAACATCCGCGTGCCGCACGGCGACAACCACGACCTGTGGATTTCCGCAGCCGACAACAAGCGGATGGTCCAGGCCAACGACGGTAGCGCCAACGTTTCGGTGAACGCCGGCCAGACCTGGACCGGTCAGGATCTGCCGACCGGGCAGTTCTACAACGTGTTCACGACCAGGCACACGCCGTATCACATCTGTGGCGCGCAGCAGGACAACAGCACCGCGTGCGTCGGCAGCCAGGCCAATCCCGGCGGCGGCGAGGGCAGCCTGCCGCCAATTTTCTACGCGGTTGGCGGCGGCGAGAGCGGCTACATCGCGCCGGATCCGAACGACCTGAACGTCTTCTATGCGGGCAGCTATGGCGGCTTCCTGAGCCGGCTCAATCGCGAAACCGGGCAGCAGCGCGCCGTCAACATCTATCCGAACAACCCGATGGGGTGGTCATCGATCGATATCAAGGAACGCTTCCAGTGGACATTTCCCATCGTCTACTCGCCGGTCGATTCGAAGACGCTCTACGCCTCGTCGCAACACGTATGGCGAACGACGACCGGCGGTCAGAACTGGCAGAAGATCAGCCCCAACCTGACGCGGTCTGACCCGAAGACCATGCAGGCGTCTGGCGGCCCGATCACCAGGGACCAGACCGGCGTGGAAACCTACGCCGTGGTCTTCACCATCGCGCCGTCACGGCAGGACGCCAATACGATCTGGACCGGATCGGACGATGGCTGGGTGCATGTCACGCAGGATGGCGGCAAGAACTGGAACAAGGTGACGCCGCCGGACCTGCCGGACTTCACGCGCATCAGCCTGATTGAAGCATCGCCGCACCAGAACGGGGTGGCTTACCTCGCGGGCAACCGTTACCAGATGGGCGACCGCAAGCCGTACGTCTACAAGACGTTTGACTTCGGCAAGAGCTGGCAGAAAATCGTCGCGGGCATTCCCGACAGCGACTTCGCGCGCACGATCCGCGAAGATCCCAAGCGCCGCGGGTTGCTGTACCTCGGGACCGAGCATGGCATCTACCTCTCGTTCAACGACGGCGCTTCGTGGCAGTCGCTCAAGCTGAATCTTCCAGTCACGCCGGTGCACGGCATCGTCGTGGAGGATCGCGACCTGGTGATCGGCACGCACGGGCGTGGCTTCTACGTGCTCGACAACATTGGCGTGCTGCGCCAGGCCACGCCGGAGCTGACCAGCAATACGCTGCACGTGTTCGAACCGATCAACCCGATGCGCGGACGCGACCGCAGTGTCACCTTCGATTACTACCTGAACAAGGAAGCGCCGGAGGTGAAGATCGAGTTCCTCGATGCGCAGGGCACCGTGCTGCGCACGTTCACCGGCACCGCCAAGCCCGAGGCGGCTCCCGCCGGAGGAGATGACAACCCATTCGCGTTCAGTCCGGCGCGCGTCAACACCGCCCAGGGCATCAACCGCTTCTCGTGGGACATGCGCTACGAAGGCGCCACCGTGTTTCCGGGCATGATCATGTGGGCGGCCGCGCCGCAGCGCGGACCGGCGGCCCCGACCGGCCGCTACTCGGTGCGCATCACCGCGAACGGCGAGACCAAGACGCGCGAGTTCACCGTCGCACTCGATCCGCGGCTGAAGGCCGATGGCATCGCCGAAGCAGACCTGCTCGAACAGTTCAAGCTGTCGATGCGCGTGCGCGACAAGGTCAGCGCGGCCAACCAGGCGGTGATCGACATCCGCAACATCCGCAACCAGGTCACCGAGCGCCTGCAGAAGGTGCCGGCCCGCAAGAAGGTCGAGATCCAGAAGCTGGCCGACGGCCTGCTCCTGCCGCTCGCCGTGGTAGAGGAAGAGGCCTACCAGGTGAAGAACCGCAGCGGCCAGGATCCGTTGAATTACCCGATCAGGTTGAACAACAAGATCGCCGCGCTCTCGGGTGTGATTGAGAGTGCCGACGCCAGGCCGACCGATCAGAGCGTCGAGGTGTTCAACGAACTGTCGGCGCAACTGGACGCCCAGATCGAGAAGATGCGGCAGACGCTGAAGACCGAGTTGCCGCGGCTGAACGCCGCGCTCAAGCGCGAGAAGATTGACGCAGTCGATCCGGCACTGAAGCCGGTCGCCGTCACGGCCAAGCCCCAGTGACGGCCGTCGCCAAGCCCGCGCCGCGAGGGCGGGAACTCGGGGTTCTCACGCTCGGGGCGCTCGGCATTGTCTACGGGGACATCGGCACCAGTCCTCTTTACGCCCTCCGCGAGTGTTTTCACGGAGTGCATGGCATTGCGCCCACGCCCGACAACATCCTGGGGGTGCTGTCGCTCATCGTCTGGTCGCTGATACTGATCATTTCGATCAAGTACCTGGTGTTCGTCATGCGTGCGGACAACGGAGGCGAGGGTGGCGTGCTCGCGTTAATCGCCCTGGTCTCACGCCAGGCGGACGCGTCACGGCGCAGCCGCGCGGCGCTGATCGGCGTCGGCCTGTTCGGCGCGGCGCTGCTCTACGGCGACGGCATGATTACGCCCGCCATTTCGGTATTGAGCGCCGTTGAAGGTTTGGCGATTGCGACACATGTGTTCGAGCCGTATGTCGTGCCCATCACGGTCACCATCCTGATTGGCGTGTTCCTGATTCAATCGCGGGGCACGGCGACGGTTGGCGCCATGTTCGGTCCCGTGATGGTTGTCTGGTTTGTCACCCTTGCGGTGCTGGGGGTGTCGTGGATCGTCGTGAACCCGTCGGTATTCACGGCGTTTAACCCCGCTCACGCGGTCAGTTTCTTCGCCCGAAACGGCGGGCACGCCTTCATCGTCCTGGGCTCGGTCTTCCTGGTGGTGACCGGCGGCGAGGCCCTCTACGCGGACATGGGCCACTTCGGCGTAAAGCCCATCCGGGTGGCGTGGTTCGCGCTGGCGTTTCCCGCGCTGGTGCTGAACTACCTCGGCCAAGGCGCGATGCTGCTGCAGAGACCCGAAGCCGCCTCCTCGCCGCTGTTCCTCATGGCTCCGGGCTGGGCGTTGTATCCCATGGTGATCCTGGCGACCATGGCCGCCGTCATCGCCTCGCAAGCTTTGATCTCCGGCGTCTTCTCGATGACGCGCCAGGCGATGCTGCTCGGCTACTGTCCGCGCATGGGCGTCGAGCACACGTCGGCGAGTCACCAGGGCCAGATCTACATCCCGCAGATTAACTGGATCCTGATGGTGGCGTGTGTCGGCCTGGTGATCGGTTTCGGCAGTTCGACCGCGATGGCCGCCGCGTACGGCATCGCCGTGTCGCTGACCATGGTGATCACCACTTTGCTGACCTACCTGGTGGCACGCGGCTCGTGGGGCATTGGGCGTTTGACGGCCAGCGCGCTGGCGGCTGTGTTCCTGCTGCTGGAGTTCGGCTTCGTCACAGCGAACCTGACGAAGATCCTGCAGGGGGGGTGGTTTCCGCTGACCGTCGGTGCCGGAATCTACATCCTCTTATCGACGTGGAAGCAGGGCCGCGCGCTGCTGGCCTTGCGGTTTGTCGATCGCCTGTATCCGCTGGACAAGTTCCTGGGCGACATCGCGGCCACACCGCCGCATCGGGTCACCGGCACCGCGGTGTTCATGACCAGTAATAGCGACGGCACCCCGCCGACCCTGCTGCACAACCTGCAGCACAACAAGATCCTGCACGAGCAGATCATCCTGCTGACCGTGGTCACGCTCGACACGCCGACGGTGTTGCCCGAGGAGCGGGTGACCGTGACGCCGCTGCAGCAGGGGTTCTCTCGCGTCAGGCTCTGTTATGGCTTTACCGAGACGCCTGACGTGCCGTCCGCGCTCGAACAGGCGCCGTTTGCCGGCCGCCCGATCGTGCTGGCCGACACCACTTATTTCCTCGGCACCGAAACGTTGCTCGCCACCAAGCGGCCGGGCTTGCCGCTGTGGCGCGAGCGGCTGTTCGTACTGATGTCCAGGAACGCGCTGCGGGCGACGACCTTCTTTCGCATCCGGCCGGAACGGGTCGTCGAATTGGGAATGCAGGTGGAGTTGTAGGCCCTATTGCTTCAGGTGGAACGGCACCGAGGTCGTCACCACCCGTGGCCGGAACAGCAGCGCCGCCTTGAGAGTGAACGCGCTCTGGTTGTGCAGCAGGTGGTGCCACCAGTGCTTGACCACGAACTCCGGCAGGACGACGGTGATGTAGTCCTCGGGATGCTCGCGCTCGAGACGGTCGATGTATTCGAGCAGCGGCTCGCTCATCGAGCGGTACGGTGACTGCAGCACGACCAGCTTCACGTGCGACCCCCATTGCGGCCAGTCGCGTTTCAGCGCGACCAGTGACTCGGGGTTGACGTTGACGTAGACCGCCCGCACGTCCTTCGCCAGCGAGCTCGCGTAGCGCAGGGCCTCGATCACCGCGCGATGCACGCCACCGATCGGGACGATCACGATATGGCCGTGCGGGGTGGTGTCGACCTCGAGGCCAGTGAGGGAGAGCTGCGAGGCGACGCTGTCGTAGTGGCTGCGGGTGGTGCGGAAGACCATCGACAACACCGGGATCAAGACCACGACGATCCAGGCCCCATCCAGCCCCTTGGTGACGGCCACGACGATCAGTACGACGAACGTGACGCAGGCGCCGAAGCCACTGATCGCGGCGCTGGTGCGCCAGCCCGCTTCACGCAGACGCCGGGCACGCAGGAACATCCCGGTCTGCGACAGCGTGAACGACAGGAAGACGCCGATCATGTAGAGCGGGATCAGCGCGTGTGGATCGCCGCCGAAGATGAGGCATAACAGGCCGGCCGCCACGCTCAACGCGACAATGCCGTTCGAGAAGGCGAGCTTGTCGCCCAGGTTCATGAACTGCCGCGGCATGTAGCGGTCGCGCGCCACGATCGACGCCAGCCGGGGGAAGTCCGCAAAGGCCGTGTTGGCGGCCAGTACAAGAATCAACATGGTGACGGCTTGCACCACGTAGTAGAGGGCGTTGCGGCCACCGAACACGCCGCGGGCGATCTGGGACACCACCGTCTCGGTTTCGCTCGGCACGACTTGATAGGCATGAGCCAGGTAGCTGATGCCCGTGAACATGGTGATGGCCAGTGCCGCCATCAGGCCCAGGGTGCGCGTCGCGGTCCGCGCTGACGGCGCCTTGAACGCCGGCACACCGTCCGACACCGCCTCGACCCCAGTCATGGCCGTGCAGCCGTTGGCGAAGGCCGACAGCAACACGAACAGCGTGATCGAGCCGGCGCCCAGGGTCGGCAACGGGTCGAGCGTTTCCACCGGCACGGCCGTGCCGGTCACCACCTGGTAAATGCCCGCGATCACCAGCGCGAACATCACGCCAACGAAGGCATAAACCGGCACCCCAAACAGTTTGGTCGACTCCCGCAAGCCGCGGAGGTTGCCGAGCATCAGCAGGCCGATGAAGAACAGGCTCAAGATGACGCGATTGACGTGGAGGGCGGGGACGGCCGAGGTGATGGCCGAGACGCCCGCGGCAATGCTGACCGCCACCGTCAGCGTGTAATCGATCAGGAGCGCGGCAGCGGCGGCCAGGCCAAAGTTCGGCCCGAGATTGTCGCGCGCCACGATGTAGGCACCGCCACCACCGGGGTAGGCCTGGATGGTCTTGCGATAGGAAAACACCACGATCAGCAGGAGCGTGGCGATCAGCAGGCTAATCGGCTGGCCGAGACTGAGCGCCGCCACTCCGCCGATCATGAGGACGCGCAGGACCTCCTCAGTTGCGTAGGCCACCGACGAGAGTGCGTCCGCCGACAGCACGGCGAGACCACCGAACAGGCCGAACCGATGGTGATCCGCCTGGTAGGTCGCAATCGGGCGGCCAACGACCAGCCGCTTCAAGGGTCCAAACAAACACGTCTCCCACTCCGCCGCCGCAGCGGCGCTCACGGCAAACCTCGATCATGCGCCCCGACGCGGCAGGGCGTCAAGCAGGCCCAGCCGAGGCTGGGCTAGAATGATGGGATGCGCGTGGCCCGGAAGTTCCTGGTGAGCGGGCAGGTGCAAGGCGTCGGGTTCCGGTTTTTCGCCCAGGACGCCGCGCGCCGCGACGGGCTGAGCGGGCACGTTAGCAACCACGCCGACGGCACGGTGGAAGCGGTGGCGGAAGGTGAGGCCGAGGCGCTGGATCGGTTTGAACGGGCGTTACGACGCGGCCCCTCACGATCGCGCGTCGAGCGCGTCCTGGTGGACGGCGTCGAGCCCACGGGGCTGCACGCGGGATTTGAGATTCGATAGGCGATAGGGACTCATGGAACATCTGAAGGCGAAGATTCGACACGTGCCCGACTTTCCGAAGCCGGGCATCTTGTTCTACGACATCACCACGCTGCTGTGCGATGCGCAGGGGTTCCGCGATACCGTGGACGCGCTGGCGGCGCCCTACATGGGGGAAGACATTGACCAGGTGGTCGGCATCGAGAGCCGCGGTTTTATTCTCGGGGCGGCCGTGGCCAACACCCTGGGCTGCGGGTTCGTGCCAATTCGCAAGCCGGGCAAGCTCCCCGCCGCGACCTACCAGGAAAGCTACAACCTCGAGTACGGCACCGACGCGCTGGAGATTCACCAGGACGCCGGTGGTAACCAACAGCGCATCCTGATCGTCGATGACGTGCTGGCCACCGGCGGCACCGCGCGCGCCGCCATCGACCTGGCCAGGAAGGCCGGCGGCAAGGTGATTGGCGCGGCGTTCCTGATCGAACTGGACTTTCTGAAGGGCCGCGACAAGTTGGCGGGCGAGCCGGTTTATTCTGTGTTGCAGTACTGAGGTCCGGCTGAAGCCGGATGCCGCATGGCATTGGCGCCTGTAGCTCAGTTGGATAGAGCACTGGTTTCCTAAACCGGGGGTCACAGGTTCAATTCCTGTCAGGCGCACCACACCGACAGTACGTAGAGTCCGCCTTCAGGCGGATTGAAGAGAGAGTTATGAAAACAACCGAGCGGCATCATCTGAAAGACAACGAACTCGCCCTGGCGATCGGCAGCGCGCAGCACTGGTTGGAGAAGAACCAGAAGAGCTTGCTGGCCATCGTCGCCGTGCTGGTCGTGATCGGCGGCGGCATCGCGGCCTACTCCGCGTGGACGCGCGGCACCGACACCAAGGCGCGGGCGCTGCTGGCCGAGGCCATGGTGATCGAAGAGGCGCGCGTCATGCCACCGGGGCCACCGGCCGGGACGAGCACCGACGCGAGCCTCACGCCCGGACAGGCGCCGGGGACCTACCCGACGCAGCAGACGAAGCTGGCAGCGGCGCTGCCTAAGTTCCTTTCCGCCGCCGAGGCCTATCCCGCCTCCGACACCGGTCTCACCGCCCGCTATCACGCGGCCACAATCCTGGTCTCGCTGGCGCGCTTCGATGACGCCATCACGCAGTACGATCAGGTGATTGCCAAGGGCTCGGGCGTGATTCAGCGCATGTCGCGGCTGGGCAAGGCCGAAGCGCAGCTGCGCGCCGGGCAGTACGAACCGGCCATCGCCACGCTGAAGGAGACGTCAGAGCAGGCCAACAGCCCGCTGCCAGCCGACGCCGTGTTGATGGAACTGGCCCGCGCCTACCGCCTGGCCGGGAAGACCGAAGACGCGCGCAAGACCCTGACCCAGGTGGTCGAGAAGCACGCGGACTCGCCGCTGGCCGCCGACGCCAAGAGCGAACTCGACAAGCTGAAAAGCTAGGCTCTAGCGCTTCGTCACTTCCCGCAAGAAGGTAAATTCCGCCGAGGGCGTCAGCTTGACGCCCTCGATTCCTGTACGGGACACGGCGACGTTAGTCTTGTTCCAGAGGCTGATGTAGGGCGCGTCTTCCGCCACCCGCTGTTGCGCCTCGCCAAACAGCCGGCGCCGATCGGCGTCGCTGGTGGCGGCCGACGCCTCGTCGATCAGGCGGTCCACCTCAGGGTTCTCGTAATAGCCGCGGTTGAAGCCGGACGGCGGCATCTGCTTCGAGTGAAACACGCGGCGCAGCATGTCGGGATCCGAGACGCCCACCCACTGCAGCGTAAACAGCTGGAAGTTGCCTTTCAGCACGTCCGCATAGAGCGTCGCAAATTCGTACGACCGGACATCAAGATCGATACCGGCCTGTTTCAAATCCTGCTGAATGACAGCAGCCTGCAGGCGGATGAACTCGTTGGTCGACACCTTGAGCGTCAGCCGCAGGCGCGGCGCCGGACCGCCGCCGTCCGGGTCGGGATAACCCGCCTCGTCCAGCAAAGCCTTCGCCCTGGCGACGTCGTGCGTGAACTGAAACACGTTCGGTTCGAACGCCCACGACACCGGCGGCAGAATGCCCACTGCTGGACGGGCAAGGCCGCGGCGCAGGTAGTCGACAATCGCCTGGCGATCGATGGCGTAGCCGATGGCGTGCCGCACCCGCTTGTCGCGCAGCACCGGATCGCGCAGGTTGAAGCCGACGTAAGCGTAGTCGGTACCGGGCGATTCGGTGATCGCCATCCCCTTGTCGGTCGCCAGCTGATGCACGACATCGGGCGACAGGTCGTTCACCACCAGGTCCACGGTGCCCTTGCGCAGCTCGAGTGCCCGCATGATCTCGTCGGGCACCACCTTCAGCACCACGCCGTCGTTGGCAGGGGCGCCGCGGAAGTACTGCGGGAACGCTTCCAGCTCAAGCCGATCATCGACCGCGAACCTGACAAACTGGTACGGCCCGGTGCCCACCGGACGATCGCGCAGGCCGGGTCCGGCGCCGCTCGGCACCACCGGCATGACCAGTTGGATTGGGAACGATCCAAACGGTTCCTTCAGCGAGAAGCGGGCCGTGTAGCGGTCGAGTGCCGTCACCTTGTCGAGCACACGATAGGCGCCCTTGCGCGCGGAGATGAACGACGGATCGATCAACGAACTAAACGTATAGACCACATCGTCTGACGTCAGCTCGTGCCCGTCGTGAAAGAGCACGCCCCGGCGCAACACCACGTCGTAGGTCAGCGGGTCGCGCTGTTGCCAGCTCGACGCCAGGCCGCCGGTGACGCGCAACTGGTCATCGAGCGACAGCAGGTTGTCGAAGATCAGTTGATGGGCGCGCTGTGAGGTCTCATCGGAGCCGACGCGCGGGTCAAGACTGTTGGGTGAGCTGAGTACCGCGAGCGTGACCACACCTGATCTCGGTGGGGCACTGGTACACGCGGTGAAGAGGCCGGCGGCCAGGACGGCTCCAATGCTTCGCACGGAAACACCGACACACCGAATCACCGATCTCCTGTTTTTCCGTGAGACGGCAGTTGGTCCGTGATTCCGTGTGTCGGTGATTCCGTGTGAGGCATTCATGGCATCAGTCACTCATCGAGGGCCTTCTTCAGCTCCTGCAAAATCTGAAGGGCATCGATCGGCGTGGTGCGATTGATGTCCACTTCGCGGAGCCGCTCGCGCAGTTGCTCGTCGGCGGGGGAGACCGACTGGAACAGGCCGAGCTGTTGCTGTGGCACGACCGGCGTCCCGCTCAACGAGGGCTTGCCCCCACGCGCCAGTTCGTCGTGCTCGAGCGAGGCCAGGATGTCGCGGGCGCGGGCGGTGACGCTGGCCGGCAACCCGGCCAGCCTCGCCACCTGGATGCCGTAGCTGCGATCCGAACGACCCGGCAGGATCTTGTGAAGAAAGATGATGTCATCTTTCCACTCACGGGCGGTGACGTGCGCGTTCACCACGCCGGGGATGGCATCGGCCAGGTCGGTGAGCTCGTGGTAGTGCGTGGCGAACAGCGTCTTGGGACGGGCGCGTTCATTGGTCGCCATGAACTCGGCCACCGCCCAGGCGATGCTCAGGCCGTCGAAGGTGGCGGTGCCGCGCCCGATTTCGTCGAGGACGACCAGGCTCTTCGAGGTGGCGCCGCTGAGGATGTGCGCGGTCTCCTGCATCTCCACCATGAACGTCGACTGTCCGCGCGCGATGTTGTCGGACGCGCCGACCCGCGCGTACAGGCGATCGATCAGGGCCAGCTTGGCTTCGCGCGCCGGCACGAACGAGCCGGTCTGCGCCATCAGGCAGAGCAGCGCCACCTGCCGCAGGTAGGTGGACTTGCCGCCCATGTTGGGGCCGGTCAGGATCACCAGTTGGTGCGTCGTGCCGTTCAACTGGATGTCGTTGGGCACAAACGCGCCGGCGGCCAGGCGTTCCACCACCGGGTGGCGCACGTCCACGGCCATCATCTCGTCGCCGTCGTGCACGTGCGGCTTCGTGTAGTTGCAGACGGTGGCAGTCTCCGCGAGGCCGGCCAGCACGTCGAGGCCGGCGACGGCGCGGGCGGTATCGAGCACGCGTGGCGCTTCGGCCGCCACCCGCTGGCGCAGCGTCTCGAAGATCTCGAGCTCGCGCGTCACGATTCGCTCGTCGGCGCCCAGCACCTTCTCTTCGTATTCCTTGAGGGCGGGCGTGATGTAGCGCTCGCCGCCGGCAATGGTCTGCTTGCGGATGTAGTCGTTCGGCACCGCGTGCAGGTTCGACTTGGAGATCTCAATGTAGTAGCCGAACACGCGGTTGAAGCGCACCTTCAGCGAGGTGATGCCGGTGCGGGCGCGCTCGCCCTCTTCCATCTCGGCGATCACCTGCTTGCCGGAGCGGCTGATGGTGCGCAGCTCGTCGACATCCTGGGCGAAGCCGTCGCGCACGAAGCCACCCTCGCGGACTAACGCCGGCGGTTCGTCCATGATCGCCGCTTCCACCCACTGCCGGACGTCGCTCAGGTCATCCAGTTCGCCCACCAGGCTGCAGACGAGCGGCGCCTGGCACTCGGTGAGCATCAGTGCGAGCCGGGGGACGGCCGCCAGCGAACGGCCGAGCGCCACCAGGTCGCGCGGACTCGCGGTCGATAGCGCAATGCGCGAAATCAACCGCTCCATGTCGAGAATCGACTTCAGCGTCTCGCGGAGTTTGCCACGCTCCGTGGTCTTGGCAGCCAGTTCTTCAACCGCGTCCAGCCGGTCGCGAATGGGTTCGAGCGCCGTGAGCGGCCGCAGCAGCCAGCCGCGCAGCAATCGGCCGCCCATCGGGGTGACCGTGCGGTCGATCTCATCCAGCAGCGTGCCGGCGCGGCCGCCCGCCATCGACTCCACCACTTCGAGGTGCTTCAGCGTGGTAGGGTCGATCAGCAGGCCGTCGGCGACCTGGCGAAGCCGCACCGTTCGCACGTGCGCGAGGTCGGCCTTCTGGGTGTCGCGCAGATAGCGCACCAGGGCGCCGCCGGCGCACACGGCGGCCTGGCGCCGTTCGAGGCCAAAGCCCTCGAGGCCGCTGACGCGCAGCTGATCGATCAGCGTCTGGCGCGCGGATTCGAACTCGAAGTGCCAGCCGTCGATCTCGGTGACTGGCACCGCTTGCTGATCGATTTCCGGCAGCAGGGCGCGGGCGTCGGCGGCCGAGGCCACGACAATCTCGCGGGGCCGCAGCACGGCGATTTCTGCGCGAAGCGATACCACCCCCTCCGGTCCCGAGTACTCGGCGACGTCGAACTCGCCGGTGGATAAGTCCACCAGCGCCACGCCGTAGTCAGCGGGCCGTCCTGCCGCGGCAGAAGTACCGACAATCGCCATCAGGAAGGCCGGCTCGCGGGCCTCCAGGTAGGCCGAATCGGTGAGCGTGCCTGGCGACACCACGCGAACCACGTCGCGCTTGACAACGCCCTTGGCCTTCCTGGGATCCTCGATCTGCTCGCAGATGGCGACGCTGTAGCCCTTCTTCACCAGCTGCGCGAGGTAGCCATCTGCGGCATGGAAGGGAAAGCCGCACATCGGCACCGGCGTGCCGGCCGAGTCTTTCGATCGCGAGGTCAGCGTCAGGTCCAGCGCCCGCGACGCCACCAGCGCATCCTCGTAAAACATCTCGTAGAAATCGCCCATCCGAAAAAAGACCAGCGCCTGCCGATACTGGCGCTTGGCCTCGAAGTACTGGCGCATGGCCGGCGTCAGCTGCGCGCCGGTTGGCGGCACCGCGGAGACAAGGGATGGCGGTTGGGACACGGTCGGGGCTCGAAAAGGCGTGTGGTCGAGTATACGATGGCCTCAGCCCCACACTTTGGTCATTCTCTCACTCGACACCACGACTCGCGGCGGCAGCGTGGCCGTGACGCGCAACGAACTGCTCCTGGCTCTGGTGCCGGGGGATGCCGCGCGGTCGCACGTCGAGCGCTTGCCCGGCGAGATTGAAACGGCCCTGGCGCTGGCGGGCCTGGAGCGACGCGACATTGATCTGCTGGCCGTCGCCACTGGCCCAGGAGCGTTCACCGGTCTGCGCATCGGCCTGGCGGCGATGCAAGGGCTGGCGATGACGCTCAATCGCCCGGTGATCGGCATCTCGGCCCTGGACGCGCTCGCCGAAGAGGCCGCGGGTGGCCCGGCGACGCTGGTCGCTCCCTGGATGGACGCGCAGCGCGGCGACGTGTTTGCCACCTTGCTCGATCTCGCCACGGGTCGCACCCTCGAATCACCACTGGCCGCGCCTCCCGCCGACGTCCTAGACGCGTGGCGCGCGCACCTCGACGGCCACGCCGCGGTGTTCATCGGCGATGCGGCGGAGCGCGACGCCGCGCTGATCGCCCACGCTGGCGCAGGGCAGTGGACGATGCGGACACCCCCTCCGCTGGCGCCCGCCCTGGCACGGCTTGGAGGCCGGCGCGCGGCGCGGGGCGCGGCCGGACTGCCGCACCAGCTCACGCCCATCTACGTGCGGCGGCCGGATGTGGAGATCGAACGCGAACGGCGGGAACGCCGATGACCGTGGAGCGGCTGGCGACGGCCGGCGATCTTGATGGCGTGCTGGCCATTGAAGATGCCTCGTTCAACAACCCGACCACGCGGGAGTGGTACGAGGCCGAGCTGAAGCGTCCCGAGGTCTGCCACATTTACGTGCTGCGGACGCTGGAGTGCCCGGTCGCGGGGTTCTGCGCGTTCTGGCGGGTGGCCGACCAGATTCACATCAACAACCTGGCCGTCAGGCCTGAGCTGCGTGGCCAGGGGCTCGCCAGCCACCTGCTGGCCGGAGTAATGGCCGAATCGGCCCGAATGGGGGCCGACCGCGCCACGCTCGAGGTGCGCCGGTCAAATGCGCCGGCGCGGCGGCTCTACGCCAAGGCCGGGTTTACCGAAGCGGGGGTGCGCCGTAATTACTACACCCAGCCGGTCGAGGACGCGCTGGTGCTGGTTCGGAACCCTGTGCCATGACCTTTGTCCCTTTTCTTCACAAATCCGTGGTGGTAGAGTCCGCCTCATAGGGGCGGCACGCGTTCCCGCACCGACCCCGGAAGGGAGGCGGAGAAGATGGCTGAGGACTTGAAACATCGGCTCCTCGAGACCGACGAGGAATTCCGCGAGTTAGCCGTCAAGCACCACGCACTCGACGATCGCCTGCACTTACTCGAAGCCAAGCACTACCTGTCAGAAGAAGAGCAAGCTGAAGAAGTCAGTCTCAAGAAACGTAAACTCCACATCAAAGACCGCATGGAGTCCATCCTGCGGCAGCACAACAGCGGCGCCACCACGTCGCACAGCCTGTCGGCATAGAGTTATCGGCGCCGGGCGTAGTTTCCCGGACACCGCGGGACGGTGTCCGATACTTTTCGGGAAAACATGCCCGGCGTCTTATCATCAAGGGGATGCTTATCGATCGGGCCGGCCTGCCCTTCATTGGCGTGGCCTTGGTAGTGGCGCTCGGCGCAGGGTTGTGGTTCGGGCGCGCGTGGTCCATTCCGTTCCTGATCCTGGCCGCTTTTTTTCTCTTTTTCTTCCGCGACCCCGATCGCACCATCCCGACGGCCACCAACCTGGTGGTGTCGCCGGCCGATGCGCGGATCATGGCCGCCGGCGACCGGGTTTGGCCTGGCGCGCCGCCTGGCGACTGGCAGGTGGTCAGCATGTTCCTGTCGCCCATGGACGTACACGTCAACCGGACACCGGTGGATGGCACGGTGACGAGGGTGGAGTATCATCCCGGCCAGTTCTTCCCGGCGTATCGCCAGGAAGCGGGGCAGCTCAACGAGTGGACCGAGGTATGGTTCGATCGCCCGGGTGGTCCGATCGTTGCCCGCCAGATCGTGGGCATCCTCGCGCGGCGCATTGTCTGCCGCCTGCGGGTGGGCGACAAGGTGACGCTGGGACAGCGTTACGGGGTGATGAAGTTCGGATCTCGCATGGATTTGTTTCTGCCGACTTCCGCGGTCATTCGCGTGAAGGTTGGCGACAAGGTCGTCGCCGGTGAGACAACGATCGCAACGTTGGAGTCGTAAAGTGGAATCGCGGCACGGGTCGCCCATACGCCTGCACGCCTTTAACCGCGGCCACGATCGGCGCGGCTTTCGGCGCGGCTTTCGTCGCGGCGTGTCGCTGTTGCCCAGCCTGTTCACGCTCGCCAACCTGTTCTGTGGCTGGGCGTGCGTCGTTCACGCCATGCGCGGCGAGTTCGCCACGGCCGCCCCGTTCATCGGCGTCGCCGTCGTGCTCGACATGCTCGATGGCCGGATTGCGCGCATGACCGGCACCACCAGTGAATTTGGCGTCCAGCTGGATTCGCTGGCCGACCTGATCTCGTTCGGCATGGCGCCGGCGGTGCTGGCGTTTCAGTGGGGCCTGTTGCCGCTTGGCCGCATGGGCTGGGCCGTCGGCTTTGTCTACCTGACGGCGGCGGCGCTTCGGCTGGCGCGCTTCAACATCCAGACCAACAACGACAAGCGCTACTTCATCGGCCTGCCCAGTCCGGCGGCCGCCGGCCTGGTGGCGGCCACCATCTTCTATTTTCCTGACGGACTCGCCGCGAAGCCGCTGGCGTGGCTGGGCCTGGTGATGCTGATCGTGCCAGCGCTCCTGATGGTCAGCACCATCCGGTTCCAGAGTTTCAAGAGCTTCGACCTCGGCATGCGTCGCGGCTACCGTGGGCTGCTGCTGGTGGCGGTGTTGATCGGCTTGCTCATCACGTATCCGCACGAGGTGCTGATGGGCATTGCCTATTCGTATTTCGCCTCGGGCTTCATCGGCACGCTGATGGCGAAGATGAACAAGCGCAGCGAGCCGGCAGTCGCGGAGCCCGCACAAGTGGAAGTGCCGCAGAAACAGAGCCGGGAAGTCAGCTGACGCTCAATCCGGGGCCTAATCCTTCCGGCATCTGCGTCAGGCCAGCGGCAACGTCAGGGTGACGGTGGTCCCGCGGCTCCGCTCGGACGTCACGCGTATCGTTCCGCCGTGCGCCTCGGTGTTGCGCTTGGCGATGGTCAGTCCCAACCCCGTGCCAATCGCTTTCGTCGAGAAATACGGTTCGAAGATCTTGGCCAGCGCGTCGGCGTCCATGCCGATGCCGGTGTCGGTGATGCGCAGTTGGGCCATGCGGTCAGGCGCCAGCGCCGCGTCGATGGTCAGGGTGCCGCCGCCCGGCATGGCGTGCAGCGCGTTCTCAATGACGTTGGTCAGCGCGCGGCCCACCAGCATCCGGTCGATGCGCAGCAGCGGCAGGCCGCCAGGCACGTGCGTATCGATAGCGACGCGGCCCGCCAGGCCCGAGCGATACGGGTCGATGATTTCTGCCACCAACTCGGACAAGCTGGTGGTCACCGGCCGTGGTTCCGGCGACGAGGCAAAACTGGAAAACTCCGACGAAATCTGTCGGAGCAAGCGTACCTGTCCGAGGATGTTGCTCACGCATTCGTCAATCACGCCGCCAAGCGGCCGTCCTTGATCCACGTGAACTCGCCGCAGGTGTTCGGCATTCAACTGGATCGGCGTCAGCGGATTCTTGATGTCGTGCGCTACCTGCCGCGCCATGTCGGCCCACGCCGCGAGACGGTTGGTTCGCTCGAGTTCCTGGCGCTGGCGCTGCAGGTCCGCGGCCATCTGGTTGAAGGCCTCGACGAGGCGCCGGAGCTCGTCCGACGAGGTGGCGAGGACGCGGGCATCGAGATCGCCACGGGCAATTCGCCGGGTTGCCCTCATCAGCCGGTTTACCGGGTCGGCAATGCGCTCGGCCATGTAGTAGCCGATGCCGGCGCCGAGCATGATGAACAGCAACGCCGCGAGCAACACGCGGCGATCGAGTTCCTCGATCTGCGCCTGGGTTTCCTGTTGGCGCGAGGTGAGCGGCACCGTGAGCACGGCCTGGCGCCCGCCCTGGATGCGCACCGGCGTCGCGGCGGTCAGGTACTCGAGGCCGCCGGCCACCTCGCGCACGACATAGGACGGACGGCCGTCGAGCAGAATGGCGCGGAACACCTCGCCCGGCGTGCGGGTGGGCAGCAGGCCCGACGCAAACAGGTTGCGCTCGCTCGACGCCAGCAGGTCGGCGCCCTCGAAGATGTTCACGTCCTGCGCGATCACGCGACTGAGCCACACGATGAGGTTGTCGTCGACGGCAGCTGACTGTCCGATCTGGATGCCAACGTCTGCGACCACGCGGCTGGCGACGTTGGCCAGGTGGGTCGCCTCACTCTCGATGTCGGCCAACATCAACGACGCCATGTAGGCGCGCGACACCAGCGCCAGCGCCAGCACCGGGATGATCGCCGACAGCACGAAGGCCAGGAACAGCTTCTGGTAAAAGCTGGCGCGCACCTCGGCCAGCAGCGCCCGCCCGGTGGCCGGTGCGCGCGACAGGAAGACATTGGCGACAACCGCGGCGAGCAAGGTCACAACAAACACCGCGAACGCCAGCGTGACGAGTTCGGCGAGGGTCACCAGGTGGCCGAAGGCCGTCGGGTCGGCCGTCCCCAGCACGTAGATGCCGGCGCGGTCGCTCATCACGTAGACGTCGAGCGACGTGGATCCCCGGGTGATGGTCGTCCAGAACGGCTCGCGCGACTCGTAGGCCCGACCAAACGCGGCTTCAGTCAGCGGCGGTGCCGACTCGACCGAGCTGTAGAGCACCCGCCGGCTCCAGCCATAGACGTAGAGCTCAACCTCGGCGCGCGGGCGCGGCTCGGGCCGCGGCTGGCCCGAACGCATCAAGGCGGTGTAGGGATTCTGCGCCGAGATGAACGACAGGTTGGCGTAGTCGAGCATCGAGTGCACAACCACTGAACCGGCGATCGCGCGGCGGCCATCGGCGCCGGTCGTGCAGATCGCGCGACCCGCGTGCAGCAGCCGGCGCTCTTCCGAGAAGAACGGCGACACCTCTTCGAGCATCTCCCACTCGCACGAGGGTTCGCTCCAGATCTGCCCCTGGGCGCTGTCAGGGAGGTTCAGCGCGAACCGGCTGACCATGGCGCCGGCAGGGTTGTGCAACTCCACGCTCGACGTCAGGCGTTGCGTGGCCAGGCTGGTTTGCGACCACACCAGGAACGCGGCATCGGTGGGCGTCGGCCCCGACGCCGGTGGCTCGCTCGCGAGCACCAGCGCGTCCAACGCTTCGATCCGATCGATCTCGCGCAGTGCTTGCGAGAGTTTTAGCCGCACATCGGGTCGCTGGTTCAGCACCTCGGGCGCATAACGCTCGGTCACCAGCTGCCGGCGCGCGCGATCGGCGGCATCCACCAGCGACGGATACAGAACCACCGACGGCAGCGCCAGAGCGAGCAGCGAGGCCAGCAGGCGCAGGGCCCGCGAGCCACGCGGCAAGGCCGGTCCGAACTGGTGAAGCGTCCACGCCGCCGCGACGCTGAACAGGATGGTCACGAGGGTGGGTATCAGGGGCGCGTAGCTCTCGGCCAGGCCCGGCCACGCCAGGATCACGGCGGGGAAGACCCATGCCGCCGCGCCGCGAAGGCGCCATCCCAGGGTCGACGAGGCAAATACCCATGGCGACGATGCCGCGCGCAACACCAATACGGCCAGGCCGATGACGGCCGCATTCAGCATCAGCAGGCCCACGACCACCAGCAGCCGCACCCAATCGCCCAGTTCGATGGCGAACCGCAGAATATCGACCGCCGCATGCGACACATGCGAGCGAAGAAAGGCTCCGTACGAAATCATCAGCGCGACCATCGCCGCGCCGGCGACCGCCTGCACCAGGAGAAAGCACCAACCGATCGGCGGCCGATCGACCACGACCACGCCAATACCCGGACGATGGGCCACACGCCACTCGGTGAAGGTGGAGGTGGCGAGCGCGGTGAGGCCGAGGGCGGTGAGGCCGCTCAGCAGGAAGTCGATTGGCGACGCCATCAGCATCGCGGACATCGGCGACCACGGCGCGGCCGGGATCAGGGCGGGCTCCGCCAGGCCCACGCGCCGGGTGGCGACCCACAGCATGGCGCGCGCGGCGATCACCAACCCCGCGATGGCGAGCGTCAGCACGATCGCCAGCGGCATCGACCGTGTGGCCCGCCGCCAATCGAGCAGCACCACGCAGAACAACAGCAACAGGATCGCGCCCAGCGCGATCTCGGCGGCAAAGCGCCGGTCGCGAATGCGCGCGCGAGACGCTTCGAGATCGGCATCGGACAGTTGCACTGCCGCCAGCGGTTCGCCGGCCGGCGTGCGGATGATGAAGGCGTCGGCGCCGGCGTCGGCCGCGCCCTCGAACTGCAGCCGCAGCGAGACGGCGACGATGCTCGTCTCGAGCGCGAAGTCCGAGCCCGCCATGGGCGCATGGCCGTCGCGCGAGAGCGGCGCTTCGGCCACCACCGCGCCGATCTGCCGCGCGGGGTCAGCGGCATCCACGACCGGCTGGACACGCACCAGTTGGAGGCCCTGGGTGCTCTGCGCGAGAAAGAGCGAGGCGGGTCCCGTCAACCGCGCATCAGGGACATCTTCCGATCGGCCGACCCACGCCACCGGCTGGTTGCGCGCGCCGTAGATCGTGATGGCCACCGGGTCTGGCGAGGTGCCAACGGCTTCAGCGGCCAGATCGAACAGTCGCCGGGTGGCTGCCGCGTCGCCCTGTTCGGCCAGCCGAACCGTTTCCGCATCCAGCGCGATCGCCCTGACGGCCAGGTTTAGCCGATTACCCAGTGCGGCAAACTGGCCCGATACCTCGGCCTGCAAGCGAGCGCGAGACGAGGGCAGGTCGGCTCCCAGCTGCGTGCGCTCGACCACAACCGCGGCGACCCAGATGGCCATGGCAGCCACGGCTCCGCCCAAGGCGAGCCTTTGGGCGCTCCGGGCGACGAAGGAAGGAATGGCCATCGGCATGGCCATTGTAGAATGTGGATCTGTCCAGCACAGCCGGTTCGTTGAAGTTCTCGCTCAAGCGCGGTGCGCTCGTCACCGCCGCCAACTGGCAGGTCGTCATGGTCCAGTTCGTGGCGGACACGCTGTTCAAGACGTTGCTGGCCGTTCCCATTGTTGGCGGGCTCGTCCTGGTCGCCCTGGTGGTGGGCGGCGACCCGTTCGAGATGCTGCGGCTCGAGCCGAGCCAGATTCTCGCCACCATGGTGGGTGTGCTGTTGGCGCAGCCGTTCGCGCTCGCGGCCTTCCTCGTCGCACTCGGCGTGGTGTTGGCCGGCGGTTCGGTGCTGATGTTCGCCGCCAAGGCCGGCAGTGTGACGGTGCTGCTGGCCGGCGATCGGGCGGCCGGCCCGATCGAGCAGCCGCCGCTGCGCCTGTCGTCACTCTCGCAGGCCAGCCAGGCCACCGTCGAGCGGTTCACCACCGGCGTGCGGTCACTCTTCTCCCGCTACTTGCGCCTCGGCATCGCGCTCACCATCGTCTACGCGCTGCTGGCTGGTAGCTACATCGCGCTGGTGTTCGGGCCGCCGGCGACGGCGACACTTGACGGACCGCTCGCCGTCACGCTGGCGTCGCTCACGCTGATTGTCGCCGTGACGCTGGTGAACTTTGTGTATCTCCTGCTCCAGATCGTGGTCGCCGCGGAAGATTGCGCCGTGTGGGAGGCGGTGCCGCACGTGGCGCGGCTGCTGCGCCGGCGCACGAAGGGGATGGGGCAGGTGCTGGTCGCGATCCTCGCGCTGATGCTGATGGCGACCGGCGTCTCGATTCTGGCCACCGCGGCGCTGGGCCTGATTGCTTTTGTGCCGTTCGTCGGCTTGGCTGCCCTGCCGCTGCAAGTGTTTGCCTGGCTGGTGCGCGGCGTGGTGTTTCAGTTCGTGGGCCTCACTGGCGTGTCGACTTACGTCCGGTTGCATCGGGCGCTGCAGGCGTCCGGTGTTCCCGTGCGGCCGTCTGATGGCCTGCAACAGGTGACGCGCGCATGACCCATCTTTCGAACGCCGCCCAGCAGTTCCAGGAATCGGCGATCCGTCGCTCCGGCATTCTCGGGGCGGCTGTTCCGGGCTTGATCTCGCTCGCCGCCGGCTACCCCGCGCCCGAGGTCTTCCCATGGGACGACCTGCAGTCGATCACCGCCGACCTGCTGGCGCGCCGCGAGGGCAACACGCTGCAGTACGGCGCGACGCGCGGGTATCGTCCGCTGATCGAACAGCTGCTGGGCAAGACGTTGAAAGACCGCGGGATCAGTGGCACGTTCGAAGACGTCATCATCACCACCGGGTCGCAGCAGGGCCTCGACCTGGTCGGCCGCGTGTTGATCGACCCCGGCGACGTGGTGCTGGTCGAGCTGCCGACTTACAGCGGTGCGATCGCTGCCTTCCACAACCTGCAGGCTCAGTTTGCCGGCGTGCCGCAAGACGCCGAAGGCATCGACCTGGCGGCACTCGAAGCCGCGATTGCCGGCGTCAGGGCGAAGGGGCAGACGACCAGGTTCGTCTACGTCACTCCCAATTTCCAGAACCCGGCCGGGCTGCTCATGAGCCGCGCGCGCCGGCTGGCGCTGCTCGACACCGCACGCCGGCACGACCTCGTGATCGTCGAAGACGACCCGTACGGATCGATCTACTTCGAAGACACGACCACCGCGGACGACACGCGGCCGATCAAGGCCGACGACACCGACGAGCGCGTCGTCTATCTCGGTAGCTTTTCCAAGGTGCTGGTGCCAGGGCTTCGCGTGGCTTGGATGGTGGCACCCCGCGAGATCGCGGCGAAGGTGGAGCTGGCGAAGCAGGCCGCCGACATCTGCAGCAGCGTGTTCGATCAGCGGATTGTGCACGGCGCCATGGACCGTGATGTCGTCGAACGCATCGCGCCATCGTTACGCGCGCACTACCAGGCGAAGCGCACGGTGATGGAACAGGCGATCCAGTCGACCCTCGCCGGCCGCGTGACCTGGACCTCACCGCGCGGCGGCTTTTTCCTGTGGATTGAGCTGCCAGCGGGCGTCGACGACCGCGCGCTGTTCGATCGGGCGCTGAAGGAGAGAGTGAGCTTCGTACTCGGCAGCTCGTTCTTCGTCGATAGCGGCGGTCACCAGTTCGCGCGGCTGTCGTTTTCGGGCATCAGCCACGAACAGATCGCCGAGGGCATCACCCGGCTCGCGGCGGCCATTCACAGCCACGGATAAGAGACAGCCACAGATTAAACACCGATTAGACACAGATCACATCAGTCTGCGTCTAATCAATCGGCGACCACTCCGAAGTCCATCCGAGCCTCCTCGGCTCGCAATTCTTGCCAACTGCGACGGCGTCACGGGCCGCAGGAACTGCGATCAATCGCGCGGCTGATTAAACTTCCCACGACATTTTCGGCAGTTTCAGGGGACACGAGATCTGGCTCGAACCGTGAACTCTCCGCGGCCATGACGATTCACCACTTGCACGATCAGCACACATTTCAGATCATCGGCGCCGCCATGGAGGTTCATAGGGTTCTCCATCGAGGCCTGCTCGAGAGCATCTACTGCGAAGCGCTTGCGGTGGAGTTCGAGTTGCGCTCGATTCCGTTCGCCGCTCAAGTGCCTTGCCAGATCGTTTACAAAGAGCGCCGGCTGACCGGATTGCATCGCATCGATTTCGTGTGCTTCAACGATGTTGTTGTGGAGGTGAAGGCGTCATCGCTGACCGGCCCCGCCGAGCAGGCGCAGGTGTTGAACTACTTAGCCATCAGCGGTCACCGTCTGGGCCTGTTGTTGAACTTCGGCCGGCCCTCGCTCGATTCCTTCAGGAGTAGGCAGTGGCCACGATGGAAGTAGTTGCGTCAATGAGGTGGGCCGGGTGTTTGACGCGAACCCGCCCCGGCACTAGACTCCGCTCGCCAGGGTTGGTGGAGGACCTACTCGGCGGATCGGCACGAACCACGTCACGTCCACGTCGAGCGAGATACCAAACGCGCGAAGTTCTGGCTGGATCCCGTTCGACTCGAGCGCAGCGGTGGATTCAGCGCCGCGGAACTACGGGACATCGAACGCCTTGTGGTGGAGCGTGCGCCGTTTCTGGTGGAGAAATGGGATGAATACTTCAACATCGCCGATTGAAACGACCGAAGCCCGGGCCCAGCGATTGACCGTCACCGGTGATGCCCTCGTTGTGGACTTGCTCGATGGGCGAACGATCACGGTCCCCCTGGCGTGGTACCCCAGACTCTCCCATGGCAGCGACACCGAACGAGCCCATTGGCGCTTCATCGGTGAAGGCGAAGGCATCCATTGGCCCGATCTTGACGAAGACATCAGCGTCGAAGGCCTGCTGGCCGGTCGACGCTCTGGGGAGAGCCAAGCCTCGCTGGGGCGCTGGCTTGCTAACCGACGAACTGGCTAACAGGCGCTGCACCGACGGGTAACCTCCCTCGATAGAGTAGACACTTCCGCACAACGGCGGAAGCGCCGGCAGGATCACCCCCAAAAGAATCTGTGAATAATCTGTGCCTAATCTGTGGCTGTAGTTTTTGATCAAATCGGTGGCTTAAGGCACAGCCGGAGTGCCCGGCAAGACATCGATCAACCCTGGCACCGGCTCGAACCGCTGCGCGAATCCTTGCAGCTGGCCCTCGCGGCTCACGGTGATCAGCCTCACGGCCGTCGGCCGCGCGCCCGGGCGGAAGAACGGCTGCGGCCCCATCTCACCGGCGGCCTTCACGGTGACGGTTGGCTTGCCGGTTTCGCGATCGAACCCGATGATTTCAGACGACACCAGCGGCATCAGGATGGTGTTCGGCAGCGGCAGTGGCCCGCCTACCGGCCGCGCCCCCAGCGACGCCTTCCAGCGCAGGTTGCCGCTCTTGCGGTCGACGGCGCGCAGCACGTTATCGCGCGCGGCGAAGTAGATGTGCTTCGCGTCCGCGGACGGCAGGCCCGACACGTCGCCACCGACGCGCCACCTCCAGCGGTCGCGGCCGTTCGACACCCGCACACTCGTTACGTCGCGCGCGGTCGTGCCGAACACCAATTGATCGTCGAGCGCGAGCAGGCCCGTGATGCGGCCGGACAGCTTGCGGCTCCAGACGGTTTCGCCGGTCGCCAGAAGAACCGCCACCAGCCGATTGTCCGCGAGCGGCAGGAAGAGGCGATCGAGGGCCGGCGCCGGCGCGGCGGCGAGGGGGGCGCCCAGAGGCTGACGCCACACCAGGGTGCCATCGGAGGCCCGAAAGGCCGCCAAATCGCCGTTTGGCGTCGAGGCGACCAGCCACCCGGTATCCCAATACAGCGGCACGGCCGCGCCACCCGGAAGGGGCGTCCGCCACCGCGTGGCGCCAGTGAGCGCATCGCGCGCTTCAATTGAGGATTCGGTGGTGGTGAAGACGAGACCACCGCCGGTGGCCGGGGTGAACGTGGTGGCTAGGTCCATGCGCCACCGCACCGTGCCGCGATCGAGATCAACGGCCACCAGCTGGCCGCCCTTGAGCGGGACGTATGCGGTCGTGGCATCGAAACCCGCCCCGGCCACTGGCGGCGTCTCGAAGGGAATCGACCAGCGCGCGTCGAGTGGCGCGACCGTGGCCACCGCCGCCTGAAGAATCGCGATCACCGCCGCGAACAAGACTCCCATCAGCCCTTATAATAGTGGCTTACCTCCCATTCGAGATTTCGTGGCCCATCAAACCATCCTCGTCCTGGATTTCGGCTCGCAGTTCACCCAACTGATCGCTCGGCGTTTGCGCGAGCTGTCGGTGTATTGCGAAATACTTCCGTTCAACACGCCACTCGACACCATCAAGGCGAAGCAGCCTGTCGGCCTCATCCTGTCGGGCGGCCCGAGCAGCGTCGATGAAGAGGGGGCCCCGCACTGCGATCGCGCGGTGCTCGACCTGGGGGTGCCGACGCTGGGCATCTGCTACGGCATGCAGTTGATGACCACCATGCTCGGCGGCACGCTCGGCCGTTCCGCACATCGCGAGTTCGGCCACGCCATGGTGCGCCGGGCACCGGCGGTGGCGTCGCGCCTGCTCAAGGGCATTCCCGACCAACTCAAGGTGTGGGCCAGTCACGGCGACTTCGTGGCCACGGCGCCGCCCGGCTTCACGGTGGCCGCCACCAGCAACAACGCACCAGTGGCCGTCATGGAAGCGGCCGATCGCGGCTATTACGCCATGCTCTTCCATCCGGAAGTCGCCCACACCGACCGCGGCACGGAGTTACTCCTCAACTTCGCGTTCGACGTGTGCGGCTGCAGCGGCGACTGGACCACCGCGTCGTTCATCGACGAGGCCACCGCGCGCATCAAGGCCCAGGTGGGGCAGCGCCGTGTCGTCTGCGGGCTGTCGGGAGGCGTGGACTCCACCGTCGCGGCGTCGATCATCCATCGCGCCATTGGCGATCGCCTGCAGTGCATCTTCGTGGACAACGGGTTGCTCCGCCTGAACGAGGCACAGCAAGTGGTGGAGCGCTACAAGAAGCTGGCGCTGCCGGTACATCACGTCGACGCCACCGACCTCTTCCTCACTCGTCTCGCCGGCATCACCGATCCCGAGACCAAGCGCAAGATCATCGGCGCCACCTTCATCGACGTGTTCAACGAAAAGGCGCAGGCGCTCGGCGACTTCGACTTTCTCGCCCAGGGCACGCTCTATCCCGATGTCATCGAGTCGGTCTCGGTGCGCGGACCGTCGGCCACGATCAAGAGCCACCACAATGTGGGCGGACTGCCGGAAGGCATGAAGTTCAAGCTGGTGGAACCGTTGCGCGAGCTCTTCAAGGATGAAGTCCGCCGGGTCGGCCGTGATCTCGGCATCGAGAAGGAATTTCTGGTACGCCAGCCGTTCCCAGGCCCCGGCCTCGCGGTTCGCATCCTGGGCGACATCACGCGTGACAAGATCACCCTGCTGCAGAAGGCGGATGCAATCGTTGCCGACGAAGTGCGCAAGGCGGGCTGGTACGAGCGCGTCTGGCAGAGTTTCGCCGTGCTGTTGCCGGTGCAAAGCGTCGGCGTGATGGGCGATGCCCGGACATATGAGTTCACGGTCGCGGTGCGCGCGGTGGAGAGCCTCGACGGCATGACCGCCGACTGGGCGCGCCTGCCGCACGACCTGCTCGCCTCAATCTCCTCACGCATCGTCAACGAAGTGCGCGGCATCAACCGCGTCGTCTACGACATCAGTTCCAAGCCGCCTTCGACAATTGAATGGGAATGATCCTTGGGCGGCCTTCGGCCGTTGGCCTTGTGGGGGGCGACGCTTCGCGCCGTAGGCCTGCGGTAGGACAGACCCTACCGTGCGAAGCGCGGCCGACCGCGAGCGCAGCGAGCGGCCGACCGAAGGCCCACCGAGCGGAGCGAGGCCTAGTGAGCGAAGCGAGCGGCCTGTGAAAGACTTCGTCCACCTTCACCTGCACACCGAGTTCTCGCTGCTTGACGGCGCCTGCCGGATTGACGAGCTGCTCGACGAAGCGGAGCGGCTGAAGATGCCGTCGCTGGCCGTCACCGAGCACGGCAACATGTTCTCGGCGGTGGTGTTCCATGACGCGGCGCGCAAGCGTGGCATCAATCCCATCCTGGGCTGCGAAGTGTA
>SHUG01000179.1 GCA_009694735.1 Acidobacteriota bacterium | reverse complement strand
GCGACACGCTCGTCCACACGGATGCACAGTTCAGCGTCGAGCTCTTCCACTTGAGCCAGGACGCCCACGATCAAGAACGATTCAATCGGCGTCGTGCCACGAGCTTCGATGGGGAACCCACGTGGATTCCAACGCCAGAGGACGTCATCATCACCAAGCTTCGTTGGGCGCGTCGGAAGGATCTGGACGATGTCCGCGACATTCTCAGATTCGTAGCGCCAGCCCCTCTCGATTGGGACTGGCTCCATCGCTGGGTCAGCGTGCATGGCACCCTCTCGACCCTCGACGCCCTCCGAGCCGAGGCTGAGCCAAGCGACCGCTGAGCGAAGGCCAAGGCGTCGCTCGATCCTTGAGTTGCCGCTCAGGTTGAGTATGGAACATGCTGGGCGTGTGCCCCTCTTCGCGGTCTTGTTTACCAATCGCCGGTACCGCACGTTATAGATGCATGAAAGGAAGGTCCTGACGTGCATCCTGAAATCATCATCGTGCCCGCGTTCTTTCTCATGGTGGCGTTCGTGGTCTGGACGGCCGTGACCGCGTGGCAACGGCGCCAGCGGCTCCGCATCCTGACCGACTTTAACAACCGCCTCGTCGACCGCATCGGCTCCTTGAAGGACTTCAGCGAATTCGCCAAAACGGATGGCGGCATGGAGTTCCTGAACGCGGTCTTGGCAGACACGCCCGCGCTCGCGCCCCGCGAACGCATCCTCAGGGCCACGGAGATCGGGATTGTCGCGCTGGCGCTCGGGATCGGATCGCTGTTCCTCGGCTGGTTTTTCGACGGCGAGAGCCGGAACGTGTTCGTGGCGGCCGGCGCCATCGCCCTATCGCTCGGCCTCGGCTTCCTCGCCTCGTCGTTCGTGTCATACCGGCTGACGTCACGACTCCTCGCGCCCGCGTCAGGCGACCGCTCCACCCGCCATCAATAGCCGTAACCCAAGATTCCGTGACGCGCACGTCGCGTCGGAGATATGCCATGTTCAATCGACGCTCTCGTGCCTGCTTCGCCGCCCTCCTCCTTGTCGCCGTGTGGTTCACCACCGGCGAGGCGGCCCAGAGCCAAGACGCTCTAGCGGGCGACATCGACGCGTTCGTTGAGCGCGTGATCGCCACCGGCCTCACTCCTGGTCTGGCGGTGGGCGTCGTGCGTGCAGGACACGTGACGTACGCGAAGGGATTCGGTTTCGCCGATCGGGAATCCGGACGCCGCGTGACCCCCGATACCCTCTTCTATCTGGCCTCCACGACCAAGTCGTTTACCGCACTCGGTGCGGCGCTGCTTGCCCAGCGCGGACTGATCGATCTGGACGCTCCCGTGAGCCGATATTTGCTCGGTGTGGCGTTCCACCCATCGCTGTCGCCTGACAGCATCACGCTGCGCGACCTGCTCACGCACACCCACGGCATCAAGCCGATCGGTCCCGTAGATTTCCGCACGGCATACTCCGGCGAGTTCTCGGAGGGCGAGCTGCTTCGCCTGGTGCGGCTCCATCCCGCGGCACCAGGCGGCCGGGCGTTTGCGTACAGCAATGTGGGCTACAACATCTTCAGCCTGGCCCTCGACGTCCGCTTCAAAGAAGGATGGAAGGAGATCCTGCAACGCGAGGTCTTCGAGCCGTTGGGCATGAAGAGTACGACCGCGTGGATCAGCAGGGCCGATCCGCAGCGTCTGGCCATGCCGTACGAGTATCGCGACGGCGGACTGGAGCGCGTCGCCTACGGCAAGGCCGACAGCAACATGCAGGCGGCAGGCGGACATGTCAGCTCGGTGGACGACCTGCTTCGTTACCTGGCAGCGGAGCTGAACGACGGCCGCATTGGCGATCGCCAGGTGCTTCCGGTGGGGGTGGTTGCCAGCACGCAGCGCGCACAGGTCGATCAGAATCGGAACTTCGGGCCATTTCACCGCACCGCATGGGGCCTTGGCTGGGATATCGCCACCTACGAGGGCGACACCATCCTGCAGCGCTTTGGAGATTTCTCGGGATTCCGGTCGCACGTCTCGTTCATGCCTGACCGCGGCGTCGGCGTCGTGGTCCTCTCGAATGGCGGGTCGGTCAGCTCACCGTTTACCGACCTCGTGGCCACCTACATCTACGACCGGATTCTCGGCAAGCCAGACCTGGTTGTCCGCTACGACGGACGTCTGACCACTCGGCGTCAGCAGGTGGACGCTATCAAGAAAGACCGCGCGACCCGTCAGGCGCGTCCACAGACGACGCCGCTGCCATGGGCCGCCTATGTTGGCACCTACGAGAGCGAAGCGCTCGGCCACATGGCGTGGACGCTCGACGAGGCCGGACGCCTCACCGTGCGAATGGGTCTCGCGCGAGGTAACGCCGAGGTCTACGACGGGTCGCAGTATCAGTTCCGGGTCGATCTCGCCGGCAGCGGGTCGGTAGTGACGTTTGTGGTGCCTGACGGAGCGACGGCGCCCACGGCCCTTCGCTTTGCCGATCAGACGTTTCTCCGCGTTGGTCTAGAGTAAGGTCTCGACCATCAGCCGCATGGATAACCCGGAGGCGTTCGGCGAGTTCTATCGGCAGACGGCTCCAGCGCTTCGCAATTACGTCGCGCGAGTCATGGGACGCGTCGCCGACGCCGACGACATCGTCCAGGAGGCTTATGTTCGTCTGCTGCGCCACCCGCCAGCGATCGATGATCCTCAGGAGCTCCGTCGCTATGTGTTTCGCGTGGCGAGTAACTTGATCACTGACCGTTGGCGTCGGCGCAAGCGAGAAGTGCCCGCGTCCGAAGCGCCAGAGGCCGTTGCGAATACGCGGGATGCCGTACAGCGTCTCGATATGGAACGGACCTTTCGGCAGCTGCGCGCGCGCGATCGCCAGTTGCTGTGGCTGGCGTATGTGGAAGGCGCCAGCCATCGAGACATCGCGGCTGGGCTCGGCCTCGCCGAGCGCAGTATCAAAGTGCTGCTCTCACGGGCGCGAGCGACGCTGGCCTCGCTGCTACGAGACGAGCGCCACGGCGGTGGAGGATCGAAGTGACTGAGCTACGTCAGGAAGAGAGTCAGAGCGAACACGCGATGGTGTGGATGCGCGAGCTTGCCGCGACCGCGGTCGACGATTCACCGTTGCCGGATGATCAGGTGCTGTGGTGGAAGGCGCAGGCCCTCCGCCGCCTGGACCAGGAAAGGGAAGCGGAAGCGCCTTTGGACCTGGGCGAGCTCGTCTGCATGGGCGGCGGGATCGTGGCGGCGCTGGGACTACTGGCCTGGCTACTTCGATTGCCTGACGTCCGCACCATGCCGTCATTCGTCGCCGCCGTCACGTTGAGCATCGGGCTCTTGGGTCTTGCGGCGATGGTGACCATACTAGGCACGGCGCGCGCGAGGAAGGCGTGACACTCGGCCCGACCGGGCGAGGGGTGCGCCGACACGATGAACAGCCAGCGCCCGCGCCCAGTTGGTGCAGGGTGCCCTGCTCGAGCCGACTCGGCCGATCGGTGAATAGCACCAACATGGTTCACGCACGAAGGTTCTCGAGGAAGGGCGGCCGGACGATGCCGCGCTCGGTGATGATCGCGGTGATGAACTTGCTGGGCGTCACGTCGAACGACGGGTTGCGGATGTGCGCGCCTTCGGGCGCGAGCTGGGTGGAGCCGACGTGTGTCACTTCGCGCGCGTCGCGTTGCTCAATCGGAATCGCGTTGCCGTCCGGTGTCGCGAGATCGATCGTCGACCACGGCGCCGCGACGTAAAACGGGATGCCATGCTCCCTGGCCAGGACAGCGACCGTGTAGGTGCCAATCTTGTTCGCGGTATCGCCGTTGGCGGCAATCCGGTCGGCGCCGACGACCACCAGGTCGACCTCACCCGCCCGCATGATGGCGCCGGCCATGTTGTCGGTAATCACGGTGGTGTCGATGCCGTCTTTCACCAGCTCCCAGGCGGTAAGTCGCGCGCCCTGCAGGAAGGGCCGCGTTTCGTCGGCCAGCACGCGCACCTTCTTGCCGGCATTGATGGCGCCACGGATGACGCCCAGGGCGGTGCCATATCCCGCAGTGGCCAGCGCGCCGGCGTTGCAGTGGGTCAGAACGCACGCCTCGTCCGGCACCAGTGTGGCACCGTGCGCACCAATCGCCCGGCAACTCGCCACATCGTCGTCGTGAATTCGGTCGGCCTCGGTCCGCAGCCGAGCCCTTAATTGATCCACCGATTCGCCGGCGAGCGCGCCGTCCGCAAAGCATCGCTTCATGCGCTCGATGGCCCAGAACAGGTTGACCGCGGTCGGCCGCGTGGCGGCCAGCAGGTCGCAGTTGCGCTGGAACTCGGTGGTGAACTGCTTGGTGCCGGTGGCCTTGCTGCGGGCCGCGCCGAGCGCCAGCCCCATGGCCGCGCACACGCCAATGGCCGGCGCGCCACGAATGACCATGGTCTTGATAGCCTTGGCGACGTCGTTCACGCTGCGGCAGGTCACATAGACTTCACTGGCCGGCAGCTTGCGCTGATCGATCATCACGAGGTCGTCATCGTGCCAAGCAATAGTTGGAAGCATCTCTTGCAGGATCATACCGGGAGGGCACTGCTGGCCGGGAGAGTAATTCTTGACGGAGCCCCGTCTGCTACAGAAGACGACGATCGAAGGGCAACGGCAGCAAGTCTTTCATCTGCAGCCTTGCCGTGACCGCCGTCGTGTTGGCGAGAATCACTTCAATGTCGCCACCGAACTCCCACAGGATCTGCCGGCACGCGCCGCAGGGCGGAGTCGGCGATTCGGTGTTGGCAACCACCACAATGCGCGTGAAGGCGCGGTGGCCTTCGGAGATTGCCTTGAAGATGGCGACGCGCTCGGCGCACACAGTGAGCCCATAGCTGGCGTTCTCGATATTGCAGCCAGTGATAATTTGCCCGTCGGTGGTTTCGAGCGCCGCGCCGACCTTGAATCCCGAGAAGTCGGCGACGGCCCGTTCGCGAACGGCGCGGGCCGCGGCGACCAGCTTGTCCACCGAAGCTTGAGCGGAGGTGGCGGCCTCAGAGGCGGCCAATGATCCCCTCCAGCAGGGCAATGAACTGCCCTTTCACCTGGCGCGCGGTTTCCATCACTTCTTCGTGATGTAACGGTTCGGGGAAGACGCCGGCGGCGGCATTGGTA
>SHUG01000178.1 GCA_009694735.1 Acidobacteriota bacterium | reverse complement strand
ATCCAGCGATACGCCGTCTGGCGGAGAAGGTACGGCTCGAGCCGCCGGCTCGCGGGTCGGACATCCGGAATAGCCTGGGTGTCCCGCTGATCGAGGTGACACTCACCGACGGTACCCGTTTGACCCAGAACAGCCTTGGCCCGGTGCTCGGTACCGTGGAGAACCCCATGAGCCGCGACCAGGTGATCGCGAAGAGCCGCAGCTTGATCCAGCCGGTCATCGGAGCGGCCCAGTGTACGCGTCTAATCGACGGCGTGCTTGGAATGGAGAACATGAAGGACGTCCGCGGGCTCCGGCCGCTACTGCAGTGGTCATCGCCCGGAGGTGCACCCAGACTTTCGGACTACCCGATGACGACGTGATCACCACCCTTGACCCGGTCCCAGCCCCCGCACCAGCGGTCATTTCGGGACATCTGGCGCGCCGCCCCTCTTGGCCCGCGCGGTTCCGTGAGCGTTGGTCGGCCTGACGCGTCTCTTGCTCGGGCTGCCTGCACTCGTCAGTCGCGCTGCGCCCGCATCGGCCCCGTCGTCCATCGACGCATGCCATCTCAGGGCCGGTCAGGTTCACCGCACTGCGTTCTTCTCTGCACCGCTCCCCGGCGGCTGCCAGTTGACCACCAGGGTCGCCGGCCGTGGGGCGGCGCTCGTCGCGGGGACGTTGACCAGAAATCGCGACCCGTCGCTCGAGGCATCATAGGCGCGTAGATCGGTGCCGAGATCAAAGAGCCGCGCAGTGGCGCGCGCCTCGAGGGCGCCTGAGACCAGGGCGAGGGCCACGGCATGGATCTCGGAGCCACGCCGGAAGTGCAACTCGCCCCCGTCGGCGCGCCACCGCGGCTCGCGGCCCCCAGCCGTCGTCACCAGGATGCGAGTACCCGGCGTCGGAAACGAGTCGATGTAGATGTCCAATTGCCCGGCCTCATCGGATGCGTAGGCCATGTGACGGCCGGTCGGCGAAAGGGCGGCATCCACCTCATTGAACGACGCCCGCGCATAGGGGCGCGCGTCCGCGCCGCCCGCCGCGGGCATCAGCCAGAGGTCGTCTCCGGAATCGGCCGCCCTGCGTCCGACGATGAGCCAGCGGCCAATCCCACACGCGCACGGGCGCGTCGAACGTGGCGAGCACTTGCTCGTCGAGAACCGCGCCCGCGCCTCGAATCGTGACCGCGCGGCCCGCCGACGTCCACGCGACGCGGTTGCCCTCGGGCGACCAGACCGCGCCCTCGTCCACATTTGTCGATCGGGACAGCCGGAGGGGCACCGGCTGCAGTCCGGACTGAATCCAGATGTCCAGCGTGCCCACTTGCGGATCGCGTTCGGTCACCGCCACGCGATCTGAGAAGCGGCCTGGTCGGCGCTGAGTCTGAGAACGGGACTTCCGTTAACACTTGAGGCCGCTAATACGGCTTATCGTCTCACCCTCGGCGCCCTCGATGTTCAGACGGGGGACAAGCCCGAGGCCGCGGCGCGCAGCACCAACTTCTCCGTCGCGCGCGTCAAGTGGGACTTCCTGCGCCGCAGCAATATCGGGGTCATTGCCACCCGCCGCGCACCGCTTCTGGGCGGCCCCGGGAGCAACCTCGGGCTCGGGGCCGACGCCACGTTTCGCTTTCTCGACAGCGTCGACGTGAGCACCTACTATGCGCAGACCGACACGCCGGGGCTCCGGGGCCGAAACGACAGCTACCGCGCGAGGTTCGATTTCGCGACCGACCGCTTCGGCTTGGCGGCCGAAGAGCTGCTCGTGGGCGAGCACTTCGCACCGGAGGTCGGATTCGTGCGGCGCACCGATTTCAGCGAGCAGTTCGCCCAGGGTCGCTTCAGTATCCGGCCGAGGAAGAGCGCAGTGGTCAGAAAGCTCTCATGGATAGCCGGCGTGGACTACATCACCGACGCGGACCGGACCGTCGTCGAGGACCGGCAGGCACGAGGCCAGTTCACCATCGAGTTCCAGAACGGGGACCAGTCCAGTTTCGAGCACAGCGTTGACTACGAGCTCCTGCAGGAAGCCTTTCGCATCGCGCCCGGCGTCGTGGTGCCGGCGGGCGGCTATGATTCCCGGACCACAAGGGTTTCCTACAACCTGGGCCAGCAACGCCGAATCAACGGGCGGGTGTCGGCAGCCACCGGCACGTTCTACGACGGCACGAAGACGGAGGTCGGCTATTCGGGCCGCATGTCGGCCGCATGGATTCCACGATTCGTCCTGGAGCCGAGCGTCGCGCTGAACTGGGTCGAGTTGCCATACGGGGAATTCAATGCCACGGCCATCAGCACCAGGTTCATCGTGACGCCGACGCCGCGGATGTTGCTGAGCAGCCTCGTCCAATACAACGCCCTTGCGCACTCCCTCGGCTCCAGCGTCCGCCTGCGATGGGAATACACGCCAGGGAGCGAGCTGTTCGTCGTGTACAGCGATGGCCGCGACACGGCCGTGCGGGGAGTGCCGGCGGTGCTGAACCGATCGTTCGCGCTGAAAGTGACGAAATTGTTCCGTTTCTAGCGGTTGCCGCAGACCGCCCGCCGACGGAGAACGGCACGGGGCACGACCCTATTCGGTGACGGAGCGCGCGGGCGATGTGGGTTATGATGCGTCCCATCCAAAGGGCGTCGAACCGGACACGGGACACCAGCGCGAGGGACCGATACGGGCCGCATGCGCCCTGCTGCCAGACGCGGGCGCATCCGATGCCGCCCGATCAATGCGAAATGTGGAGTCGAAGAGAGACAGGGGAGCACGATGAGCAGGATCGAGCGAAGTATGTGGACCAAAGGAACAGTGCGGCTGGTTCTGGCGTTGTCGGTGGCGACGGCGTTCGTCCTGGCCCGGCCGCTGAGCGGGCAGGAACCCGCCAGCCGGCCCGAGTTCCACGTCACACTGGCAGGTGACGCGATCATCAACACGGCACCCGAGGCGCGCGAGAGCGTCCCCGGGTTCATGGGCGTGGTGAACGCCCTGCGCAAGGGTGACGCGTCTGCGCTGAACTTCGAGGGCACGTTCGCCACAAGCCCGGAGGCGTATCCCGTCTTCGATTCGGGAGGGACGTGGATCTTCTCCGATCCGGCCAGGCTCAAGGGCCTGCAGTGGATGGGGTTCAACATGTTCTCGGCCGCGAACAACCACTCGGTGGACCTGGGCGTCCCGGGCCTGCTCGACACGGTCAAGGAGTTCAAGAAGGGTGGCGCCGTGTTCGCCGGCATCGGAGAGAACCTGGCGCAGGCTCGGGCCGCGGCCTACCTGCAGACCGCGAAGGGGCGCGTGGGGTTCATTTCGCGCGCGAGCACATTCAGTGCGTCCGCGCCGGCCGGGCAGGCTCGACAGGATATGCGCGGGCGACCGGGCCTAGCTCCTCTCCGTTTCCTGACCACGTACCGGGTCGACGCGCCCACGTTCGAGTCGCTGAAGAGGATGCGACAGGATCTGAAGATCGGCGGCGGGGGCGAGGGCGGCGCGGCAGGGCCGGAATCGAAACTGGTGATGTCGCTGACCGGCGGACGGTACGGCGCCAGCGCCGTCACGTTCGAGCGGAGTGACAAGCCGGGCATCGTGACGACAGCACACCCTGACGACTTGAAGGACTACACTGCCCGCATCCGCGACGCGAAGCAGATGGCTCACTACGTCGTCACCTACTCGCACATGCACGAGGCCGCGCCAGAAGGGAACACGGTGCCGGCCCAGTTCATCACCGAGTATGCGCGCGCAGCGGTCGATGCCGGGGTCGATGTCTGGGCCGCCAGTGGTCCGCACGTCCTGCGTGGAATCGAGATCTACAAGGGCAAGGTCATCATGTACAGCCTCGGGAACTTCATCTTCGAGAACGACCTGGTGATCCCGCAACCGCAGGACAACTTCGACAATTACGAACTCGGCGTGGAGGCGCTCCCGGCGGACTTCTTCAACGCCCGCACGGACTTCGACCGCAAGACCTGGCCGGCCAACCCGCTGATGTGGGAGGCGGTGGTGGCGGACGTGACCTTCCGCGGCGGCCGCCCGGCGATGGTCACCCTGACGCCGATCACGCTCGGATTCGGCAACAAGCGCACGGACCGCGGGTACCCTCAGCTGGCCAATCTGACGGCCGCGAACAAGATCCTCCAGGACCTGCAGAAGCTGAGCAAACCCTACGGCACGACCATCGTGATCAAGGACGGCATCGGCACGATCACGATCAACCCGGGGACCACGACGTCGCAGGCCGGGAGATGACGGACTACCGACTGACTGCTGGGTGAACGTGTGGGAGGTCGGTCGACCTCCCACATTCCTTCCTGACCTGTTCCGAAAACGCCCTGTGGGCCGCGCCGGCCTCGCTTAGACGAGGCGGCGCGCCCAGGACTCGTCAGACGCCTAGCCTTTCTTGACGGGCGGGAGCAAGCGCCAATCTGGCGTGATGGTGTGCTTGTAGTCCTGATGGCAGGTGGCACACGCCGTACCCTTGGCCTTGAACTGATTCGTCGAGCGCTCGTTGTGGCAGGTCATGCAGCCGCCCTTGGTCGTCACGGTCGTGATCTCGGCCATGACATCCAGCTGCGCCACATCGCCATGGCAACCCTGGCACGTAATGGATGCATCGAGATGCTTCTTGTGGCTCCACTGCACGCCGGAGCCCTTCTCCCATTTCTCATGCGCGTTGCCGACATGGTTCGGCCGGATGAGGTAGACCCGCTGCCATGCGATCGGTTCCTTGCTGCGGGCCAGCTTCGCCAGCGTCTGGATGGCCGGCTTGTCCTTGGCCACCGACACGTGACACTTCATGCACACGGCCGCGGCCGGCAAGCCCACAACGTCGCCCGGGGCGGGGCTGGTGTGACAGGCCTCGCACTTCAAGCCTCTAGCCAGGTGGGCCTTGTGGCTGTAGGGCACCGGCTGGGCTGGCGGCATTATCGTGATTGGATTCAGTGCCACCACCGCCCCTGCTCCTGCGGCAGCCGGCTGTGCCGGCGACTGCGCGTGCAGCATCGCGGTGAAGAGGGAAACTGTCAACGCCAGCAGCGCAACGCCCTGCGCGGCGACCACGATGAACTGACTCGGTTTTCGTTTCACTAACACACCTCCCAATATGAGAGCAGCGCCTGCGCACTGGGATTAAAAGAAACATCGGGACGGAACACCTCGAGGCGTCCCGTCCCGATGGGCTTTCTCAAAGAACGAGACGTTACCCCCCGAGCCTGCTCCCAAGGTCC
>SHUG01000177.1 GCA_009694735.1 Acidobacteriota bacterium | reverse complement strand
GCGTGGACGCCCGGCACCAACGGCGCCGTCACGGCCCAGGCGGTGCCGCTGATCGTGCCATTGCAGCCCACCAAGGACGTGCTTACCAAGTTCTTCGCTGACAACGGCGCCAAGGTCAACGGCAAGTTCGTGATGGTGGGCGCCGCCACGCAAGTGCGTGTCACCATCCTCACGCCGCAGAAACGCCGCGAAGATAACGACGTGCGCGCGCAGTTCGACCCGAACGCGCCGGCGGGCGGCGGCTTCCCGGGCGGCGGTGGTACCGGCGGGCCGGCGAACCCCAATGTGGTCCCCGCCGCGCAAGTGGCCGAGCAACTCGACCAGTTCCTGGTCACGGCCGGCGCCGCCGGACGCGTGAATGACGCGGGCCGTGAGCATGGCCAGATTCGCGCCTTCAACAACCGCACCTTCGACATCGCCAGGGCGGTGCCCACGGTCGTGATGCGCAACGAAGACTACGGTCGCCTGTCGCGCCTGATGGCCGACGGCCGCACCGTCGAACTCGAAATGAACATCGTCAATCGCAGCTACCCCGAGGGCGCAACGGCCTACAACGTGATCGCCGAGATTCCGGGCACTGACAAGGCGCAGGAAGTGGTGATGCTCGGCGGACACGTCGACTCGTGGCACTCCGCCACCGGCGCCACCGACAACGCCATTGGCTGCGCCACCATGCTCGAGGCCATCCGCATTCTCAACGCCATCGGCGTGAAGCCGCGCCGCACCATTCGCGTCGCCTTGTGGAGCGGCGAGGAACAGGGCCTGCTCGGCTCGCAGGCGTACGTGAAGGAACACTTCGGCATGGTCGAGAACGCCAAGCCGGAACACGCGAACTTTGCCGGTTACTTCAACATCGACTCAGGCACCGGCCGCGCGCGCGGCATGTCGGTGTTCGGCCCCGGCGAGGCCGCCGCGATCCTGCGTGAGGCCACCAGGCCGTTCGAGGACAACGGCTTCTTCGGCGTCAGCGCCACGCAGAGCCGCCGCCGCGGCGGCACCGATTCGACCTCGTTCAACGAAGCGGGCCTGCCGGGCATTGGCGTCTCGCAGGATCCGATCGAATACAACTCACACACCTGGCACACCAACCTCGACACCTACGAGCGCATCATCGAAGACGATGCGCGGCAGTCGGCGATGGTGATCGCGGCGGCGGTCTACCACCTGGCGATGCGGGATGAGAAGCTGCCGCGGCTGCCGAAGGACAAGATGCCGCCCCTGCCCACGCCGTAACGAACTCGGATTTGGTGATCTCGTGATTTGGTGAGTTGGTGATGTTACTGACCGCTAAATCTCCACGTCACCAGGTCGCAAGATCACCTGCGCGTCAACGCTGACCGAGAGTCCGATTACGAGTAGCGCGCCGACCGACGACAGGATGATTCGCATGGCTGGCTCCGGCGCTCATCCTACCGTAAGCTTGAACATTCCCGTGCGCGCTTCCCTTCGTGCGGAACTGGCCCCCATGCTCCGCCTCGCCGTCCCGGTGGTGATGGCCGAACTCGGCTGGATGGGCATGGGCGTGGTCGACACGCTCATGGTGGGCCCCCTCGGGCCCGAGGCGATTAGCGCCGTCGGCGTCGGCGCCGCCATGCACATTGCCTTCGCGGTGTTTGGCATGGGCGTGTTGCTCGGCCTCGACACGCTGGTGTCGCAGGCGTTTGGCGCCGGTGATGTGCGCGACTGTCATCGCTGGCTGTTCGACGGCCTGACGCTCGCGGCGCTGATGACCGTGCCGATCATGGCGGTGTGCGTGGTGCTGGCATTCTCGATCCCGTCACTGGGTTTTCACGCCGCGGTGGCGCCGCGGTTGCAGTCCTACTTTTTCGTCCTGATCTGGAGCACGCCGTTCCTGCTCGCCTATGCCGCGTGCCGCCGCTACCTCCAGGGCATGCACCTGGTGACGCCGGTGATGTTCGCGCTGATCTCCGCCAACATCCTCAACGCGGCCATGAACTGGTTGCTGGTCTACGGCCACCTCGGCTTTCCGCGTCTGGGCGTGCCCGGGTCCGCGTGGGCCACGCTGATCGCGCGCATCTACATGTTCGGCTCGCTGGTGGTCGCGATTTGGTGGACTGATAAGAACTCGGGCCACGAAAGTCTGTGGCGCGTGCCTCGGCCGATCGAACCGGCCCGGCTGCGCCGCCTGTTGAGCCTCGGGTTGCCCGCCGCCTCGCAGATGCTCGCCGAGGTTGGCGTCTTCGCGCTGGTCACGGCGTTCGCCGGCACGCTCGACCCGATCTCGAGCGCCTCGCATCAGATCGCGCTGAACCTGGCGGGCATCGCCTTCATGATTCCCATGGGGATGGGCTCTGCCGGTGCGGTGCGCGTCGGCCACGCCGTGGGTGCGGGCGATCGGGGGCGGGCGGCAGCCGCGGGCTGGACGGCGATTCTGCTCGGCGCGGCGTTCATGCTCGCCTCCGGCACCGTCTTCGTCGCCATGCCGCGCACGCTGATCGGCTGGTTCAGTTCCGACCAAGCCGTGCTCACGGTCGGCACGTCGCTGCTCTATCTCGCCGCCGTCTTTCAGTTGTTCGACGGCGTCCAGGGCGTGATCACCGGCACCCTGCGGGGCCTTGGGGACACGCGAACACCAATGCTCGTCAACCTGGCGGCCCACTGGTTGCTGGGTCTGCCGGTAAGCTACACGCTCTGCTTCATCGTCGGATGGGGCGTCTGGGGGTTGTGGGTGGGCCTCTCGCTGGGCCTCATCGTTACTGGGGTGATACTCCTGTGGGCGTGGATCGTGAAAATCAAGCAGCACGTGCTCGTGTTCCAGGCCCAAGCCCCAAGTCCCGAGCCCCAAGCCCTATGATCTGTGACGCACACGTTCACTTCTTCTCTCCCGGCTTCTTTGCCGGCCTCGGCGGCACGCGCGATGCACTGAAGGCGATCGGGTGGGACGACCCCGAGTCGACCGAGGCGCTGGCCGGCCGATGGGTGCTCGAACTGGATCGTCACGGCGTGAACCAGGCCGCACTGATCGCCAGCCTGCCGGGCGATGCTGACTCGGTGGCGAAGGCGGTGGCGCGCCATCCCTCCCGCTTCGTCGGCTTCTTCATGTTGGATCCGACCCGAGACGATGCCATTTCGTATGCGGATCGGGCGCTGGATGGCGGACTGCGAACGATCTGTTTGTTCCCAGCCATGCATCGCTACGCCTTGCATGACGATCGCGTCGCGCGGGTGTTCGAGCTGGCCGCGGCGCGGCCGGGCACCTCGGTGTTCGCGCACTGCGGCGTGCTGTCGGTGGGCGTGCGCAAGAAGCTGGGGCTGCCGAGCCCGTTCGATATTCGTTTCGGCAACCCGCTCGACCTCCACGGCGTGGCGTTGAGATTCCCAACCGTGCCGATCGTCATCCCGCACTTCGGCGCTGGGATGTTGCGGGAAGCGTTGATGGTGGCCAGCCTGTGCCCCAACGTGCTGCTCGACACGTCGAGCTCCAATTCGTGGATCAAGACGTCGCCGGGACTCACCCTCGATCAGGTCTTCAGAACCGCGCTGGATGTGGTTGGCCCGGAACGGTTGTTATTCGGAACCGACTCGTCGTTCTTCCCTCGCGGATGGAACCGCGAGGTTTACGAGCAACAGCAGTCCGCGCTCGATCGCCTTGGCGTTGCTGCCGCCCACCAGAAACAAATCTTCGGCGGCAACTTCGAGCGGCTATTCAGAGACTCGGCGCTTCGCGCCTCGTAGGGGTCGGCCCTCACCGGCCTCCCGGGAGTCGCTCGCTCACGCTTGCTCCTGGGACTCGGCGCTTCGCGCCTCGTGGCGTATACAATGCCGCAACGGCAGTACCAGAGGCACCCATGGCAAAGAAGAAGTCGAAGACCAAGGCGAAGGCACGCCCGGTCCCCAAGTCAGCGCGCAAGAGAGTTGTAACGAAGGCCGTGAGGAAGCCAGTCCGGAAGAAGGTGCGCGCGGTAGCGGTCAACCCGCTGTTCGCGCCGGTGAAAGGTGCGGAGCGCCGCGACGTGGGGCGCGTGCGCCTCGAGGTGGGACGCGCCGGCGCCGCCCGCGTCAAGCGGATGATCTACCCGGTTGGCTTCCGGTGGTCAGTGGACATGAAGCCGGTCGTGGGCACCGACCTCTGCATGCACGCCCACGTCGGCTTTCTCGCGCATGGCGAGATTCACATCGAGTACGCCGACGGCTGCGTCGTCGAACACAAAGCGCCACAGATCATTGCGATCGATCCGGGACACGACGGTTGGGTGGTCGGCAAAGAGCCGGTCGTGCTGATCGAGTTCGATTTCGAAGGCGACACCATCAGCCGCTTGGGCATGCCGGTCAAACACGGACACTGACATGAACAAATTCATTCTCGTCGTCGCGCTCATTCGATGACGCTCGACGTCCTGGAATCGGAGAGCATCGAGATCCTGCGTGAAGCCGTGGCCGGCGCCGATCGTCCGGTCCTGCTGTATTCCATCGGCAAGGACTCGTCGGTGCTGCTGCACCTGGCCCGCAAGGCGTTCCATCCCGCGCCGCCGCCATTCCCGCTGCTGCATATCGACACCACGTGGAAATTCCAGGCCATGTACGCGCACCGCGAACGCGTGGTGCGCGAGTCCGGCATGCGCCTTCTCGTGCACCGCAATGAGGCCGGCCTGGCCGCGGGGGTGAATCCCTTTTCGCACGGCTCGGGCCCCTACACGGACGTGATGAAGACCGAGGCCCTCAAGCAGGCGCTCGATGCCCACCGCTTCGACGTGATCTTTGGCGGCGCGCGCCGGGACGAGGAGGCCTCGCGCGCCAAGGAGCGCATTTGCTCGTTCCGTGCGGCTGGCCACCGGTGGGATCCGAAGGCCCAGCGCCCGGAACTGTGGGCGATCTACAACATGCGCATCCGCCCCGGCGAGTCGCTGCGCGTGTTCCCCCTGTCGAACTGGACCGAGGTCGACGTCTGGCGCTACCTCGAACGCGAAGGGATTCCGGTCGTCTCCCTCTACTTCGCCGCCGAGCGGCCGGTCGTGCATCGCAGCGGCACCCTGGTGATGGTGGACGACGAACGGTTTCCGCTCGAACCCGGTGAGACACCCGAGCGCCGATCGGTGCGGTTCCGAACGCTTGGCTGCTACCCACTGAGCGGCGCCGTCGAGAGCCGCGCCACCACCATCGCGGCGATCATCGCCGAGACGCTGGCGGCGGCGTCCTCGGAACGGCAGGGCCGCCTGATCGACAGCGACCAGCCCTCGTCCATGGAAAGAAAGAAGCGCGAGGGCTACTTCTGAGCCGCCCTCTCCTCCGGCTGATCACCTGCGGCAGCGTC
>SHUG01000027.1 GCA_009694735.1 Acidobacteriota bacterium | reverse complement strand
GCCAGGCTCACATCCAGGAACTGCACCTTCGGCGGCATGGTCGGCGCCAGCGTGATCGACACGTTCAGGTCGCCGCGCTCGCACTTCATCGTCCAGTCGCCGCGCAGCCAGTTCTCCACTGAGTCAAACGAAGTTGGTGGGGCGCAAGTCCCGACCTTCGCGCGCAGGTCGGCGATCTCCTTCTGCCTGCGGTCCTTCGATCGATCGAGAAACAGGTTCATCGCCGCCATCTCGTCAGCCTGCTTGTCATCCCAGTTCATGATCAGTCGTGACACCGCATCCCGCGACGTGACGAGGGTCGGCGAGGGTTGCGGCATGCGCGGCTGCAAGCCTCCTGTCTTTGCCATCAGTTCGAACGCTTGCGTCACAACACCGCCCCAGCCGGTGTAAGTGACGTTGCCAAACGCAATCACACCCACGCCGTAGCTCGGCAACCAGCGCATCATCGAACCGTAGCCGGGCAAGCCGCCGCTGTGCGCAACGATCTGGTCGAAGTCGCAGGACTGGGAGATGCCGAGGCCGAAGCCGTAGCCTCCGGAGTTCAGGTTGATGGCGCCGGCAGGCGTGCGCGTGGCCGTGGACGGCCGCGAGCGCCAGATCTGCTGCATCTCGCGCAACGAGGATCGGCGAATTGGCCCGGCTTCTGCGCCGTCGCGCGGTGGCCACGCAGCCAACAGCGCGCCAACGTACTTCGAGAGATCCGAAACCGACGTCAGCATGCCGCCCATCACGCCAAAAGCGCCGTCGGCCAAGGCCGGTTCGAGCTTCCAGGTTTCGTCCTCCCAGCGGTAGCCGAGCGCCATCCGATCCGGCGCCACGTTTCGCGGTTCCAGGGTGGTCGAGGTCATGCCCATCGGCCGCAGGATCTTCTCACTCAGGTACTGGCGGTAGGGCTGACCGGAGACGTTGGTGACGATGCGGCCGAGGATGGCGAAGCCGTAGTTGGCGTATTCGTAGGCGACGCCAGGCGGGTTCGAGAACGGGATGCCCTGCTGCATCATCCGCGAGAACGCATCTTCGGTGGCCGAGAGTTGTTGGTCGCCCCACGGGTTGTCTTCCGGAAAACCCGCGGCGTGCGAGAGCAGGTCGCGCACGCGAATGCGCGGTGAGTCGGTGGTCGGGTAGCGGAGGTTCTTCAGCTCCGGGACATGCTTCTCGGCGAGGTCGTCGAGCGACAGCTTGCCTTCGTCTCGCAGCGCGAGAATCGACATGGCGGCGAAGCTCTTCGACATCGACGCGATACGGAAGACCGAATCTCGAGTCACTGGCGCCTTGGTCGAGAGGTCGCGATAGCCGGCCACGCCAATGTGCGCCAGCTCGCCGTCAATCACGATGCCCCACGCCGCGCCCGGCACATGAGTGCGCGCCATGAACGCAGCCACGACCTTGTCGATTTCTGGGAATGCGGTTGCGAGCTTCGCGCGCCGGCCGGGATCGGCAAACACCGCCGGCGGATTGGGCGCGGTGGCCGTGGCGACTTGTGCCGACATGCGTGTCGAACCCTGGGCAGCCACTATCATCAAAGCGAGAAAGGCGAGGGACCGGCGAAACCATGCGCTCATGGCCTGAACTTTACTTCAAAGCCCCAAGCCCCAAGCCCATAGGACTGGCCGAGCGGTAGAGGTTGTCGGTCCACTATACGAACGTGGCCAACGGGTGTATGCTTCCCTCTAGACCGATTGGTCTAATCAAAAGAGCAACAGCATGCGTGTGGCAAAAGACGACGTCGACGTCAAGATGGCGATTCCAGGGGCGGTACTCCGCCAGCAGACGGACTTTGGCAATGTCCGCGGCTTCGACAAGATCAGCGGCGAGTACTTCTTGCTGGCCGCGGGTGTCGACGACCGATGCACACGGCGTGCGCGAGACGGTGACGGCGAATGACTTGTTCTATTGGCCGCCGGGGCACAACGTGCTGGTCGAAGCCGATGCCGAACTCGTGATGTTCAGCCCCCAGCACGAGCACACGCGCGTCATCGACCACCTGCGCGCCAAGGTCGCCGGATAGTGACGCCCCATCCCACCAAGCAGCGGCTGATCGACGCGGGACTGACCATGCTGCTGGAGCATGGCTACAACGACCTCGGCATCCAGGCGTTGCTGGCAGCTACGGCGACGCCAAAAGGGTCTTTCTATCACCACTTCAGCGACAAAGAAGATTTCGCGCTGCAGGTGATCGATCAGTACATGCAGTCCGTGCATGCCGGCCTTGACGCCTGCCTCAACGACCCGGCTCACCCACCGCTGGTCCGCGTGCGCCGGTTCTTCGAAATGACGCAGCGCAGCTACCGCAAAGACGGCTACATGGGCTGCCTGCTCGGCGGGCTCGGCCAGGAACTCTCGGGCATCAGCGACGTGTTCCGGCTGAAGATCGAGTCGTGCCTCTCGACGATTGCCAGCCGGATTGCCGGTTGCCTGGCCGAGGCGAAGGAGCGGGGAGAGATTCCCGCCGACGCCGATCCCCGGCGCATGGCGAGCTTGCTGGTGGACTGTTGGGAGGGTGCCGCGCTTCGCAGCCGGCTGCGCGGCAGCCCGGCGCCGCTGAAGGCCATGCTCGACTTCTACTTCGAGCACGCGGCCGCCGGCTAAATCGAGCCCTTCGCCAGGCCGCGGCCGTCGCGTCGGCGCTTTCCAATCTGCCGCACGGTAGAATCACACGTCCTTGGAGGTCATGATGCACCGCTCTGTTGCCCGCTCGGTTCTGTTCCTGTCTCTCGTCGCGTTACTGTCGGTTGAGGTGATCCACGGCCAGCTTCCCGCGCCTCTGCCGATCACCGCCATCCGTGCCGGGCGGCTGCTCGATCCCGAGAGCGGGCGCATCCTCACCAACCAGATCATTGTGATCGAGGGCACGCGCATCCGCGAGGTGGGCGCCGGGCTGGCCATTCCGGCGGGCGCGCAGGTGATCGATCTGTCGGCCATGACGGTGATGCCCGGTCTGGTGGAGGCGCACAATCACCTGGCGCTCACCTACAAGCCGGTGCCCGAGAACAACGTCTACTACTACACCTACATCCAGGAATCGACGGCGCTGCGCGCCATCCAGGCGGCGTCCAACGGCATCCAGATGCTCAACTCCGGTTTCACCATCGTCCGCGACATGGGCAACAACGGCAACTACGCCGACACCGCGCTGCGGCAGGCCATCGAGCAGGGCTGGATCCCCGGGCCGACGATCATCAACTCCGGCATCATCATCGGCGGCATGGGCGGACAGTTCTTTCCGACGCCAGAGATGGCGAAGGATCACAACATCGTCTATCCCGAATATCTGGACGCCGACACGCCGGACGAGATCGTGAAAGCCATTCGTCAGAACGTGTTGTTCGGCGCCAGGGTGATCAAGATCTGCGTGGATTGCAAGCCATACGGCTACACCGCGGACGAAATTCGCCTGGTGATTCGCGAGGCGGCCAAGTCGGGCATGAAGGTCGAGGGCCACGTGCAGACACTGAACGGCGCGAAGAACGCGATCGAGGCCGGCATCTGGTCGATTGCGCACTCGGGCGCGCTGACCGATGAAATGCACAAGCTGATGGCGCAGAAGGGCATTTGGCGCGTAGGCACCGAAACGCCGCCCGGGCTCGAGGGCCATCCGGTGTCGGCGCAGGCCTACGAGCGCACGGTGGCCGGGCTCAAGAACGCGTATCAGAACAAGGTGCCACTCACGTTTTCCACCGATGCCGACTACTGGGTGCCTGGCAAGACGCGCGGCGAGCTGTGTCTCGAGTTCATCAAGACGTGGATCGACGCCGGCATCCCCAACGCCGACACCTTGCGCGCCATGACCATCAACGGCTACAAGGTGAGCGAGACCGAGACGACGCGCGGGCCGATCAAGGCGGGGTTCTTTGCCGACATGATTGCGCTGCCAGGCAACCCGCTCGAGGATCTCACCGCGCTCAAGGACGTGCGGTTCGTGATGAAGGACGGCGTGGTGTTCAAGAAAGACGGCGTGATGACGCCGTCGGCGTTCTTCCACGCGGGCCCGGTGAACGGGTGGCGCATTCGTTAGCGTTGATGCTGCCATAAATATGGCACAATGGTCCCATGCGCACGACCATCGATATTCCTGACGGTCTTTATCGCCGGCTGAAAGCACGCGCCGCCAAAGAAGGCAAGCCGGCCAAGGCGTTGATCCTGAAGGGCGTCGAGCAGGTGCTCGATGCCCAGACCTCGGCCAAGAGGAAGATTGTCATTCCGGTTATTCGTTCGAAGAAGCCCGGTTCGCTGGTGCTCGACAATGCCCGGATTTACGACATCATTTCTTTTCCCTGACATCAACGTCTGGGTCGCGCTCACGCATGGACGCCACGTCCATCATCTGGTGGCCCACGATTGGCTTGAATCGTTCGACGCCGACGTGCGCTTATGCTTCTGCCGGTTCACGCAGCTTGGCTTCCTGCGTCTGCTGACCGCGGAAGCGGTCATGGGCGAGGACGTCCACACGCAGGTAGAAGCGTGGACGACTTATGACAACTGGCTGAAAAACGAGGACGTCACGCTGCTCGAGGAGCCGCCAGGTCTCGACCGACGCTTTCGCGCCCTGACTCGCAGCAGGCAGGCGGCGCCGAAGGCGTGGGCCGATGCCTACCTGGCCGCGTTCGCCGATGTGTCAGAGCTGACGCTTGTGACCTTTGACCGTGCGTTTCGCGGCAAGGTCAAGCCGTTGATCCTGCTCACGGACTAGGCCGGTTCCGCGGCATTTGAAGCCCGGGTCCCGATGGCGTGTCGAATCGATCGATGTCGCGTCGTACGGTGTTCTGGTCGATCAGAATGGAGACCGTCACCATTTCGCCGAAGTTTCAGGTGGTCATCCCCAAGGGCATTCGTGAGCGGCTCAAGCTGCGCTCGGGACAGAAGGTTCAGGCCATCTTGTACGATGCCCGCATCGAGTTGGTCCCGGTTCGGCCGGCCAAGGCGTTGAAGGGCTTCGTGAAGGGCATCGACACTACCATCGCGCGCCATGATGACCAATTGTGACCCCCCCCCGACGGTGTCCGACTGCGTGGCCCGTCTGTCCATCGATCAAGTACCCATCAAGTAACTCGGGAACCAGTAAACCATTGTATTCACGCTACTTATAGGCTGATGCCTTCTCTGGGCTGGCTCAACTTGGACTGGCCATCAAGTAGGTCGTTGCCCTTCCTTGCCCGCCCAGGCAGGAACGTACTTCATCAGTTTTGGTGCCGCCTCGGCGTCGTGGGCGACGATCGCACCGGCGTGGACGGCCTCCCGAATCAACCTCGACGCTGCCGCGATGTTCTGGGCTTCGATGGCGAACCGTTCTCGAACGGACGTGTTGGTCAGGTACTGACGGTTCACGTACCCATGATCTTCGACCGCTTACAACAGCTGGTGACACTCGACAAATAAAGGCGAATTGTCAGGGCATTTCGATGCCTGCCGATCGGATCGGGATCCGTCGGTGCCGTAATCCCGTCGCATCGAACACCGCATTCGCTACTGCCGCCAGCATCGGCTTGCACATCGTCTCGCCCGCCCCGTAGTGCTGCAGGTCAGGACGATTCGGGTTTGGGTCGCCGTTCACGATCACCACGTCAATCCGCTCCGGCGTGTCCTCGTGCCGCAGCGCCGGGCTCGTCATCCAGTCCACGCTGGTCACTTTTTCGGTGTCGAACTTCACTTCTTCATGCAGCGCGCGGCTGAGGCCGTATAGGGTGCCGGCTTCGACGACGCGGATCAGGGCTTCGGGGTTGATCACCAGGCCGCAGTCGTGGGCCACGACGATGCGCTTGGCCCAGATGCGGCCGGTCTTTTTGTTGACCTCCACCTCGCAGATGGTGGCGACGACGGTCTGGCTGCGGTAGGCACAGGCGATGCCGCGGCCGGTGAGGATGTCTTCCGCCTTCGCTGAAGCTACGGCGGACTTCGGCGACGGCCTCGAATCCCAACCGAATTTCTCCGCCGCCGCCTTGATGCAGGCGATGGAGCGCGCGCGCTTGAAGCCGCTGTCGTCTTGCGTGCTCGCCTGCAGCAGCCGCAGGCGGAACTCCACCGGATCCGCCTTTGCCTTGTGCGCGAGCTCGTCGATGAACGACTCGAGCGCGAACTGCACCTGCGGGCCATCGGGGTCGCGCAGGTTGCCCGTGCGAAGCGGCGTCTCGAACGGCATGGGCAGCGGCACCACACGCGTGGTGCTGCGGCGGTTGGGGATGACGTACATATCCGATGGCAGCGAGGCGCGGCCCTGCGAGATTAGGTTCTTGCGCGTGCCCATCAGCTGCGAGATAAGAACTGTCTCGTGCTCGTTGTAGCCCAGGTGATTGTGATCCGCCGCGCACGCGTCGTAATGCAGCGCGACGACATTACCGTGGGCATCGAGGCCGCCGCGCATCTTGAACGCATAGGCCGGACCCTTGGTGTCCCACGCCGTCTCTTCCTGCCGGCTCCACTGCACCCTCACCGGCCGGCCGATCTCCTTCGCGATATACGCCGCCTCAAACCCCGCATCGTCCGCCGCCGTGCGGCCGTAACCCTGCGGGCCGTCCATCCAGATCACCCGCACCTGGTCGCGCGGCATGCCCAGGAACTGGGCCACGCCGTTGCGCATGCCATACGACTTCATGTCGTTGGTGTAGATGGTCATCTGCCCGTTCGACGGATCCGCCATCGCATGGGCAGGACCGATCGCGGTGTGACCCTGGAACGGGACGTCGTACTCCGCCTCCACCACCGTGGCAGCGCTCGCGAACGCGGCGTCGACGTTGCCGGTTTCAATCGGCTTGCCGGTGGATGACGGCGTCGCCGCTCGCATGTAGTCGAACAGCTTGTCCGAGGCGGGGAACGGCGCCGTTGCCGGCTTCTTCCACTCGACCTTGAGCTGCCGCGCCGCGCGAATGGCGTTCTCCTCGCGCTCGCACACCACCGCGACGTAGTTGCCCTTGCTCACCACCTTGATGAAGCCGGGGATGCCCTTCACGGACGCTTCGTCGATGCTGACCAGCGTCGCGCCCGCCACCGGCGGCCGGACGTTCCTGGCGTGGACCATGCCGGGCGCCGTCATGTCGACCGCCCACTTCAGCGAGCCATCCACCTTGCCGGGGATGTCGTAACGCTGTGGCGACTTGCCGACGTTCTTCATCTCCTGCACCGGCTTCAGCTTCGCGATGCCCGTCGTCGTATCCGTGTTCTTCCCGGTCAGCGTGACGTTGAACCGTCGTCCGCCAATCAGATCGCCGTAGGTGACTTGCCGGGGTCCGGGATCCGGGATCCGGGATCCGGCAGTGCTCCCAACCACGGAGATCACGCCATCACTGACAGCGAGCGCCGAGACAGGAACACCGAAATGCGTGGCGCCCATCTCGAGCAGGACGCGACGTGCTTCGGCCGCGACACGGCGCATGGGATAGCCATCGGTCTGCAGTGCGTCGGATCCACCCGATCCACCCTGATCGACGGTGTTGTGCGTGCTGCCCATTACGCAACTGGTCTTGTCGTAGGCAATGTCGAGTTCGTCCGACATGATCTGGCGGAACGCCGTGCCGGTGCCCTGGCCGAGGTCGGTCTTGCCGACGAAGAAGGTGGCAGTGTTGTCGGCGCGGATGACGATCCAGGAGTCGAGTTGGAGGAAGTCGGGGTCAGGGTAGGGCCCCGTAGCGACCTGCGCGAACAGTTCTGGCAAGCCTCCGCCGGTGGCTGCGATGCCGACGACCAGAATACCAGTGTTCTTGATGAAGTTGCGGCGGGTATTCACAGTGCCCCCTTCATCGTCGATGCCGCGCGCTTGATGGCGGCGTTGATCCGGTAATAGGTCATGCATCGGCACAAGGTGCCGTTCATGCCAGCGCGAATCTGCGCGTCGGTGGGATTCGGCGTCTTGTCGAGCAGCGCCTTGGCGGTGAGAATCTGCCCGTTCTGGCAGAACCCGCACTGCGGCACCTGCTCGTCAATCCACGCCTGCTGCAGCGGATGCAGCTTGCCGTTCTGCGCCAGGCCCTCGAGCGTGGTGATCTCCTGACCCGCCACCTGCGACACCGGCCGGATGCACGACCGCACCGCCTCACCCTTGATCAGCACGGTGCATGCGCCGCACTGGCCGAGGCCGCAGCCGAAGCGCGGGCCGGAAAGATCGAGGTCGTTGCGAAGGACATACAGCAGGGGAGTGGAAGGCTCGACGTCAACCGTGTGAGCCTCGCCGTTCACCCGTAGAGTGATGGCAGCCATGCCGGGCAGTGTGTCGCGGACTTGGCCTGAGATCAAGCGATCCGGATCCCGGATCCCGGATCGCGGCAGCGCCAGCAGAATTGCGCCATACTTTGAGACTCGCGCTCAAACCATTCTGACAAGGAGCCTCAATGACGCGCGTGACCTCCGTTCGACTGCTGCCTGCCCTACTGCTGATAGGCGCAATGAGCCAGACCGCCGCCTTCGCACAGGCCCCAGCTACCCCAGCCCCAGCTGCGCCGCAGGCGCCTGCCGCCCCCGCGGTCCTACAGGCGCTGACCTATGAGATGGCCGTGCAGGTGATCGATGCCGCTGAAGCTGAGGCGCGCAAGAACAAGTGGAACGTGACCATTGTCGTCACCGACGCCGCCGGCATTCCGGTCGCGCTGCGGCGCCTGACCGGCGCGAGCCCGCGCTCGTACGACATCGCCACCCGCAAGGCCGCAACGGTGGTGGCCTCGAAGCTGACCACGGCGGACTACGGCGCGCAGCTCAAGGCCAAGACGGTGACGGAAGTGCCGAACGGCATCACCTTCGCCGGTGGCGTCCCGATCATGCGCGGTTCGGAGTTCATCGGCGCGGTCGGCACCAGCGGCGTGCAAGCCATCCAGGATGAACAGATCTCGAAGGCCGGCGCCAGCGTCATTAAATAGCGTCATCAAGTAGCGCGGGCGCGGGCTCCGGATCCTACCGCTGCGGCGCGAGCGGATTCACCCAGTCCACGCCCTTGAACCGTGCGAAGTCGCCGTCGGTCGAGCACAGCGTCAATCCGTGCTCGATCGACAGCGCCGCCAAATGCGCGTCAGGCACCAGTCGCGACGTCATCCATGAGGGCTCGCACAAGCCGCCAAGAACCTCGGCATGCCTGACCGTTGGCTGCGGCACCCACGCCGGGCCTGCCGTCAGCCATTGCTGCACCTGTTCCCACGCGCGCGCAACCGGTACCGGCTGACGCATGACCAGCGGATTGCTGGCGAGTCGGACGAACGCGAGCAGCGAAGGCCACGGCAGTCCGACTCTCGCCGTGCCGCTCAGTTGCGCATCGAGCCACTCGCGCGCCGCTTCGTGTTCCGGCGCCGCTTGATTGGCCGCGTACAGAAGGAGGTTGGCGTCCACCAGGATCACCTGTGTTCCTCGCCCTCCACCCGCGCCAGCACGCCATGCACATCGTCCAGGCTGCCTACGAGGCTCGGGCCGAGGTCAAATCCGGTGGTCCGGAACGCCGGGCTCCCGGTGGACTTGTCGATCAGCGATAGGCCGGCCCGCAAGGCGTCGTTAACGACCGTCTTGAACGGCAGCCGCCGCTTGTTCACAGTCTGCTCCAGCCGGGCCGCCACGTCCTTATCCAGCGTCAGGGTCGTCCGCATGTGTTGATGTTAATAATATGATGACTTGATGTCAAGAAGATGATGCGTCAATCATGCCTGCCGGATCACATTCGCCGCGCGATCACGATGCGGCCGAACCCGCTGGCCGTGAGTCCATTCCAACGAGAACCCAGATAGCGGCGGTTGACATCGTCTCCTGCGAGATCCTCGATGTCCGTGAAGCCCAGCTGCGACAGTTCCGCCCGTAACGGGGTGGGCGTGAAGAACGAGATCCACGGCTCCCCTTGCCGGGCAAAGCCCTTCAGCGTGCGTCGATAGAAACAGCGGACCAACCATGGCGTTACTTCGGGGGGAAGGGCGTAGTCGAACACCACCGCCGTCCCTGTGGGCAGGGTGGAGATGTAGCGAAGCGTCTCGATCGCGTCGAGCCGCTCCAGATACATGACGACGCCAAGCCATGCGAACACCGCCGGCTTGGTGCGATCGAAACCTGCGGCGGCAAGCGCGTCCGGCAACGTCTGCCGCGTGAAGTCAAACGGCACCCACGTCAGGTTGTCGGGCACCGCGATGCCGGCGGTGGCCAACCGCTCGTGCTTGAGACGCTGCGTCGATGGTTGATCCACTTCGAAGACACGGACGCTAGCGTGCGGGTTGCGATACGCGAACGTGTCGAGCCCGGCGCCCAGCACCACGTACTGTGTGACACCGCGGTCAGCCGCGCGCGCGATTTCGTCTTCGGCGATCCGACTGCGCACCACCACGATCGCGCGCCTGCGCTTGGCGATCGGCGAGCCGTGAAAGCGCTCGGGATGTTCGCGCAGCAATGCCGCTTGCTCCGGCCGCAACATCCCGATCGCCAGCGGGTCGGCGAACACCACCGGGGAATCTGCCACCTGATGCGCGGCGCGCTCGAGCGCCATGCGCTCGGCCGTGCGGCTGGATTCGCCCTCGATCATGTCGCGATGTTACCGCGTCGGATGAATCCCATCGGCCGAGCTGCTGTGATCGTCGGGAACGGATCATGCACCGGAACCCTAATCTCACCGCTTAGAGGCAACAGAGGAACCGATGGCCAACGCGTGGTCCGGCTGCGTGATCAACACGCAACCGGATGGAGCGGGACGAACAATCATCTACTTCGGCGGGTTGAGGTCGACGATGGTGATCGCGTTCCAGTCGTTCATGGGGATCACGAGGCGATTACGCTTCGAGTCGTAGGTCATTGACGCCGCCGTCGGAATGCCCGAGGCAATCGCCTCGGCCTTCTGGCCCGGACGAATGCGCGCGATGGTGCCCTGGCGCACGCTGCTCACGTACTTGGTACCGTCGGGGAGCACGGCGAGGCCGTCGTTGCCGGCATCGGTGGATTCTTCCGTGGTCAGCAGCTTGCCGTCGGGAGAGAACGTCAGCACCGCGTTCGAGCCGATGTTGACGACCACCAGGTTGCCCTTGGGGTCGAAGGCAATGCCGTTCGGCAAGTTGAGCGGCGCACCCGTGATCAGGATCGTCGCCTCGCCTTTCGGCGTGATCTTGTAGACGCGCCACGAAGTGGGATCCATCGTCCCCGTCTGGGTTGCGTAGATGGTGCCGTCGGCGGCGACTTCGAGATCGTTGAACCGGGTAGCGCCGACGACAGGAATGGCGCCCTGCGGCGCGCCGGTCTTCATGTCGAACCACCGCACGGTGTCGATGTCGACAACGTACAGGAAGCCGTTGGCGATGTCGCTGCCGAGCGGGTGATTCAGAGTGAGGCCGTTGCGGTTGACGCCGATCCACTTCAGCGTGTGTGCCGAGCCGTCGGGGTTGACCAGCGACACGTAACCGTCGTTCGGCACCAATTCCTGCGCCATGCCGGCGTTGACGGCGACATAGAGGTCGCGCTCCTCGTCGTAGGCCACGCTTTCGGCAAAACGGAATCCGCCGTAAGTCTTGACGTTCGGTTGCTGTTTGAGCGGCGTGCCGGCGACAAACGGCATCGAGGCCGGGTTGGGCACAGCCGGCTGCTGGGCCTGCGCCGATGAGACGCAGACGAGCAACGCGGCCAGAATCGGCAGTGTGGAGTCCGGCTTCAGCCGGATAAACGTCGTAATGGGTGTACGCATGGTGGCTGAATATTACAATATCCTGATGGCCGGCCGAGAGTGTTACCACTGCAAGCAGTGGGTGGATGAAGGTCAGGACCACGACTGCTGGACCACGACCGAGGCGGAGCTCACCGCCGATCTATCCGAAGATCTAAGAGAAGCATGGGAACGGCTGCGGCAGGCCCTGGCCGAGCTGGGCGAGCAGCGCATCTACGCCTCCGGCGCCTGCATCATGTTCGCTCGCGAAACGGTCTACTGCTTCGTGCGCCCCAAGCGCAGCTTTCTCGAGGTGTCGGTGTTCCTGGGCCGGGCGCTGAAATCGGCGCAAGTGAAGCGCGTCGAGACACGGTCGAAGACCAAGGTCGCGAACGTTCTCAAGATCACCCATCGCGACGCGGTCGAGCCGCCGGTCACCGACTGGTTTCGCGAAGCCTACGAGCATGAAGGCAAGGCGGCGATCAAGCGAAAGGCAACCGCGGCCAGCAAGAAGAGGGCACAGAAAAAATCACGACCAAGGGTGTCACGGAAGTTTTTGTGAATGTCATCAGCGGCCGAAGGCAAAGAAGGTGCCGCTCACGAACAGGTGGCTTTCCCCCTTGGCCACGTGGTGCCTTCGCTCACCTCAAGGTGATCGGCATCGTCGACACCGCCATGCTGGGCCGAGTCTGGGAGAGAGAGCCCGCGGAATAGTCCGCCTGAAGGCGGACGCCACATCGTAAATAGGTGGAGGCAACCCTTCCTACCGGTCGCGTCCACCCCGTGTACTGGGCCGCTGGGGGCGCGTTGGTGGCTCTCCAGGTTCTGCGCGTGCCGCTCAGCACTACGGCTGCGTGGACTCAGTTCGCGCACTGGCTGTCGATGGCGTCGTGGTAAGAGCAGAGCCCGCGGCCGTTTCTCTACAGCGGACTGTTCATTGAGACGGTTTGGCCAGTAGATTCCTCACGGCATCGATCTCGGCCTGGTTGATGGTGTGGCCCATGCCGGGATAGATCCGCTCATCAACCGCAGCGCCCATGCGCCGGTAGACGTCGGCCGACTCGCGCACCCGTTCAACCGGAATGTGCGGGTCGACATCGCTGCAGCCGATGAACACTGGCGTGCTGTCAAACGAGCCGGGATAGTTGCGCGGCGTGCCCGGCAGACCGATCAATCCACCGCTGAAACCCACGATCGCGGCATAGCGTCGCGCATGCCGTGCCGCGAACTCCAGCGTGAGACACGCGCCCTGGGAAAATCCCATGAGGGCGACGCGCTCAGCCGGCAGTCCCTGTTGCTCGAACTGCTGCACGAGGCCTTCGATCACCAGCAGGGCAGAGCTCAGTCCTGGCTCGTTCTGCTCTGTGCGCGACAGGAACGAATAGGGATACCAGGTGTGGCCGGCAGCTTGTGGCGCGACAGACGCGACATCCGGCAGCGCAAGCTCGTGCGCCAGTCCCAGGATGTCTTCCGCGGATGCGCCGCGGCCATGAATCAGGATCGCCCCGAGCCGCGCCTCGGCGGGCGGCGGGCCGAGTGTCAGCACCGGCTGGTTGGCATGCGGATGCGGGTTCAATCGATGTCCTTCAGGTTGGCGACGATGCGCTCTCGATCGGGTTCGAGGAACGGTGGCAGCACTAACTTTTCGCCGAGGGTCGCCTCGTCTTCGTCAACACCGAAGCCGGGACCGTCGCTCGCGATCTCGAACAGCACGCCGTTTGGCTCGCGGGTGTAGAGGCTGCGGAACCAGAAGCGGTCGACCTTGCCGCTGTTCGGCACGCCGAACTCATTAAGCCGTTCCGCCCAGGCATCGTAGTCGGCATCGGGCGTCCGGAAGGCGACGTGATGCACGGCGCCGGCGCCTTGCCGCGCCTGCGGCAAACCGGGTTGCACCGCCACGTGCAGCTCCGCGTGCGGGCCGCCGGCGCCCATCTCGAAGACGTGCACGTGTGTGTCGGAGGTGCCGGCGTGCGGATAGTCACGCACCTGGCGCATGTTCAGCACTTGCGTGAGCAGTACGTCGGTGGGATCGAGAATCGGCACGCTCATCACGATCGGCCCCAGGCCGCGGATCTGCCGTTCGACCGGCACGGGGCTGCGGTCCCAGCGCACCGGCGGATCGCCCTTGCCACCGTCATCGACAAGCGCCAGCCGCTGTCCTTCGGGATCCTCGAATGCCAGCGTCAGGCGACCATCACGCTCGACGATCTCGTCGTGGCGCACGCCGAGTTCGGTGAGCCGAGCCGCCCACCACTGGATCGTGTCGCGACCGGTCACTCGCAGGTTCGTCAGCGTAATGCTGCGAGTGCCGCGCCGTTCCTTGGGTGCGGGCCAGTCGAAGAATGTCAGGTCTGTGCCTGGACTGCCCTTCGCGTCGGCGTAGAACAGGTGGTACGAGCTGACGTCATCCTGGTTGACCGAGCGCTTGACCAGCCGCATCCCGAGAGTCTGCGTGTAGAAGCGCCGGTTGTCCTTGATGGCAGCCGAGATCGCGGTGAGGTGATGAATGCCCGAGAGGTTCATGAATGAGCTCCGCAACCTCCATCATGACCCGAATGAGCTCAGCGTTGCCGTGGCCGGCCCGGGATGGGAATGGGGCCCGCCGCCTTGACCTGCGACCAGATGCGTCGCCCGGCCTTATCCGCCTCGGCGATGATCGCGTCCTCGTCCATCGTCAACACTTTGCGGTTCCGCATCACGAACTGACCGTCGATCATCACGGACTCGATGTCGGCCGGCTGACCGTTGTGAATCCACGCCGACACGATGCGTCCCGCCGGAACCAGATGCGCCCGCAGGGTGTCGACGACCAACAGGTCTGCCTTCTTGCCCACCTCGAGTGAGCCGACAACGCTGGCTTGGTTCACCGCCCGCGCGCCGCCGAGGGTGGCATCTTCGAGCATGTCTTCCGGTTGCGGCCGGACGCCGGGGAACGGATCGTTACGCTGAATGCGTTCGGTCAGTAGCGCGATGCGCATGACCTCGAACAGATCGTTGGTGTTGTTGTCGGTGCCGTTCGCGATCGGGCAACCCGCCGCTCGCAGTGCCGCGATCGGCGGAATCACCCCGCGATTCGCCGCCATGCCGGCCTGATGCGAAACGATGGTGCCCGACTTCGCGAGCGTCGAAATATCGGCCTCATCGACATAACGGCAATGCGCCGCGAACAGGCGCGGACCGAGAAAGCCGTGGCGATTGAGGAACGCCGGCGGACGAACGCCGTGGTGCCGCACCATGAAATCGACTTCGGCGCGGCTCTGCGACAGGTGGATCGTGTAGCCGAGGTCGTGCTTCTCGGCGAAGGCGCGGACCGCTTGTAGCAACTCAGGCGATGAGGTTTCGGCGAGCGCGGCAGCGGGAAACACGCTGATGCGTCCCTCGATCTTGCCGTGCCACGCTGTGAACAGATCGTTGATGCGCTGCAGGCCCTCGTCTCGCAGCTTGGGCGAAAACCTCGGAGCCACACTTTTCGCCAGGCCCTCGGGCGACATCGGGCCGGCGACGTTCTCGCTATCGCGCACCGCCTCCGCCAGCACCATGCGCAGACCAGACCGCGCCAGCGCGGCGGCGTGTGGGCTGATGCCGCTCGACATCTCCACCAACGTCGTAGTCCCGGTGCGGATTGCTTCCAGCGCGCCGATGGTCACCATCAACGTGGCTTCGTCGCCCCGCAGCAGGCTGGCGGGTTGCACGGCCAACTTCGCAGAGTTGGGGAATCCGAAGTCTTCGTTGAAACCCCGCGCGAGTGTTGCCGCGAGATGAGCGTGACAGTTGATCAGGCCCGGGAACAACGCTTTGCCGCGTCCATCGTAGACCTCGGCACCGGGATACGACTTGAGGATGGCATCGGTCGGTCCGATCGCCGCGATCTTGCCGCCGTCCACCGCCAGCGCCACGTCGTCTTGCACCGCATCGACGGTGACGATGGTGGTGTGGGAAAAGACGACGGTCCGGTTCGAGGGGGCCTGCGCGCCGGGTTGATCGAGCAGAAGGACCGCGGCGCCCGCCGCGGCGCCAGCCAGCAGCTCGCGACGGGACAACGCCGAGGATCGATCGGAGGTCGATTCGTTCATGGCGCACCGTATCGCCACGGATCGCGCAAGTCAACGTTCTCGAGTGGTCGAGCCGCCGAGGAGACCTCAGCGACCGGCCAGCGCGTCAAGGGCGCCATCAAGGAAGAGCTTGGCGACCTGATCGACGACAAGAAAATGGAACACAAGGGCGCGGGCGAGAACGCCGCCGGTCGTGCCGGTCCGTCCATCTCCGGCATGATCACGTCGGTGATCAATAAGATCGAACCGATGTGAATCGCCTGGTTGACCACCAAGACTTTCGGCTGGAGCAGCTGTTTACGACCGAAAACCAGGAGTTACTGGCACGCGTTGTTCCAAGCCGTCGTTCGCGCATTCGAGGGCATTGATGTGGTGCCGTCGCTCCCGCAGACGAGACAGAAAATGCTCCACGATTTATCGAAAGGCTTGGTGATATCCAGGATCGCTGCCGCGACGAGCAGCGCGAGACTAACCGCGCTGTGCAGCACCGGAGGTAAGCGAGCCTTTCGCGCGCCGACTGTCTGGGGGGACACGGCGGTAGTCATACGAGGTTGCGCGCATTGTCGCGTATCCGCAGTTCCAGTCCTACGGAAAACATTCGACGGTCGTGCTGGCCGGTGGAGTGCGCCGGAGCCGAGCGCTATTCCCGGTTCCGCACGACGTCGGCGAACGACAGCGCACCCTTGAAGCGCGCGTCGAGCGCAGCGATGCGAGCGCGCAGTTCGTCGTCCGTGGCCCAGGCGCGCTCGGCGGCGATGACCACCTTGTTGTCCGCGGGAGGGCAGCGTGATCGACTCAGTTACCGACAGCGCCGCGTGTTGACAACGTGTATACGTCCAGCTATCGTCATGTCATCGGCCCTTGAATCGCCGAGCCCCCAGGAGTCCATCATGGCAACTGCGACAGCACGAACCCGGGTCATCAATCTGCGAACCGACGAGGCACGTCGCTCGCTGATTGATCGTGCAGCCGAGGCACTTGGGAAAGATCGGACGGAGTTCATGCTGGACGCCGCCACCCGTGAGGCCCAGTCCGTCCTGCTGGATCGCAGGTTGTTCCATCTGGACGAGGCAGCGTTTCGACGATTTGCCAAGGCGCTCGATGCTTCGCCGGCGGACAATCCGCGTCTGCGAAAGCTCCTAGCTAAGCGTGCGCCCTGGGAGCGATGAGCGGTTCAGTCAGTGCGCCGCAGCATCTCACCAGCCAGCACGACGTTTCAGCCTTCGACTGCGCCGTTCCTGAACTGAACGACTGGCTGAAGCGGCGTGCATTACAGAACGAGGGCACCCGTGCCTCGCGGACGTTCGTGGTCGTCAGTGACGGACGTGTCGTCGGCTACTACGCACTGGCTACCGGCGCCGTGGCTCACGCCGTCGCCACGGGCAGGTTGCGGCGCAACATGCCGGAGCCGATCCCGGTCATGGTCCTCGTTCGGCTGGCCGTCGATCGGGCGCATCAAGGGACCGGCCTCGGTTCCGCGCTCCTCCGGGATGCACTCTTGCGAACGCTCGCCGTGGCGGAAACCGTGGGCATCCGCGCGATCCTGCTGCACGCCATTTCAGAGGAGGCGAAACGCTTCTACCTTCACCACCGCTTAGCGGAGTCGCCGGTCGAGCCGATGACAATGATGACCACCTTGGCGGATGTCGAGAAGGCCATCGGGACCAGCCGGGACCGGGATCAGTGACCACGCCGGCCATACCCTCGCTGCTGCAACAGCAGGTCGACCGATGGCCCGCGGAATGGCTCCAGTCGAAGTTCTCGCGACTGCTCAAACTTCGCGCCCTGGATCCAGGCCCCTTCAACTATCCGATCGAGGTATTTCCGGAGTGGCGGGGCAAGGCTTTCTATCTCTGCGTCCGATATCGAGCCCGGAGCCGACGACCAGAGGATGACTTCATCGTCCGGCACACGCGGATGACGCTCACCGGGTTCGGCAGGTTCGACCTGGCGTACTTTCGGCACACCAACAAGTGGTTCACGTTCTACCGTGGGCTCACGGCTGCGGAGTGTTTTCGAGAAATTGAGGGGAACGAGGTCTTCTGGCCGACAACGTGATGGGCAAGCTGTAAGGTTTCAGCGAGAACTGGCGTTCTACAGAGTGAGAGGTCCCTCCTCGGGACGAGTTGGCTGGGAGGCAGGGATTCGAACCCCGATAAGCAGAGTCAGAGTCTGCTGTCCTACCGTTGAACGACCTCCCAGTGCGGTGTAGGAACCTCTGATTATAAGTGACCTGTCCGGCGGGGGGCAAGCTCTGAGGATACGGGCGGGAATCCGCCAGCGGCTACTTCATCAGCCGCGCCCACTGCGCCGTGTCCGTGTACTGTTGGAACGTCACCGCCTTGCCGTCGCGGAAGCGATACACGTGGCAATACTGAGCATCGAGCGCCGTGCCGCTGGCCTTGAGCGTGCCGCGATAGCGTCCAAGCACCACGACGTGGTCCCCACCATCGATGAACGTCCTGGGCTCCGCAGTGAAGTTGTCGAGCGCCGCCAGCAGGCGTCCGAACACGCCTTCGCCTATTGCCTGCGGCCCGACGTAAGGATTGCGATCCGAAAGAGGGTTACCTTTCGCTTCGTTCCACGTGATGGCCGGATCCATGGCCGCGAACAGCACGGAAGGATCGTTTCGGCCGAATGCTGCGGAGGCTGCGCTGATCGTTTCGAATGGCGACATCGAGTCCTTTGGGAGTGGCGGGTGCACGGAAAAAACTGGCCGGAGTTTAACACGGCGCTCACGCGGCCGACTCAGAACCGCAACAGCTTATTGATCTTCACGACCAGCCCTCGGTTCTGCAGCAGGTAAGGGCTCAAGGTGTCAGACGTATTGTGGGCGTCGGAGTAGACGATGAACAGTTCGCTGCCAGGCTGATACTCCCAGCGAAAGCGCAAGTTGGTGGCAATCGACCGGCTCGTCGACGAATGCTGCACGAGTGCGGCGACGAACATGCGCGGCGTCATCGTGTATGTCGCGCGCGCGCCGGCGACGCGCACCGTGGCGTTGGTTCCGAGGCGCTCGAGCCAGTTCAGCGAGATGTTGGGTTCGACGCCGAACTGGTTGGTGATGCCGAGCCTGGCGTTCACCGAGGCCGTTTGCCGCGTGCCGTCGTAACACTGCCCGACGTCGACGGCGAGGACGCCGGACAACCGGTGCTGCTGGCCAGGACTCCACGACGCACGGACATGTTGAAATAAATGGCGGCCCGCAGGCACAGTGATGCCCGACGCGGGCGCAAACGGCCGGCGCAGCAACTCCGATTCGCGCAGATAGGTGAGCCCAAACGCGTCGCTGTTCTGCAGATCCAGTCGCGCCGATGCGGTCAGGCCTCGCGATTCGAGCTGATTCCGGTTGTTGGTGACGTAATCGACGTTGGCCTCGTAGAAGTACTGCCGAATGGTGCCGTTGCGCTTCGGGCGAGGACTGAAACGAAGGGATCCGTAACTGCTGCGGAACTGTGGGCGGCGGAGAAATCCCGCTTCAGGATTGAAGTTGTCGCCCACGACCGTTCGGTCGACCTGCACACCGTAGCGGTCAGCACTGTAGTTGAAGTTACCGCGATAGCTGACGGCGTCCCGCGCCAAACCGGACGTGCGCGATTGCGCAACATACCCACCGAGGGTGGTGTTCTGAGACAACGTAAAGTTGCCGTCGAGGCCGAACACCTGGTTGTTGCCAGGGGCGACGCACGAGACGGAGCGCTGCGTAAAGAGGGCGCCGATTGAACTGCGCTGCAGGACATCGCGCCGTACGCGCAGCACCGTGAAGTTGGTCGCCGCCAGCGCTGGCGACGAGAGCCGTTCGGTGCCGATGTTCAGCGCGCCAATGCTGTAGCGTCCGACTCGGCCGGCTAATCGGCCGCCAAAACCGATGGGCACCGCGCTGCTGCCCTGGAGCCCGATGCGACGGCTATAGAAGATCGTCGGGGCGTCGCCGCCGCCCTGACCCGACACGCCTCCGAATGCGAAGATGCCCTGGCCCTCCAGAAAAAACTCACGCTTCTCGGGAAACTGCAAGTTGAAGCGCGTCAGGTTGACCTGCGCTTCGTCGACCTCGACCTGCGCAAAATCGGTGTTGTACGTGAAGTCGGCGGTCAGGCTCTTGGTCACGCCGTACTTGATGTCGAGTCCAACGTCTCGACTGACATCGTTACGAAGCTGAGGCGTGGTCAGCGTGTCAGTGGTCAGCCGCGACACCGCGTACGGCTTAATCTCGAGATTCTTGCCGGAGGTCGGCACTTCCAGGCCCACCAGCGTCGCCGCGGCCGAGGCGCGAAAAAAGCCCCCGACCCCCCATTCGGGCCTGATCGGCGCGACGTAGGCGTACTCGTTTCGTCCGCGAATGGTTCGGCGGGGGTTGATGCCCCACGTCTGCTCGCGACCTGGTTGATAGCGCAAGGACTTGAACGGATCCGCGATCTCGGCCATCCACCCCTCAGGCGACTTGGTGACCTTCGCGTTCCAGATGGTGTTCCAGTCGGCGTTGTTGATGCGCTCGTTCGCGGTCGCACCGTCGAACATGCCGCCCACTGGAGAGATATAGAACAGGTAACCGTTGCGGCGGTCATGGAAGGTGTCGAGGAATACACCGAAGTTGTCGTTCTGCCGGAGATTGGTGCTGTCGCGGCGCATGTCATTGGCAACGATCTGGCTCGGGTCGGCCATCCGGCAACGGCACGCGACATAGAAGTTGTCGTCGTCGAAGAACACCCAAGCGGAAGTGGATTCCGAGACGCCCTCACCGGTGTGCGGCTCCTGCTGGACGAACTCGGTAATGGCGGGAAGTTGCGCGTAGACGGCTTGGTCGAGACGGCCGTCAATGGTCATCGGCGTCGTGATCCGCGTTGCCATGACCTGGTGGCCAACGATGCCGGCCCATTGTCGGGCTGGGTCGACGGTCCGCTGGCCATCGACATCATGCGCGCCGTCCGGCTCGAACAGCAGGGCTACAAGGTGTGGACGCAAACCATCCCGGCCAACGTCACCCCTAAAAACCGGTTACTACTGGCAGCATCGAACACCTGAGTGTCCGCGAAGTGTCGCGCGACGCCGTCGCCAACTAGATCGGTGTCTAATCGGTGCCAATCCGTGGCCGGTTGACCGATTGACCCGCTCGCGACATACTCTGCGCGCTTGTCGGGCAGCTCCGCGCTGCCCAGGGAACGCAGATGATATTTCGCAGCCCGTATCCGCCCGTTGACGTGCCCCGCGCCACCCTCCACGACTTCGTGCTGGGTGGCGCGGCCGCGCGTGGCGATGCGCCCGCGCTGATCGACGGGACCACCGGCAGAGTGCTGACCTTTGCCCAGCTCGTCGATCAGACCAGGCGCCTCGCGGCCGGACTCCATCGGCGTGGCATCCGGCAGGGCGACGTGGTGGCGCTCTGGTCGCCCAACTCGCCCGAGTACGCCGTGGTCTTCCACGCGGTATCGCGTCTTGGTGCGATTCTCACCACCGTCAACCCCACCTACACCGTCGAAGAACTTGCCTTCCAGTTGAAGGATGCCGGCGCGTGCCTGATCTTCACCACCGCGGCACTGCTCGACAAGGCACGTGCGGCCGTTGCCGACGCGGGCCGAGCAATCGAGATCATCACCATCGACACTGTCGACGGTGTGTCGTCGTTTGCGGAGACGCTGGTCGATGCCGAGCCGCCCACGGTGACGATTAATCCCGATCGCGATCTCGTGGTGTTGCCGTATTCCTCGGGCACCACCGGCCTGCCCAAGGGCGTGATGCTCACGCATCGCAACCTGGTCGCCAACCTTCTGCAGATCGACGCCATGGAACCGGCGGAACTGCGCGCCTTGCTCGGCGTGCTGCCGTTCTTTCACATCTACGGCATGGTCGTGATCATGAACCACGGCCTGCTGCGCGGCGCCAAGGTCGTCACGCTGCCCCGGTTCGACCTCGAGACGGTGCTGCGCATGATCCAGGATCACCAGATCGCGCTCGCCCACGTGGTGCCGCCGGTGGTGATCGCTTTCGCCAAACATCCGGCGATCGATCGCTTCAACCTGTCGAGCCTGCGGTGGCTGTTCTCGGGCGCCGCGCCGCTTGGCTGCGAGATCACCGGCACCGTTGAAACGCGCCTGTCGATCAAAGTGCGGCAGGGCTACGGCATGACGGAAGCGAGTCCGGTGACGCACTACACGCCGGCTGGTGGCGAACGCGCCGGCAAGGTCGGCCTGCTCGCGCCTTCCACCGAACTGCGCATCGTCGATCCGGCGACCGGCGTGGACCTGGGTGAAGGCGAGGCGGGCGAGGTGTGGGTGCGTGGTCCGCAGGTGATGCAGGGGTACCTGAACAATCCCGAAGCCACGGCGCTGACGGTGGATGCCGAAGGCTGGCTCCACACCGGCGACATCGGCATCGTCGATGCCGAGGGCTACCTCGAGATCGTCGATCGGCTGAAGGAGCTGATCAAAGTGAAAGCCTTCCAGGTGGCGCCCGCCGAACTGGAAGCCGTACTGCTGAAGCACCCGAAAATCGCCGACGCCGCCGTGTTCGGGGTGCCCGATGATGACTGCGGCGAAGTGCCCAAGGCCATCGTCGTGATGCGCGAGCCGTTGACTGGCGAAGAGGTGATGGCGTTCGTGGAACTCCACGTCGCGCATTACAAACGCCTGCGCTACGTGGCGTTCGCCGAGGCGATCCCGAAGTCGCCCTCGGGCAAGATCCTCCGGAGAGTGCTGGTCGCCGCTGAGCGCGCAGCCGCTAAGTCCTGACCAGCAACGCCGCCTTCTCGCCGATCATCACGGACGCCGCATGGGTGGGCGCGTTCACCTCCTCGGGCATGATCGACGCGTCGGCCACTCGCAATCCCTGAACGCCGCGGACACGGAGCGCCGAATCGACCACCGCACTCGCGTCGGAAGCCGGCCCCATCTTGCAGGTGCCGGCGCCGTGGTAAATCGTGTCGGCGTTGCGACGGACGAACGTGGCCAGGTCGGCGTCGCTCTTGATCGCCGGTCCCGGCAGCACCTCATCGGCGCGCAACGGTTGGTACGCATCCGCCTCGCCAAACCAGCGGGCCAGCTTCACGCCCTGCACGAGGGCGTCGACGTCGGCCTGTTCCTGCAGGTAGTTGGCGCGAACCATCGGCGGGGCCAGCGGATCCGCCGACCGCAGGCGAATGTCGCCATGCGACTTCGGCTGCACCAGCGACACGGTGATGGTGACGAACTTGTCGGGCGTCTCCAAGCCGCGGCCGACATAAAACTGCAAGTCGGGCGGGTTGCCCCACTCCGTGGAGTTCGACCGCGTGAACATGCCCGCGGTGACCGTGGATCCCGGTAGTTCGGTCTTGCCGTTCCAGCGGATCGACAGCTTCAGATGGTCCTGGAAGTGTTGTCCCACCCCCGGCACGTCGGCCACCACCGGAATGCCGAGCGCCTTGAGGTGATCGGCGGGGCCAATGCCCGACAACATCAGCAGTTTGGGCGAGTCGATCACGCCGCTGCTGACGATCACCTCGCGTGTCGCGCGCGCCTGCTCGGGCTTGCCGTCGCGCAGGTACTCGATGCCGACGACGCGGCCGGCTTCGATGACCAGCTTTGTGGCCTGCGCCTGCGACCGCACCTCGAGGTTCGGACGCGACAGCACCGGCTTGAGAAACGCATCCGCGGCGCTGTGGCGCTTCCCGTCGAGGATGTTCTTCTGGTAGTAACCAGCCGTGTTGACCGGCGCCGGCAGGTTGAAGTCGAAGCGCGCGTCGGCCTTGTAGCCGTGCTGCGCCGCGGCTTGCAGGAAGGCGCGGTGGCCCAGGTGCGGATCGGTGCACAGCGCCACCGCGAGCTCGCCATCGGCACCGCGCCACGGCGTCTCACCCATCTCGTGGCGCTCCGATTTCTTGAAAATCGGCAGCAGCGCATCGTAGCCCCAGCCGGAATTTCCCAGCCGCTCCCACTTGTCGAAACAGAACTGATGGCCGCGGATGAAGGTCATGGCGTTCACCGCGCTCGAGCCGCCAAGGACCTTGCCCCGCGGGAACGTAATGCGCCGGTTTTGCATGCCGGGCTCGGGTTCGGTGGCGTAGCCCCAGTCGAACTGCGATCCAATCAGCGACACCCAGCGGCCTGGGGTGGTGATGGCCGGATCGCTGTTGTCGGGCCCGCCCGCTTCGAGCAGCAACACGCGCGTTGAGGCATCGGCCGACAGGCGATTGGCCAGCACGCAACCCGCCGATCCGGCGCCGACGATGATGAAGTCGAACTCCTTGCCGGGGCCTTGGCTCATGCCCGCGAGCAGCGGAGAGGCGCCGACCAGCTTGATGAAGTCACGTCGATTCATGGTTAATGCATCGCACTGAAACACGGAATCACAGAAACACAGAAACCATTCTTGAAAGCCCCAATAAGACTTCCGTGGTTCGGTGTTTCCGTGTGAGGCATTTCTAGAGCGCCCTAATCAAACGGTCGAGTCGGCCGACGACACGGTCACGGCCGATCAGCACCAGCATCTCGAACAGCCCTGGACTGACCATACGACCGGTCAGGGCCAGGCGTGTACCGTGGATCAACAGCGCAGCCTTCACACCACGTGAGTCAGCGAGATCGCGCAGGCATTTCTCGAGCGCGGCCTCGGTCCACTCTGGCGTTGTGGCATACGCGTCGCGCAGCGCCCGCAAATGGGTGGGCATCTCCGGCGCCGACAAGTGCTTCGCGATGCCAGTCGCATCGTAGTCGGTGGGATCGACGAAAAACGGGGTTAGCTGGTCGCGATACTCCGTGAGCTTCTTACACCTGGGCCGCAACAAGGCAAGGACTCGCGAAGACCAGGCAGGGTCCTTCCCCAGGTCCCAAGCCCCAAGCCCCCCGCCTTCGCCAAGGCTATGGCGGGCAAGCAAGCGAGCAATCAGCTCGCCATCCGCGAGCCGCAGCAGATGCTGATGATTGAACCAGTCGAGTTTGTCGGTGTTGAACACGGCGTTGCCGCCGCTGATCCCTTCGAGGTTGAAGCGCTGGATCAACTCGTCTTTCGTGAACAGCTCGTCGTTGCTGCCGGTGCCCCAGCCGAGCAGCGCCAGGAAGTTGAACATCGCTTCCGGCAGGTAGCCCTGCTTCTCGTACTCCATCACCGACGTGGCGCCATGACGCTTGCTGAGCCGCTGCTTGTCGGCGCCCACGATCAGCGGCACATGCGCGAAGGTGGGCGGCGTCTTGCCGAAGGCGTGGTAGAGCAGCACCTGCTTCGGGGTGTTCGAGATGTGGTCGTCGCCCCGCACCACGTGCGTGATCTCCATGTCGATGTCGTCAACGACGACGGAGAGGTGATAGGTGGGGTGGGTGTCGGAGCGCAGGACGACGAAGCTTTCGATGTGCTCGTTGTCGAACTCGATCGGCCCGTGCACGCTATCCACAAACGTGGTCTTGCCGGGCGGCACTTTGAATCGAATGGCGCCGCCGTCTTCGAACGCCTGGCCGCTGTCGAGCAGCTCCCTGACCGCCGCGCGGTAGCGCTCCAAACGTTGGGACTGGTAGTACGGCGCGTGCGGCCCGCCGATCTCCGGGCCCTCATCCCAGTCGATCCCCAACCAGCGCAGACCGTCGAGAATGCCGGTGACCATCTCGGCCTGCGAGCGTTCGACGTCGGTGTCCTCAATCCGCAGGATGAACACGCCGCCATGCCGACGAGCGTAGAGCCAGTTGAAGAGAGCCGTGCGAGCGCCGCCAACGTGGAGGTAGCCGGTGGGGGAGGGAGCGAAACGAAGGCGTGGCACCACTCACTATTATTACCGCCCGAGTCGTCTGCTGCTACGATCGGAGAGGCAACTGGCCCATACAAGATCACCCGATGCGCGCTGGGTCGTCACCTTCGTCGGCGCGGCGGCAGTGTCCAGTTCTCGAGCTCGAGGCCTTGTCCAGCCGCGACCCCTACTCGCCGAGTTCGCGGAGGAACGCGTGGACAAGCGGTTCGGCCACACGAAGCCCGTTGGCCTGCATCCGATCGAGAATCGGCCCAACGGCCACCAGCAACCCCTCGTGTTTCGCTCGCCTGAGGATACCCAAGGTGCCGGTAATCGTGATGCCCATGGCCAGTGCCGCCGCGCGCGCCAGGCCGTCGTCCACGATGAGCAGGGCGTGAAGCTCCGCGGCGAGCCCCATCGCCTCGCGTTCACCGAGTCCGAGCTTGCTTGTCGGCACAACGCTCGGCGCCCGCACCTGGATCCACTCGGCGCGCGCGACGGCGGCCGCGCCCGGTGCGTGCGGACGATGCGTAACCTCCGACCACACCGCCGGCGGAACCAGGACGCGGCCGAATAGCTGTCGCAGGAGGTGAAGGTGCTCGACGCGGGCCAGAACGATGAGGGGACTCGCGTCGCAGACAACAACGTCACCAGTCCGCGAGGTCATGCCGGAGCTGGTCCATCGGGTACTGAATCACTGGGATGTGCCATTCGGCGAGCTTTTCGACCAACTCGGTCACGGTGAGGTCGCATAGCTCGGCGGCCTTGCCGATGGATACCTGCCGATTCGCGTACAGTCGCGCGGCGGCGACAGCACGCAGGTCTTCCTGAAGGTGCTGGAGCTGGTCTTCAGACATCTCGACGTCGGCATCGTGAACGACGATGCGGACGTCAAGGTGGCGCGAAGCCGCGGTGCTCGATGCCATAAGGAAGTTTAGCAGGGACTGGAGGGGCCGTCGAGAGGCCGCCGTGGGCCCGCGGTCGAGCCCACGACGGTCATTCCGCGTGGTCACCGCGGCGCTGTCTCTTCCTGCCTTCTTCCCACCTTGCCCGCGCCGCGCGGACGGTTGGCTGTTCCGACACCTCCGCGACCGGCACGTCCCACCACGATTCATAGCCCGGCACCCCCTTGCTGCGGTCGACCTGGACGTAAATCACGGCAGTGCGATCGGCCGCGCGCGCAGCTATCAACGCCGCGTCGAGCGTCGCCCGGTCGGTCACCCGGTAGACCACCGCGCCAAGGGAGGCGGCGTTGGCCGCCAAGTCGACTGGAACCTGGTATGTGAACTGCGTGCCGAAACCTCCCGACCCGATCGATTGCGACAGCGCGCCGATGCTGGCGTAGCCGTGGCTGTCGAGCAGCACGATGATCAGCTTGAACCCTTCCTGCACCGACGTGACGATCTCCTGAGCCATCATCAGGTACGACCCGTCGCCGACCATCACGAACACCTCGCGCGACGGATCGGCCATCTTCACGCCCAGACCGCCGGCAATCTCGTAGCCCATGCACGAATAGCCATACTCGAGGTGATAGGTGTTCGGCCGGGTCGCGCGCCACAACTTGTGCAGATCGCCGGGGACGCTGCCGGCCGCGCCGACCACCACGTCCTGGGGTCGCGCAAATTGGTTGACGGCGCCGACAACTTCACCCTGCGCGAATGGCGACGCCGTGCGCTGCCCATACACCCGATCGACCTCCGCATTCCAGTCCCGCCGGCCAGCGTCGAGCGTGGCGCGATACTCAGCGGTCGTCGAGTGTCCCGCCAACAGCACGGTGAGCTCCTCGATCGCCTGGCGGGCGTCGGCCACCACGGGAAGAGCCGCGTGCTTGAAGGCGTCCAGCTCGCACACGTTGATGCCGATGAACCGCACTTGCGGATGCGCGAACGCGCTGTTCGACATGGTCGTGAAGTCGCTCAGGCGCGTGCCAATGGCGATCACCAGGTCGGCGGCGCGCGCGAGCCGGTTCGCCGTCGAGGTGCCCGTCACGCCGATCCCGCCGACGGCCAACGGGTGATCCCATGGCATCGCGCTCTTGCCGGCTTGGGTTTCAGCGACGCCGATGCCGGTCATTTCGGCGAAGCGCCGCAAGGCGTCCGCGGCTTCGCTGTAGAGCACGCCGCCGCCCGCGATGATCAACGGCGTGGTGCTCGATCGGATCGCGTCGGCCGCGCGGGCGATGGCGCCGGCGTCGCCGCGCGGGCGGGCGATGGTCCACACCCGCTCATCAAAGAACGCGTCGGGATAATCAAAGGCTTCCGTCTGCGTGTCCTCGGGCAGCGCCAGCGTCACGGCGCCGGTGTCGGCGGGCGAGGTCAGCACGCGCATGGCGTCGGGCAGCGCGCCGAGCAGCTGCTCAGGCCGGTAAATTCGATCCCAATAGCGGGAGACCGGGCGCAGGCAGTCGTTCACCGAGACGTCCTGGGTCTGGCCCGATTCCAGTTGCTGCAGCACGGGGGCCGGCGCACGGTTGGCGAAGATGTCGCCGGGCAGCAGCAGCACCGGCAGGCGATTGATGGTGGCGCCGGCGGCCCCGGTCACCAGGTTGGTCGCACCCGGACCAATCGACGTGGTACAAGCCAGCGTTCGCAGCCGGTTCGACATCTTGGCGAACGCGGCGGCGGTGTGGACCATCGCCTGTTCGTTGCGGCATTGGTAGTAGCGCAGGCGGTCGCTCATCTGATCGAGCGCCTGGCCGACGCCGGCGACGTTGCCGTGACCGAAGATTCCGAACACGCCGGCGAAGAACGGCTGCCGCCGTCCGTCTCGCTCGCTGAACTGCACGCTCAGAAACCGCACCAGCGCCTGCGCCATGGTCAGTCGCGTCATTGGGAGTCCGGATTGGCAACCATGATGTCGCGGACCAGTTGATTGAGGTCGGCGGTGGCGGCCAGAAACTGGCGCAACGTCCGGCGGGTGGGCGCGAACTCGTCGAAGTCGCCGACCGCGAGGCCCTGTTCGTCGTAGGCGCGCCGGAAGTCGGCGAAGCGACCATGCAGGTCGTTGACGATCCGTGGCTCGACCGGCGTCTCGATTCGCGAGCACACCTCAATGTCACTGGCGGCCAACCGCCGCTGCCACGACGCTGGCGGCGAAATCACCACATCGCCGCCGATCAGTTCGCTCCAATGCATGTGGTTGCGGAAGGCGGCCGAGAGCAGCCGGACGCGGTAGCCGCGCTCTCGAAACAGCCGATACGTCTTCTTGAAGACGGCGACGCCGGCCCACTCGAGATGGCCAGGGTCAGTGACGATGCCCTGTTTCTCCATCACGAACTTGAGCCAATCGTCCAGCCGGCCGACCATGATGGTGCAGACCGGTCCCATGCCCGAGACATCGTGGCCCTCGCGTTCGCGGCGGGTCAGGCCGCGCTCGACCGCCTCGGCCACGGCTACGCATTGCGACAGGGTGAACGAGACCGTGGCGTTGATGCTGATGCCGATCGCGGTAGCGGTTTCGATGGCCAGGATGCCTGCACGGGTCGCCGGAATCTTGACGATCATGTTAGGCGCCAGTCGATCGAAGTGCCGCGCCTGCGCGAGGATGGCATCGGCGTCGCGGTAGTGCTTCGGGTCCGTTTGGATCGACAGACGGCCGTTTCGTCCCTTGTGCGCAGCGAACGCCGGCAGCAGCAGTGCCGCCGCGTCGACGGACAGGCGCTCGACGACGGCCCAACCGATCTGCTCTTCGGTTGCCGCCGGCAGCTCCCGAATCAACGCCTCGATCCGGGGACGCCACTCCGACATCCTGGCCTTGAGCACGGTATAGGCGATGACCGGATTGCAGGTGGCGCCGACGCCGCCGTGTTCGAGGGAAAACCGCAGTTCGTCGAGATCCGCGGAGTCGTTCCACAGGCACGTCGCCGTGGTCTGTGTCATCTGATGAAGCGGGCTCTTCCATGGCGCGCCGCTGGTCATGGCGGTGATCATAGTCCGAGGTTCCGCAGATACGCCCGGCTTCGCCTGGCGCTCTCCTGTGGTGTGCCGTATCCCGGGAAGACGTCTTGCTCGACCACGGCCCAACCGTCGTACTGCCTCCGCTGCAGCGCCGCGACGATGGCCGGAAAGTCGACGGCGCCGGC
>SHUG01000026.1 GCA_009694735.1 Acidobacteriota bacterium | reverse complement strand
GTGCGGTTCCGCCTGACGCTGACGGAGGATAAGCCCACCATCAAGCCTTACCAAGAGGCCGAGTGGGCGAAGCTCGCCGATTCCACCACCGAGGATCCCACCGTGTCGGTGCAGATCCTCAGCGGCCTGCATCATCGCTGGCACTGCATGCTCGAAGCGATGACGGAGGCAGATTTCGCGCGCGCCGCGATCCACCCCGAGCATGGCCCGGTGACGCTCGATTGGTTTCTGCAGTTATATGCTTGGCACGGTCGGCATCACATCGGCCACCTGACGCTGACAGGGCAGTAACCCACGGGACGGGACATCTGGCCGGGGCAGCGAAGTACAATCCCTTGATGCCTGTGTCCCTGACGCCTCGCGAGCGCTCCCATCTAAAAGCCCGCGCTCACGCGCTCGAACCGAAGGTGATGGTGGGGCACGGCGGGGTGACACCTGCTGTGATCGCGGAGATCGTTCATGCGCTGACGGCTCACGAACTCATCAAGGTGAAGATTCTGGGCGCCGACCGGGAAACCCGCAACACCATGTGCGACGAGATCTGCGCTGGCACCGATTCAGCGTCGGTGCACCGCGTCGGCAAGGTGCTCGTGCTGTGGCGGCCGACACCTGAAGAAGCAAAGAAACGCGCGGAATAACCCTTAACCAAGGATGGTCGCGTGGCCATTGCCGAGACCCATGACCTCCGAGTCAACCGACAGCCCGCCTCCGCCGCATTACCATGGCCATGTGGCCATGGCTATATTGCCACGATGAAGACCATGGCCGCGGGCAGGTTCAAGGACGTCTGCCTCAAGACCCTGGACGAGGTCGAGCGAACCAAGTCGCCAGTGGTCATCACCAAGCGAGGACGCCCGGCGCCGTGCTGGTGACCAAGGACTGGCCAGTTGCGACACCGCGTCACCGGGAGCGCTTGGCGGTGTGCAGCACTCTGAAGCTGGACAGCGGCGCCAGGTCACGGTCGAACGTCATGGTCGGCGCCGCACCGAGCGAGCTGTTGATTCTGCCAATGAAGGCGTCAGTCAGTCATCGGTCTTGAACTTGCTGTTCACCGCCTCCACGCTCGCCTCGACTTCGGCCATCAGCGCCTGGTAGCGGGTCAGGTGCTCGCGGCTTGGCGCGCCGACCTGCAGCATGCTGACGCGACCGCGCCACTCGGGATGCCGATCGAGCAGCCGCCCGAACGCCTTGAGGCGGTCGGGAATGCCCTTGGTGTAATCAAGGCGATCGACGCCACAGATCAAGCGCTCCTCTTTCAACCCGAGCTGCTCTCGCACCGCCTTCACCTCGGCCACCTGGTCGTTCGCCTTTACCGGCCCCTTCCAGAGTGTGGGATCGATACTGATCGGGAACGGCTTCACGAACGTCGGACGGCCTCCACGCCACACCGCGAAGTGCTCGTAGTCCACCCGCGACTCGAGCGCGCGATCGACGGTGTCGAGAAAGTTGTGGCAGTGATACTGCTCGTGAAAGCTGAGCAGGTCGTGACCCAGCAGGCCGTGCAGAATTTCCTGGCCCCACGGGCACACGCGGAAGGCTTCGCGATTGGGCCACGGGATGTGCCAGAACTGGCACACCGTGACATCGGGCCGCGCCTCTTTCACGAATCGCGGCAACAGCGCGAAGTGGTAGTCCTGCACGAACACCACGGCGCGGGTGTTCCCCACCTCCTCGATCACCGCGTCCGCGAACCGCCGGTTCACGCGCACCTACTGCTGCCAGTCGGACTCATCGAACACCGGCCGGGCGTACGCGATGTGGCACAGCGGCCACAACGCGTTATTGGCGAGGCCATAGTAGTAGCCCTGCTCTTCTTCGGGGCTCAGCCAGACGCGACGCAGCGTGTACGACGGACGATCTGGCGGCACCTTGCGGCGGCCCCGATCGTCGGCGGTTTCGCGATCGGCGTCCCCACTGCCGTGCGCGATCCAAGAGCCGCCGCACGCGCGCATCACCGGGTCGAGCGCGGTCACCAAGCCGCTCGCCGGTCTCGTCCATTCGACGCCGCTGGCTTCATGTCGACCGCGCAGCCAGTTCCACACACCCTTGGCCGGCTGCGTTTTTCTCACATGGATGTACGGCTCGCGATTCGCGACCACGATCAGCCGCGTGTCGCGAAGCGAGTCACCGAGCACGGACGCCAGCTCTTTAGAATTCATCGGCAGGTCTGTCTGACCTTACCCTCTGGCTGCCAACCATCTCAAGAAATGATCGACATCGGCGATACCGTTGAGCTTGTGCGTGGCTGAGGTCGGCCGCAGTCCCACCAGCACGCTGATGCCGGCGGTGATCGCGCGACAGGCATCCTCGTCGGTGATGTCGTCACCAAGGAGGGGGCTCTCGGCAGGCCGGGCTGCCACCGCAGCCTGCACTTCATCTAACACCTGGTGATTGTCACGGGAACACCACTCCGGGCGCGAGTACGGCGTGTGGATCAAGGCTGAGCTTGAGATCGCGCATGGCGTCGATGCCCGTTGATCCATACAGTCGCCGCAACAATTCCTGCTTGACCTGGTTGCGGCCCACGCCGTGTTCGGCGAGCGGGCTGCCCCCCATCGCGATCACCGCATCACCGAGCGCAAGAATCGCCGCCTGCCCTCTCGTCACGTCATCGGCGCTTTTCGGTATGACGTTCGGGTGGACGTTACCGTCGGAAATGTGGCCCCACACCGCCAGGTCAAGGCCGCGTTCCGCGAACAGGCGCCGGCACGTGCGCATCATGTCGTCGAAGCGTTCGAACGGCACAATCATGTCGGCCGCCGTCTTGTAGATACCCGGATCGATCTGTTGCTGGGCCAGCGCAACGCGGCGGTTAACGCCGGCGGGCACGGCCTCGCGCAACTCTGTAAACGCCGCCGCGCGGGCGCGATTATCCGGCAACGCGATCTCGGCATCCTCGAGGGCGCCGTGCCGATCGAGCAGCGTGCAGAGGCGACGCAACGGCGAATCCGCGGCATCATCGTCTCGAGCCGTTTCCAGTTGCTGCCACAAATCGGCCGATGCGGCCGAAGGCGACAGCTCCAGCTCGATCAGCAAGACGATACCCGTAGCCGATGGCAGCGTGATGTCGAGCTTGCGGTCGATGCCGTCTTCTCGAATCACCGCAATCGAACGCGCGTCGAGGTGCTCGATGGCCGAGACATCGATACCGTTGGCGTCGTGCGTCCGCCAGGTCTGCTGCGCGGCGGCGCGAAGCTCCGCCACCAGTCGAATGCCGGTGTCTTCGTCGGCGACTGGCACGAGTGCGTGACACCGCGCGGCGGGCAGCGGGGCGGTGCGAAACACCACCTCGGCGATCACGCCGAGCGTGCCCTCAGACCCGATGAACAGGTCAACCAGGTCCATGTCCGGTGCGATGAAGTATCCGGCTGAACACTTCGGGACCACCGGCATCTGGAGTGCGGGCAGCGCGACCAGGCTGGCGGCCTGTCGCTGGCCGCGCCTCAGTTCGAGGACGTCGCCATTCGCGAGCACCACCGTGATACCGGCCACCCACTGCCGGATCGTGCCGTACTTGAAGGTGGCTGCTCCAGCGGCGCAGGTGGCGACCGCGCCGCCGGCGGTCGCGCCCAAGTACGTCGGCACCGGCGGCAACCAACAGCCCACCGCCGCGAGAGCGTCCTCAATCGCCTGCAGCGTAACGCCGGCGCCGGCACGGATTCGTTCGCCTTCGATCTGCAGTGTCGTCAGGCGTTCGGTGCTGAGCACAATATCGCCGAACGGTGTCGCTCCGCCGGTAAGCGACGATTGCGCTCCGACGGTCAGGACGTGCCAACAGGGCGGCCCTTTACGCGCCGCCGCTTGCCGCAAGATTTCCGACACGTCGTCCACGGTCCGTGGGCGCACGACGCCGGCGGCATGGCCGCCAGGGTAATGCGCGGCATCGTGGAGGAACCGCGCCATGAGTTCGGGTTGGGTTTCGATCAAGGCCAAGGCAGCGCCTCAGAGGATCACGCGGACACTCAGGCCGATCAGGGCGAGCCCCGTCGCCGCCTGCAACATGCGTCTCGTCCACGGCGCGATGAACCACCGCCGCATGGCGTCGAGTCCGGTTGCCCACGCCGAGTGGCAGAGCAACGCCAGGCCGACGTGTGACGAGGCGAGCATCGGATAGTAGAGGCGTGACGCGCCGAGGGGAACAAACGTCGGCACCACCGAGAGATAGAAGCTGATGATGACCGGGCTCAGCAGATTGATGGCGAGGCCGTCACCAAAGTATGCACCGGCATGGAATCGTTGCGGCGCGTCCTCTGGGTCAAGCGACATGCGAATCCCGCCGTCTACGTGACTCCATGCCCGCCACAAACTCGATACGCCCAGCCACGCCAAGAACGCCGCGCCGCCAATTCGCATGGCAGCCACCGATCCGGGCCAGTAAGCAATCAACAATGAGAGGCCAAGGCCGCACGCCGTGGCGATGATGGTGTTGGCGGAGGCCGCGCCGAAAGCGGTGACGTAGCCGGCACGCCGGCCGCCCTCGAGCGTATTGCGCACCACCACCGCTGTCGTCGATCCGGGTGTGACGACGAGAATGAAGGTAAAGGAGAGGTACGCGAGAAAACTCGGGTCCAGTCCTGTAGCGATCACTTCCTCAGCACGGCCGCGTTCGACGTCGCTTCCGCGTGATAGCGCTTCTCGCCGGCTTCAATGCGGACGGCGAGCTTGTTGGCCGACGGCGGCAACGGGCAGGTCGTCCACGGGTTGTAGGCGCACGGCGGGTTCTGCGCGCGGTTGAAGTCCAGCGTCACCTTGCCGTCGGCGGTGGGCGCGTCGGTGTAGAGGAAGCGCGCCGAGGGGTAGGTGCTGTCGGCGCTGGTGAGGTCGCGAAACACGAACCACAGGCGGTCGCCCGACTTCCACGCTTCCATGTTCGCGGTCTTGCCGCCAATGGTGACCGCGACGTTGCCGGGCACGGTGAACGGCTCGAGGTCGCCGAGAATGGTCGGCGCCTGCACCACCTTGGGCGCGGCCAGCGGCGTGAACGTACCGGTGACCTTCATCGCAGGATTGGCCTGGTACCACTTGAGGCTGGTGAAGCCCGTTCGCAGCGGCGCTTTCTGATCGCGCACGCGGATGGCGAGTCGCGGCCCGCTGAAGTGAAGGAAGAATGACGTGTTCTTGTAAGTGATGAGATCCGCCGGCCGGCCCGTTTCAGATAATCGGAGCGGCGCCTCCTTCACCGGCTTGCCGTTGTAGGTCAGCGTCTGGCCGTCGGCGGCCTTGATGGTGACGGCGCGGCCGTCCATCGTGATCACTCCTGCCTGCTTCGGCACATCGGCAAATTCGAGCACGATGTCGTTGAGCGGGTCAGACCCGAACTTGTTCTCGCCCGGGTTCAAGAAGTGCAGGCCGGCGACGGTAAACCAGCCGTTGTCGGCCAGCAGGGCCTTTTCGCGCTCGGCGTGGAACGCCTTGAGCCCCACTTCGTCGTAGGTCCCTTGCGCCGCGGCGGCGGTGGCCATCAAAGTCAACACCAACAGGCCCATGCGTTTCGATAATGTCATCTGTGTTATCCGTGTCATCTGTGTTATCCGTGTCATCTGCGACCGTTACGGTTGGCGAGCAGTATACAGATCATCGCCCAGTCTCACATCCGCCGAGGTCCAGGCCTTGTCGAATGCGGCCTTGGTCTCCTCGGCCGCGTATTTCTTCTGCCGAACGAGGCTGCGATACAGCCCGTAGAGCGCGCGCGGGTTGCCGACGTTCTTCCGCAGGTCGGCGCGGAACACTGTCTCAGCGTCGGCGAACCGGCCCGACTTGTTCAGGAGGGCGCCCAGGCGTTCGCGTTCTGGCATCAGCCAGTCGGGCGGTTCGTTGTAACCCAGGTGGTCTTCGGCGGCCACTGCTTCGGTAAACGCCTTAATCGCGGCCGGCACGTCACCTTTCGCTTCCGCAACGCGGGCGGTGAGGTCGTTGACCGCGACGAAGATCACATCCACCGCGGTGTTCGCGGCGCCGACCATCGCGTCGCGGGGAATCCTGGCGGCTGCGGCTTTCAATGACTTGAGCGCCGCCTCTGCTTCAACCACCTTGCCGCTACCGGCAAAGGCCGCTCCGCGCGCGTAGTGATAGAGCGATGTCTGCACAGTGCGCGTCGGCGCCGGCGCCTTGATCTCGAGAATCGACGCCCACTGCCCGAACCGCACCAGCACCGCGAGTTCCTGCGCGGCGAAGGGCTCGAGCATCGCCATTTGATCGGCGATCGGATCCGCGAGCTTGACCGTGCGGCGGGCGGCATCGCGGGCCTGCGCGAAGTTGCCGGCGAACATCGCGGCAGCGGACTCGAACTGCAGGTTGTGTCCGTAATACATGCTCGCGTAGAAGCCGTTAACGCCGGTGGCCTTGAAATACTTCTCGTCCACCGCCGCCGCATCGGCATTGCTCTTGGCCGACTTCGCGTATTGACCGGTGCGAATGTAGATGTGCGCGGGCATGTGTACCAGGTGTCCGGCGCCGGGTACGAGCGTCTCGAGCCGACCCGCCGACGCGGTGGCGCGCTCCGGTTTCGTCGACGCTTCCACGGCGTGAATGTAGTAATGATTCGCGCCGGGATGTTGCGGGTTGCGCTGCATCACGCCTTCGAGGGTCGCGACGATCTGCTCGGTGCCGGGCTCGGGCGTGCCGTCCTTGGTGTAGAGACGCCACGGCCGCAAGTTCATCATGCTTTCCGCAGACAGCGTCGCCACGTCAAGGTCGTCCGGGAACCGCTTCGACAGCTCGCCCATGGCCTTTGAATACGCCTGCTCGCGAACGCCCTGATCGCTGGCCACATCTTGTGGGGACACTCCTTTAGGTGTGTCCACATAGCGCTTGCCCAGCGCCGCGACCAGTCCCTGCTCCACGTCGGTGCCGGCGGCCGTGCGCTTTTCGGCCTCGGCGAGATGCGCGTAGCCCTGCATGAGCCGCTCTGCTGGCGCGACGTCGTTGATGTTGGTACCCAGTGCCAGTGACATGCCCCAGTGCGGCATGGGCGACGCGGGATCGAGCGTCGCTGCACGCTCGAACGACTTGAAGGACTCCTCGTGATTGAAGCCGTACAGCAGCGCGAGCCCCTCGTCGAAGAATTGCTGCGCCTCGGGACGGGTGGTCTTGATGGCGCGGTGATACGAACCGAGGTTGCCGAGCAGCTTCGTGCGCGGACCTCCCGCCGGCGCGGCGGCGCCATGCTCGTCGTGCGCGGATTGGTTGGTGGGCGCGGGAGCGGGCGCAGGCTGACGGGAGCAGCTTGCCGACAGGGCGGCAACAAGCGCGACGGCGAGCGCGACAATGGGCAGCAGCTTCATGCCGATTCTCTCCAGCTCAGGAGTAACAACACCGTTTCCGCACCGAGTAACAGGCTCGCCAAGGTTAGATGCCCAACCTGGGCTGCTGGTAACAGAGAAACGTACGCCATCACCACACCAACCGCAACCTGCAGGACCGCGAGGCCCAACACCGCCCACGACCAGCGGATCAGCAGACCACTTCCCTTGGTCACCAGCCAGAACGTCAACAGGATCGCACCCAGCAACGTCACGAACGCGGCATCGCGGTGGAGGAAATCGAGCGTGCCGACAGTGGCCAGGGCCGCTTCGCGCGCCACACCGGCGTCAAGCGCCGCATCGACCCCACCACGCACCTGCGTGCCGAGCGCGATCTGGATCAGCGTCAGCCCGATTAGCACGACGATAGACGCTCGGAGAGCAGGGGCTTTAGCCCTCGCTGAACCAGCGCTAGCGACGGCTGAAGCCGTCGCTCTTCGAACGTCCCACGCTGCCACAGTTACATACAGCAGCATCTGCACAATCACGAGCGCGACGATCAGGTGGACGGTCACGATCCACGCCGCCAGTTCGTGCGCGACGACCCGGCCGCCAAGCCATCCCTGAAATCCAGTCAGTAGCAACGCGGCGATCGTCGTCCACACGATCCGCGGGTCGCGGCGATGATGGCGCCACGCCAAAACGGCGGTCGTCAGGATCAGAAAGCCGACCGCCATGCCGAGCAGGCGATTGAGGTACTCGGTCCACATCAAGGTCGGGTTGAACTGCGATGGATCGAACCGCGGCGGCAGGTCGGCCGCCGAGATGGGCGGCACCCAGCCGCCGAAGCACCGCGGCCAGTCCGGGCAACCCAATCCTGCCCCCGAGGCGCGCACGAGGCCACCAACCAGGATCAGGAGATAGGTGGTCGCTGTCGTCCACAGGGCTAGGCGCTGAAAAGAGGAGAGGCGGCTCAAGCTTCTATTATCCGTCGTCAGGCGGCAGTAGCCATCGCCCGAACATGCTCGAGCACGGCCGTCAGCTCATCGACCCTGGCGGGCGGAAACAACCCATTCGGCCCGGCATGGTGAAAGTCGATGAACGGCGTTTCATAGAGCAGCGCCGGGGACATGACGCCATGCTCGGTCAGATAATCGATCACCAGTTTCACGAACTCGATCTGATTGGGCCCAAGTGAGTGGTCGGACAAGAACCCGGTCATGGCGCGCGTGGCGGCCTCGCGATCAAGACTCACGAGCGATCGAACAAACAACCCGAGCTACTGGGATTCAGAGGCTGTCATCTGGATCTGATCAATGCCGCCGGCGCCGCTCTCGGTAAGAATCTGCTCGAGGGCGGTCAGGTCCCTCTTGGTCAGCAGCTGGTTGTGGCGCAACTTGGCAATCACCGGGTGATCCTGGTGGGCGCGCAAGTACGCCCGCGCTTTAGCGCGAAAACGTTCAAGGTCTGCGCCTGGCGTCGCTAAACCCGGGAGCCCGACCTGGGATTCGGCGCCGATCTCGTCTTCGAAATTCGTGTAAATCGGCTTGCGCTGGCGCTTCTCGATCAACGTCATGAGCGCCCGCAAACCAACGCGCACACGCTCGAGCATCGGCACCGTGACGTCCTGCCACCACTCGTCGTGCTGAATCTCTTGAATCAACTCCAGCCGCTCACGAATCATCGGAATGGTCGCGCTCTCCTCCAATAGACCGGCGAGCGTCTTCACCTGATCCCGGAGCCGCGTGAAGCCGGGCTCGGCGCGCAGCCTCGCCAGCTGCAGGCGCAAGAGCAACAGGTCGAAACGCTTCGACTCCTCGGCCTCTGGTTCGAGTTGTGACGGCAGTCCGGCCACCTCGGTGGCCAGTTCGTGCCGCGCCGCCGGGGGCAGAATGACCCATGCCTCGGGCTTCGCATACTTCTCGACCACCCGCCGCCGAGCGCGGACAACGAAGTTGTCTACGTTCATGCTGGCCACTTCGCGGTGCAGCAAGTCCGAGACATCCTGGCGCACGTGGTCGTCGGTTGACGCATCGCCGAAGCGAGCCTTGGTCTCACCCAACTGAAACGGCGACACCGCGGGCAGGCGAAGGTCCAGTTCGCCGAGCAGGTCGAGACGGGAGGTGAACGTCCGCTTGCCGATCGACTCGGCACTGGCGCCGTCGGTAACCTCCGGATTGGCGCTGAAGAACTTGAGATTCTGGCAGAAGTCGAAGATGTAGAAGAACTGCTTGTGCTGGCCAGGGCCAAACAGGTCGGGGCAAAGGCGTGTGCCGCGGCCGATCATCTGCCAGAACTTGGTCTTCGACCGGACCAACTTGAAGAAGACCAGGTTGACCACTTCCGGCACATCGATGCCGGTGTCGAGCATGTCCACCGAAATGGCAATGTGCGGGCCCTTCGCCGGTTTCGAGAAGTCGTCGATCAGGCTTTGCGCGTATGTCACCTTGAAATCGATGACTCGAGCGAAATCGCCGCGAAGCTTCGGGTAGTTCTGGTCGAACCGTTCGGCGATGAACATGGCGTGATCGTGGTTCTTGGCGAAGACGATGGTCTTACCCAGCCGATCGCCGCCCGCCACTTTCAGGCCACGAGTCATCAAGTGGGCCAGCGCCTTGTCGACAGTGTCGGCATTGAACAGCCACTTGTTCAGCGCGCCCGGATCAACCTCGCGAGGCCGGCCGTCCTCTTCCTCCCAATCAAGCTGGTCCCACTGGTCTTTTTCCTCCTCCGGCAGGTCGTCGTATTTGATCCCTTCTCGCTGGAACTTCAAGGGCACCGACACCGCCTTGGGAGGCACGAGGAACTTGTCCTTCACCGCCTCATCAAGCGGGTAGGCGTCGGTCGGCACACCGCTCTCAAGCTCGAACAATCCGTAAGTGTTCCTGTCGACCTCGTCTTTGGGTGTGGCGGTCAGTCCCACCAGCAGCGAGTCGAAGTAGTCGAAGATCGCGCGGTACTTCTGGAAGACCGAGCGGTGGGCCTCGTCGATGATGATCAGGTCGAAATGACCAACACCAAAACGGCGTTCCTCGTCTTGGGCCTTGTCGATCAAGCCCATGATGGTCGGGTAGGTCGCGACGTAGACACGGCCCTGCGCGTGCCGATCGGTCACCAGGTTCACGGGCGATGAGTCGGGTAGGTGGAGCTTGAAGGCGTTCACGGCCTGGTTGACTAGCGCCACTCGGTCGGCCAGGAACAGCACGCGCTTGGCCCAGTTGCGCTCCATCAATTGCTTGACCAGCGCAATCACGGTGCGGGTCTTCCCCGAACCCATGGCCATCACCAGCAGCGCCTTGCGCCCCTTTTCCCGCTCGAACGCCTCCCCGACCCTCTTGATGGGGCGCGTGACTGGTAAAAGCGTTCGACGATGGCGGTGTCGATGGGGGCATCGGCGAGTGAGCGGCGGCTGGTGCGACGCTGGATCAGCAGCTCCAGTTCCGCCTTCTTGTAGAACCCCTGCACCTGCCGCGGCGGATACATCCCATCGTCCCAGAGCCAGTGCTCGTAGCCGTTCGAGTAGAAGATGGCCGGCCGCTGTCCGAACTGCCGATCCAGGCAATCGGCGTAGAGCTTGGCCTGCTGCTGACCAATGCGCGAATCGCGACCCGTGCGCTTGGCCTCCACCAACCCCAGCGGCTTGCCGTCGTCTCCCCACAGCACGTAGTCGACGAAGCCCTGACCACCACTGTTGGGCATGCCGGCAACTTCGAACTCGCGATCGCGAGCCTGATCGAGTGGCCAGCCGGCTTCCTTCAGCAGCAGATCGATGAAGAGGTCTCGCGTCTGGGCCTCTGAATAGTCGTGCGCGTCGGGTTGCGCCTGGTTGGCCTTTTTGATGGCGGCAATCTCATCGCGCAGACGCTTGAGCTCTTCGTCCAGCGCTCCCTTGTCGGCCTGCAAGGCTGCCAAGGCCGCGCTGCCCTCGCTGACCTTGGCCTCGAATGACTGAATCTGCGCAAAGGTCTGTGCAGGCACGGCCGATGACTTCGCCAAACTGGCCTGGTCGAAGGTAAGGCCGCTCGCTGGCTTCGCGCGCCTGGCGTAGGTGTGGGCGAGCCAGTAACCCACATGAAACAACTCGCGCACGGCAGCAACCGCATCGAGCTGATGAACCGGCTACGCGCTATGGACCGCTTCGTTGCCAAGCTTGGTGATGACGCGCGCCTTGTTGAACACGGCGTCACCGGCGGCGCGCTTGAAGGTCGGTTCGTGGATGAGCGCGCTGAGGTGCGTTTGGTATGGGGTCGTGAGCGACGAATCGTGGGTGTAGACCCAGTCGACCGCCAGTTCAAGTGAGCGCCGGGCGTAGAAGCAAGACGTCCGCGGATCCGGCAGGGCCAGCGCTTCGGCCTTCGACGCGGCCTCGAACAGCGCAGGCCATTCGGGCTGGAGGAAGGCGAAGTGGCTCATCGGGTAGCTGCACCTTACCCGCCTCCGTCGTCGTCTGACAAGTGTTACGAGGCCTGGGTCGTGGTCAGGCGGGCCCAGCCCGACGATGCTAGTACTGGAAGTAGGAGTTATTCCGACACACTTCGTGGGGAGGGGTAGTCATGGCGGCGGTTCACGATGTTGCGGCTTACGTCCTCTCCAAGAAGTCGCCGATCACGGCGATGAAGCTACAGAAGCTCCTCTATTACTCGCAGGCGTGGAGCCTGGTCTGGAACGACAAGCCGCTCTTCAAGGCGCGTATAGAGGCGTGGGTGAATGGACCGGTCGTGCCCGAGATCTACCAGTACCATCGGGGCAAGTACGAAGTGACGAATTGGACCCGCGGCGACGCTGGCAGCCTTGATGCGCGCGAGCGTCGGGCCGTCGACGCCGTGTTGAAGTTCTACGGCACCAAGACTTCACAATGGCTCAGCAATCTGACGCACCAGGAAGACCCTTGGATCAAGGCACGTCGGGGCGCACTGCCTGGTCAGCAAACGCAGAACGAGATTACGACGGCGGCGATGGCTGAATACTATTCCAGTCTCTGATTCGCGATGTCGCCGTGTTTTTCAAGCCACGAACAGCGGACCGCGTCTACACCAAAAACGAACCGAAACTAGGGGCGGATCCAGAGGCCTACTTCGGGAAGAAACCAGTCTGGCGCCTGGGCAACATGCACATGCGTGAGCCGGACGATTGCGGCTGGCATCTGCTTGACGGAGACAAGCTCAACGACGTGCACCTCAAGCTGGTGGACTTCGAACGACTGACTTGGCGGGAGATCCTGGTCAGAGACCGGCATCGCAACCATGCGATCTCCGTCACCAAACTCGTGCCGTCTGCGCGGAAGGCGTTGGGCAAGACGCCATTCAAGGACTCGGATGAAGTTGTTTCCCTTCGACTGAGCGGAGCCGAGCGGGTGTTCGGTGTCATGGAGAACGAGGTGTTCAATGTTCTCTGGTGGGACCCTGACCACAACGTTTGCCGCGCGCCCAAGAAACACACCTAGCCAACCGAGCCCGGCCTCCAGTCTGGCATTGAATTAGTGACGAACTGACGAGCCCGCGCCAGCACCCGTAAGCGCACTCCGACCGGCGGCCGCGAGCGCCTCCGCAAAGGCGCGTTCGGCCTGCGCATCATCCGCAAGCGCGCGAGCGCCATCGGAACTGGCGGGCGCATCATCGAAGAAATACTCGTACGGAAGCTCGACGCTGCTGCCCGGCGACCGGCTCGCGTCCGCCCGCTTGTATGCCGCAGGCTGGTGAGTGAGGTCGACCAACTCGCGGGCCTTGCGCGAACCGTAGTCGGCCACGACATTCCGCAGCACGTCGATCTCCGAATCTGAAAATACGTCGAGATCCGGCTTCTTCCTGGACTGAATCACGGCATACGACTGCAGCATGCCTTTGTGGACCTTGAGCACTTCTAATGCCGACTTGCGAACCGGATCGTCCGCCTCTTCTGGATCGGCGAGCCGATTGATCAACTGGAAGGCACTCTCGGGTACGGGACCCAGGTCCATCGTCTTCCCGGCCTTGGAGCTCGTCGAGTCTTTTCAAGAACAGGAGATAGGTGAGCTGCTCGATGACCTCGATCGGGTTGGCGATGCCGCCGGACCAGAAGGCGTCCCAGATGGCGTCAACTTGTGATTTGAGAGTGCCGGTAATCATGCGGAGGTGTCATCGTATCGCAGGGCACGGTCCGGCTGACCACCTCCGCTAAGGCTACGGCGGTCAAGAAGCCGGACGCCACATTGAAGCGGCCGCATGGTCCGCCTAAAGGCGGACGCCACATCTGAGCTCTGAAACATTTCAGGCCGGATCTGAGTCTAGTTGGGGCATGGCCATCCTCTCCGACCTGGGCCGGGCTTCGACAACATTGTCCCACCCTGCCGGCCATCGATCCGCTCGCTTTTTAGAGGCACGGCATCGCGCTGAGTAGCGGATCTGGAGATTTGGTGACGTGGCGATCTCGTGACTTGGCTGTCAAATCGCGAGATCACCAAATCACAAGATCACCACATCAGGGTTCGATCACCTCGAACACGCGCACCATCGGCGTCTCATTCGGCTTCTGCTGGGCCTCGCGGAACTCCTGCACCAGGCGCAGGCCCGTGACGCTCGCGACCGGGAAGGCCGGCTGCCACGGCGTGCGGCCGACGGCGACAAACTCGGGCCCGCGGCTGGCCGCCACGCGTTTGGCTTCGTCCGCGGACGAATACGACTGCGCGTTCGACACCTCGCAGAACTCGCGGCCGGTGGTGTCGAGCCGCTGCTGTTTCCGCAGCACCCACGTGTTGTTCGCGGCGGCGGTGCCCGTGCCACCCAGCACCATCAATCGATACGCCATGGTCTGGTAGTAGGCCTCGGTGTAGATCCAGCTTGGGGTCCAGGGGTCGGTGTCGCGCTCGCGCGTGTAGCAGAGGGAATAGAACCGCGAGGTCGGAATGCCGGCCCAATCGGCCAGGTTCTGGAAGCGGCCGGCCAGCGCGCCGTTGCCGGCATCACGGAAGGGCAACTCCCAATCCACGACCACGTAGCGAGCGCGGTCGGCCTTCAGGATCGCCAGCGCGGCCTGTTCATCCGTGGCGGTCAGGAATGCGGCCGCGGCCGGGGCGCCGCCCTGCGTGGGGTTCGATACCGGCACGCGATGCGCCGCTTGAATGAGCCAGTACCCCTGGTCCCACCAGTTCATCACCGTGTACTTCGCCAGCGGATTGGCGGAGCCGTAACGAGCGTAGTAGTAGCCAGGTGCGTCGAAGGGCTCTGGCGTCGTAGTGCGAAACCACTCCATGGTCGCCGCCCAGTACTCGGGCATGCCGCCAGCCCGCGTCGTGGTGAGCGCCGCCGGAACGAGGTTGGGCGCCACCGCGATGCCGGCCACCAGCGCGACGGCCACCTCGCGCTGCAACGGCAGCCAGCGCTTGACGGTGGTCCGCGGATTGCCGGCGTGGGGCACGCCGCCCCAGTCGAGCACGCGCACGCACAGCCAACCCGCCACCACCGCCGACGCCGGTACCAGGTAATAGCCAAAGCGGTTCTGCCCGACCGTTGCGAGGTAATTCGTCAGCGTGAAGATCACGATCAGCAGGTGATCGAGACGACCAGATTTCCAAGTACTGACCGCAAGGAGCAGGACGGCGAGCAGTCCAACATAGAAGCCGCTGCGGAAGAAGGTCCACGGCTGCATCCACTCCCAGTTGCCGGTGTACAGGAACAGCGGTCGCGCTTCGAGCACGGCCATGCGCGTCGGGTCGGGACGGAAGCGCGCGACGTCGATGGTGATCTGCCTGACGAGTTCTGGCGCCAACACCGATGCCGCCAAGGCAGTCACCGATGCCACCAAAAGAAATATCAAAGCCACAAATGACGCAGAAAGCCCACTGGATTTTGATCGACCAGCCAGCCACCAAACGAGTGCCGACACGACTAACAACGCACCCAACGACGCGAGTTGGGTGTTGTAGCGAAAGAGGGCGGGGTCCTGCAGTCCGACCACGATCACGAGCGCGGTGAAGGCGGTAATCCCGGAGGCACGAGCCGCCGAGGCGATCAGGATGCGTGACGCGCCAACTAGCGGCACCAGCACTATCCAACCCGCAAGGATCGCCACGAAGTAGGCGCCACTGCTCCACGCGAGGAGATACAGGCCCAGACAAACACCTGCGGCCAAGGCGGGGATCAGGGAACGGGGATCGGGGATCAGGGAGCGGGGATCGGGGCGCATCGCCCAAATCATCGACGCTAGTGTCGCGAACGACAGCAGCACTTCGAGGGCGTGGTGATCGACGAAGCCGACGAGCGTGCGATCGAGAAAGTGACCGGGCAACACGGCAGCCAGCAATCCCGCGATCAAGCCGGCCCGGCGATCGAACGCGAGCGTGCCGAGCGCCCAGACCGCGGCCACCGCCAGCACGCCGATCACCGCCGGCACGAGGGCCGCGACGCGCTCGATGTACTGCGTCGATGCCGCGGTACCCTGCGTCGCCACGACCACCGTCGACACGATCACGTCGAGCAGCGGTGCCACGGCGACGTACTGGCCGTTGGGCGCGGCGTACGGATCCACCGTGACGCGGTGCGGAAAGTTACGGACCTGATTCTCGGCGATCCGAACGTGATACCAGGCGTCGGTCTCAAGGAAATTCACCCGCGCCGACCCCAACACATCGTCCCAAGGAGCCCACAGACGAAGGGCTGCCGCGACGCAGAGAATAACGGCCAGAAAGACGAGATCACGTTTCTTCACGGTTGCCTGACCGTTGGTATCGATTCGCCGCTTAGAAAGCGATCGCGATCGCTCAACCGCCAGACTCGCGTTCGATGCGAGGTGCCGGCCTCGAACGCAGGCGGCCATTCGAGTGACAGCGCCGGCAGACCACCGTGCCGCGCGCGGAATGGCTCGTGCTCCCAGGCATCGAGCGCCACCACCACCGGACGGCCAGCCTCGTTCACAGCCTCGATCGCCGCTGACAGTGCTTCCGGAGACGCGGCATCCCACCGCAGGATCGATCGGCCGGTGTAGTAGCGGAGCGAACCGCTCTGCTCGCCGGCAACGATCACGGCATCGACGGGAAGCGAGGCGGCGAGGAACCCGGCCACCTGAGTGACACGGCGTTGCTGATCGGCCAGGCGAAACGTGTCGAGCGCTCGCGCCTGGGACACGCCATGGGCCGTCAGTCCAAGAGCCACGGCCAAAGCTCCAATCACTCGGAACCGAGTTGGCAAGCGGTTGAGGCCGACTATGATGGCGGCGCCGGTGAACGCCGCGGCAATGGCGAGGGCCGGCAGAAGGAATCGCAAGTACGACCACACGTCAAACACCGCGTAGACAAGATACGCGGCAACCACCAATGTTGCGAATGCGGCCAGCGCCTTCGCCGATGCGGTGCGCCATGCCAGCGCGAGGCCGACCGGCGCCATCAGTAGCGCGGGCGAAGTGGAAAGCGTCCACCAAAAGTAGCGCGAGGCATTGGCGCCGATGTTCGCGACCGCAAACAGCTCGTCAGCGGTGCCGTAACCAGAGCGGAACGGCGAACCGTACCAGCGCCACTGCAACCACATCAACGCCGCTCCGGCCAGCGCCACCGGCAGCGAGAAGGCGACCAGCCGTCGCAGGTTCAGGCCGATCACGAAGAGTGGCATCACCGCGAGAGGGGCAAGATTTGGGCGAATCATGACGGCGAGCGCGCAGGTGAAGCCAGCAAGACCGCTGCGCACGGATCCCGGCCCGACCAGCATCGCCCAGCACGCCAGCCACGCCGCGGTGACCGGCACGTCGCTCATCGGCTGCACCGACTGAAACAAGAACACCGGACTCGTGGCGATCAGGATCGCCGCCAGCACGCCCGCCATGCCTCCCGACAGACGCTTCGCAACAGCGCCCGTGGCCCACACCGCGATGGCAGTGGAGACCACGATGACCAGCCCGGCGTTGCTGGTGCCAGGAACCGCCGCCATCAACCAGGGAAGTCCGGGCGGGTAGGTCGGGGCCTGCATCCCGGGTATGGCGGCAGGCCGCCAACCAAGCGGCGACGTCATCCACGGCTGGGACGTGCCCAGGATTAGCGAGAGTGCATCCCGCTGAAAGTACACGCCCGACTTCCACATCGCCGACTGGCTCAGGTAGCCCGACGCGTCGGCGCCGCTAGCGGAGTTGGTCGCAAAGATCGCCGCCACCAACGCGCTAATGATGGCCGACAAGACGATGACGGGTGTGCTGTGACGGTCAACTGCAGACCAGGCGGAGTCGAGATCGGTATCGACGGCCTTGGCACGGCGCGCCAGCAGCCACCAGGCCGCGGCCACGCCTAGCGCGGCGATCGACGCGGCGACGGGCGAACGGGCGGAAATGCGAAAGCCGCCAACGGAGGCGCGAACGCCGCCGCTGACGGCCAGCAACACTGCGACTGCGGCCAGGGCGGCCGCGAGCGTGAAAAGACTTCGGCGGTTCAACGCATTATCCGGCTAAAGCCGGATACTACATGTTAGCGCTTCGGAATCGTCCAGTAGTAGACCTTACGGCCGTCCACGTCCAATTCCTTCTCGGGCTTCCAGTCGCCCATGTCGAAGGCGTGCGAGACAATGCGCGTGCCGGGCTTGAGCTCTTTCATCAACTTCGGCATCAGCTTCACGTTGAGCGACGGCAGCAGGTAGAGGGTGACGACGGTGGCGGCGCTGAGATCCTGCTCGAACAGGTCGCCTTCGACGACCTTGACGAGGTTGCCGACCTTGTTCTTGGCGACATTCTCGTTGGCTTCCTTGATGCGCTGCGGATCGATGTCGAAGCAGACGCCGCGTGCGCCATACTTTCTGGCGGCGGTCACCGGAATGCGGCCGTCGCCGCACCCGAGGTCGTACACTATGTCGTTCTTGGTGACGTTGGCGACCTGGAGCATGGCCTCGACAACAGCATCGGGCGTCGGCACGAAGATGACGTCAGGCCGGCGAGCCGGCGCGGCGGTCTGCGCAAACGCCGCGGTGGCGCCGGGAAGTCCCGCCACGACGACAGTTACGGCCAGGGCGAGAAGACGATTACGCATGCGAAGCAACCTCCTGTGGACATGAGACCGACAGTATATCCCCTGCTTGCAGCGCTGCTTGCCGGGTTGGCGTTGGCTGGCTGCCGCCAGCCGCGGTCGCAGCCCCTCGCCCAGCCGCCTCAAGAGAAGCCGCTGCGGGCGGCGTGGATACCACCCGATGCGGTCGAGGTGGGCGCGGGTTCCGACTATCCCTTTGGACTCGCGCTGGCACCGGACGGCCGTCGCCTCGTCTATCCCGCCGCGCGGGCCGGTCTCGTCTCGTTGTGGCTGCAGGATCTGTCGACCGGCGAAACGCGAGCGCTGCCATTCACCGACGGCGCCGCGGCGCCGTTCTGGTCGCCGGACGGCTCGCGGGTCGGCTTCGTTGGCCAGGGGCGCCTGCGCGCCATCGACCTCGCGTCGGGATCGATCGGCGACCTCGCTGACGCCATGGCCGGCCGCGGGGCGACGTGGAACCAGGCGGGCGACCTGGTGTTTGCCCCCGACGGCACGAGCGGCCTGATGCGCTGGTCGCGTGACGGCACGGTCGCGCCGCTCACCACTCTCGACCGCAATGCCGGCGAGTCCAGTCATTCATGGCCAGCCTTTCTTCCAGACGGACAGCATCTTGCCTATCTGGTGGCGTCGAGCGAACGCTCGCAAGCAGGCATCTGGCTAACGACGCTGAATTCGCCGGCGATGCGCACACGCCTGTCGGCCTCCGATGCGCAGCCGGTGATCGCCGGGCACACGTTGCTGATCCTGAACGATGTCACGCTCATGGCGCAGCCACTCGATCCCACGACCTGGATGGCAACCGGTCGGTCGGCGCTGGTGGGACTGCCGGCCGGCCGAGGTCCGCTAGGCCAGCTCTTTGCCACCGCCGCGGCGGATGTCCTGATCTACGGTGCGCCGGGATCGCGCCTGCGCGAACTGAAATGGGTGTCGCGCGACGGCGAAGCGATCGGCCGCGCCGGCGAGCCGGCGGAATCGTGGGACTTACGGATTGCGCCAGACGGACGCCGCGTCGCCGTCACCCAACTCGATCCGCAGCTGCGCACGCTCGACGTCTGGATCAGGGAAGGCACGCAACCGGTGCCGACACGGTTGTCGCTCGGCACCGATAGCGACGAAAGCGCCGTGTGGTCGCCCGACGGCTTGCGAGTGGCGTGGGTCGGCAAGCGGCGGAACATCATGATCCGCGGCGCCGGCGCGGTGTTACCGGAGCAGATCAGTGCGACGTTCGAGCCACCGTTGCAGCTGTGGGACTGGTCGCGCGACGGCGCCTACCTGCTGGTGGGCCGCACCACCGCGCAGACGCACGACGACCTCTGGGTGGTGCCGCGGGCCGAAGGCGCCAAGCCAAGCGCCTATGCCGCCGGCAGTTTCAACCAGGCCTATGGCGCTTTTTCGCCGAACGGCCGCTGGCTCGCGTACGGGTCGGATGAATCGGGCCAGATGGAGATCTACGTCGACTCGTTTCCCAGGCCGGGCACGCGGATCCGCGTGACCACGGCCGGCGGCACCGAGCCGCGGTGGCGGAACAACGGCACCGAGCTGTACTTCCGCCGCGGCTCGGAGGTCCACGTGGTCCGCCTGTCGTGGCGGCCACCCCTGCTTGCGGTTGCCTCGGTCGATCGCCTGTTCGACGCCGGTGCGCTCATTCGCGCGTTCGACGCGACGCCAGACGGGTCTCGTTTCCTCCTCAACCTGCCGGCCAGCAGCGCGGCACCGCGATCCGCCACAATGATCGTCCACTGGAAGCTTGGCCGGGACTAAAGTCCCGGCCCTCCGTACACCATGAAGATTGCGACCTGGAACGTCAACGGCATCCGCGCCCGCCAAGGCCAGTTTCTCGAGTGGCTCGCCACCGAACAACCCGACGTCGTCTGCCTGCAGGAGATCAAGGCGTCGCTCGACCAGTTGCCGTTCGAACTGCGCGACGTCGAGGGCTACTGGAGTTACTGGCACGGCGAGAAGGGCTACTCGGGCGTGGCCGTGCTGGTGGCCAGGTCGCTGGTGAACGTCTCCTTGTCATGTTCGCACCCGGGCTTCGATTTCGAGCAGCGCATTGCCTGCGCCACTATCGGCACGCCCCTCGGCGAGATCCTGCTGGCGTCGATCTACGTCCCCAATGGTGGCAAGGACTACGAGGCGAAGCTGCGCTTTCTCGACGCGCTCGACACGTTCGCGGCTGAGGCGGCCCGAGACGGGCGGCTGGTGATTTTCTGCGGCGACCTCAACGTCGCCCGCACCGACCGCGACATCCACGAGCGCGAGCGCAAGCCGAACCAGATGGGCACCCGGCCTGACGAGCGCGCCCTGTTGGAACGGCTCATCTCACGCGACCTGGTCGACGTCGGTCGCGCGCTCGATCCCGACAACGACCACCTGTTCACCTGGTGGGCCCCGTGGCGCAGCCTCAAGCAGCGCAACATCGGCTGGCGGATCGACTATGTACTCGCTTCGACGGCCATCGCCTCTCTCGCGCAGTCATCCGTCGTGCAACGCGAAATCGGCACCAGCGATCACGGGCCAGTCGTGGTTGATTTTGCGATCTCGTGATCTTGGTGTCCTTGGTGGTGGCCTTTACGGCAACGACAAGGCCACGAGTTCAGGAACGGCCGTCGGCGTGGCCCCCTGCACGGTGATGGCGATGAACTGCTTGCCGCCCACCGAATAGGTCATCGGTGTGCCGATCGCGGCGCCCGGAAGATCCACCGACGCCAGCTCCTTCCCCGTCGCCTTGTCGTACGCCACCAACCGCGGTCCGCCCTTCGTCCCGCCCGTCGTCAGGGCGTAGATCAACAGCGTCTTGGTAAGCAGCGGTCCGCTGAACGTGCTGTCGCCGCCAAGCGCTGGCAGGTTGAGGCCGTTGAGCCGCGGGTTGTTGCGGATGCGATCGCCGTTGCCGGCCGGCACCATCCACGCGTGATCGCCGGTGTTCATGTTGATGGCGGTCATGCGCGAGTACGGCGGCTTGAACAACGGCAGGCCGTCGGGCATCTGCGGGTTGCGTCCGGGCTGTTGCATGTAGAGGAGGTTGCTCTCAAGCGCAGCCTCGGGCACGCCGAGCTTCGACACGGCGTAGGCATTGCGCGACGGCACGTACAACATCCCGGTTGCGGGATCGACCGCGGCGCCCTGCCAGTTGCCCCCGCCCGTGGTGCCCGGCCGGACGATGGTGCCTTGCAACGAGGGGGGCGTGAAGAGCGGGCCGGAGCGGAAGCCTTCAATCGCCTTGATCGCCGCGGCGCGAATCTCCGGCGTGAAGTCGGCAAGGTCGTCCACCAACGAGCCTTGGTACTCAAACGGCGCCGGCTTCGACGGAATGGGCTGCGTCGGCGAAGCCTTCTCGCCTGGTACGTCGGAAGGAGATACGGGGGTCTCGACGATCGGCCACACCGGCTTGCCGGTCACGCGATCGAAGGTGTAGATGTAACCCTGCTTGGTGATCTGCGCCAGCGCCTTCACGCGCGTGCCGCCAACCGTGATGTCGAGCAGGTTGGGCGCCGCCGGGTTGTCGTAATCCCACAGGCCGTGATGCACGGTCTGGAAGTGCCACACGCGCCTGCCGGTCGCGATATCGAGCGCCACCACGCTTTCAGCAAACAGGTTATTGCCGAGCCGATGGGCGCCGTAGAAATCGGGGGCGGTGGTGTTGGTGGGCAGATACACGTGCCCCAACTCCTCATCCGCGCTCATCATCGTCCACACCGTCACCTTGCCGGCGTACTCGTTCGAACCGTCGCTCCACGTCTCGCTGCCGAACTCGCCTTTCGGCGGCACCGTCTGAAACGTCCAGCGCACCTTGCCGGTGCGCGCGTCGAAGGCGCGAATCCAACCCGGGATCTGTTCCTTGGTCTTGATCAGCGACGAGATTGCCGCCGGTGTGATGACCAGGTCCTGGACGACAATCGGCGGCGATTGCACCGAGTAGGTCAAGGCGTTGAGGTAATCGCGGGTGCCCCGCTTGGCGCGCGGCAGGCCTGCCATCAGGTCGACCTTGCCGTTCTGACCAAACCCGGCCACCGGCTTCCCCGTCTTGGCATCGACCGCGATCAGATAGCCGTCGCCGGTGCCCCAGTAGATGCGCTCGTCCTTGCCGTCTGTCCAATACGCCACCCCGCGTTGGTTCCAGCGCAAGGTGAGGGTCGTCGTGCCGGCCTCGTAGCTCTTGGGGTTATAGACCCACTTGAGCGCGCCGGTGCGGGCGTCGTAAGCGGCGCCAACCGATGACGGGGTATTCACATAGAGCGTGCCGTTGACCATCAGCGGCGTGGCCTTGTAGTTCTGCACGAACGGCGGCTGGCCATCGCGCCACCGCTTGGGGGCCAGGCGATTGAGCTCATCGAAAATGGCCTTGGAATCGGCTGACCACTCGGTGCCGTCGGGCAGCGTCAGACTGAGAAACCCGTCGGGCGACTTCGCCCGCCACACGGTCTTCAGCGAGCCGAAGTTCGAGGCGTTGATCTGATCGAGTGGCGAGTACTTCGTGCTGGCCAGATCGCCACCGTATGTAGGCCACTCACCCCGCGCCGTCGAAGGAGGGTCGGGCGCCTGCGCCAACAACGCCGTGGCGCAGCCAACCGCAACAAGCAACGTGATGAATCTGTTCATTCGGGCAGACATGTTACGCGCAAATCCCCAAGCCCAGACGTCAAAGGAGTCAGGAGAGATGAGCGGACCGTCAAATGCCCGCCACCAGTGATCCTGGGTAATCTGCAAGACTGGCGATCTGGGTCCAGGCCACACCACGGTTTCGATCGGCCGCGGCGAGACGACGGCGTCACGGAGAATGTGCCGGCTGAGGTGTGGGACAACTCACTGGGTCGTCGGTGATTTTCGACGCGCGACCCGTGCTGCTGCCCGCGGGTTCAACCGTCGCCACCTACGGCTGCGCCCGGCCCCGCCGTGTCCCGGCTCGTGTGATATCGTGATATCATCCTTGGCAGGAGGCGAGTACGAATGGCGCAGTTTGTCGTGAGGCAGCTGGAGGACGACGTCGCCGAGAAATTGAGACAAAGGGCGAGGAGGCACGCGCGGAGCATGGAGGATGAGGTCAGGCACATCCTGCGCACGGCCGTACAGCAGCCGCCAGAGGGCCGTAAGAAACTCGGCTCCCGAATCGCTCAGCGATTCAGGCGCGCGGGTTTGACCGGGGACTTGCCGGAGCTCAGGGGGGTTCCAGCGCGGGCCGCGGACCTCGATTCGTGACCATTCTTGACACCAACGTGCTGTCCGCCTTGATGCGGACGCGTCCCGAGGCCGCGGTCGTGGCATGGCTGGATCGCCAGCCCTCTGACTCGGTGTGGCTTTCGAGCATCACGGTGTTCGAGACGCGGTTCGGCCTGGCCCTCCTGCCAAAGGGTCGACGCCGCAGCGGACTCGAGCGGGCTTTTGAGAGCGTCCTGACAGACGACCTCGCCAATCGCGTGCTCGACTTCGATTCGATGGCCGCGGCGACGGCGGCGCAGCTCGCCGCCGACCGGCAGCAAGCCGGCCGTGCGGTCGATCTGCGCGATACGCTGATTGCGGGCATCGCGCTCGCCCGTCGCGCCACGATCGCGACCCGGAACACCAAGCACTTCGAAGGCCTCGACGTGCCCGTGATCAACCCATGGGACGAATAGCTGACACCCTATCGCCAAATCACGACATCACCAATTCGTGAACACGCCCTATCTCGCCACCCGAAACGCCACCCACTGTTCGGCGGAGTGTTCACCAGCCGTCGCGGTCACCCGCAGGATGTAGGTGCTGTTGGCCAGGCTCGACACCGGCAACGGCATGCGCAGGCGGCCATTCACCGGCGGTGGCACATCAAGGGCGCGCAGCACATCGCCCTTGGCGTTCAGCAGATCCACCGTGATCTGGGCGGTCTCGCCGGCGGGCGCCGCACACTCGATCTCCACCAGCACCCGCTCGGTGGCGGTAAAGCGGGTCGACGCAGCCGGCGACGGCGACGGGTTCGCCTCGATGGCTCGCAGCTCGATCATGTTGCGCGCGCGCAAGAAACGCGGCGTGGCCAGCACAATCGCGCTCTGCGACAGGTCGGGCACCACCTGGGTCTGCACCCAGCGGTCCAGCGTCTCGCCCGCCGCGGTGAGCGACGTGAAGCGCAGACGCTGCCGCCCCGCCGGCCAGTCGAAATGCGCCATCAGCGGCAGCTCACCTGGCGCGCCGCCAATCACCTGCCCCGGCAGCGACTCCTTGCCGGCCTCGTCTACCGGCTGAATCTCGAGGCGCGCGGGCTTGTCGGCAGCGGCGAGGCCCGGCGCTGCTTCCCAGGTGAACGTGAGCCGCGTGCGACCGTTCTCGCCTTTGGCAATGCCGGTCCACACGCTCACTGCCCGGGTCGACGTGGAATCGGCGATCGCCGCCAGTGCTCCCGTCAGCGCCGTGTTCACCGGCGTGGCGGCCGCTTCGGCGGCCGCCGTCAATTCCTTCTCACTCGCCGCATAGTAGCCGCGCCGCGCCGTCACCTTGACGCCCCGGCGCTTCACGCGCACCTTGATCTCGTGGAACTTGCCGTCGTTGGTCCGGCGCGTCGGCGTGTAACCAACCAGGTAGTAGGCGCTGGCGTCGGCCATCACCGACTGCAGGTCGCACTCGGGGTCGTTGGTGCTGACGATGGCGCGACCGCCGGTGTCGTAGGCAATGCGGCGCAGAATGTCGTCGCCGCCGAAACCCACCGTGCCGAGCGGACGCGGGTCAATCACATGAATCGTCACGTTGCCGCGATTGGCGGCCTCCATCGCCTCCTTCATCCGCAGGTCGTTGGGACCGCCAAGGCGCACCGGCGGGCCCTGACTGAAGAACAGGATCGACTTGCGGCCGTCGCGGAAGCCACCGAGCTGCGTGGCCAGCGCGCCAAGCGCCGACAGTGTGACACCGGCGCGCAGCTCCATCCAGTTGCGCTGCGACATCTGCGCTTCTTCGACCGCGCTCTTCAGCGGAAAAATCTCGCCGCGACGGCCTTCGAAGGTGCGGACGCGGGCGAGCATGTCGGGCTTCGACCGCGTGTACTTCAAGTCGCGCAGGCTATCGAGCGGCTCCATGATCACGGCCAGGTCGTTGGGCCCGAGCTGGTTGACGAAGCTGGTGATGGCTTCCCGCAGCGGCAGCGTGATCTCCGGCCGCTTGTCGATGTGGTAGTCGTCCAGGAAAATCCCGAACAGCCGGACATCGTCGCGGGCGGCTTCCTGAACGGCGTGCTCGCGGGAGCGAATCTGCAGCGGTTCATTCAGGTCCGATGTCCGCTGGCCGTCGACCCGGACGAATTTCATGGTCTCAACCGCCTGCGGCACGTCGTCGTCGGTGACCTCGAAGTCGGATGGCTGCAGATCGACCACCGGCTCGTCGCCGCGAACGGTCGCGGTCACGTCAACGCGAACCAGATCGGTGCCGGCGCGAAAGGTGGGCGGTTGAGGCTGCGCGGCGGCTTGCTGCGTGGCGTTCACGCGCGCGTCCGACAGCAGGCTCAGTGCGGCGAGACCGGCGACGATCGATGCGGACCGCACTCTCATACTGTCATCCTAGCTATACTCGACGTCAATGTCCGCTGGAAATGGGTTGCCCCACCATAGCCTCGCAGGTGGGGCCCGCCCACCGGCTTGCGCCCCGGAGCCTGAGCGAAGGTGGGATGTCGTCGGCGTCGGCGCCAACGCCGTCGACTATGTTTATCGCCTGCCCGCAGCGCCGCAAGCCGACAGCCCGAACGCCAAGTTGCGCATCACCAGTCACGCCGTGTCGTGTGGCGGGCAGATGGCCACGGCGCTGGCGGCCTGTGCCGCCTTCGGGTTGCGGGCCGCCTATGTCGGCGCCGTCGGGACCGATGCCAATGGCCACCGCTTGCGACAGGAGCTGGCTGGGCGCGGTATCGACCTCTCGCATCTGGTGACGCGCGATGGCGCCAACCAGTTCGCCGTCATCACCGTGGACGAGCGTAACGGCGACCGCGTCGTGCTGTGGGATCGCGACGACCGCCTGATGCTGCAGCCCGCCGAGGTGCCGGCGAGCCTGATCGCCGCTGCCCGGCTGGTGCATGTGGACGATGTCGATGAGGAGGCGGCCATTCGCGCCGCGACGCTGGCACGCGAAGCCGGCGTTCCCGCGACCAGCGATCTTGACCGCGTCACCAATCGCACGGCCGAATTGGTGCAGGCACTCAGCATCCCGATTTTTGCCGAACACGTGTTGCCGGCGATCACGGGCGAAGCCGACCCGGAGCGGGCATTGCTCAAGTTGCGGGCGACTCACAACGGCATTCTGTGTGTCACTCTTGGCCCCCGTGGATCGATGATGTTGATGGGCGACGAGCCGGCCTACGAACCTGGCTTCGTGGTGCAGGCGGTCGACACGACGGGGGCCGGCGACGTGTTTCGTGCCGGTTTCATCCACGCCCTGCTGAAGGGCGAATCGCCGCACGACATCCTGCGCTTCGCGAATGCCGCCGCGGCAGTGAGTTGCACGCGGGCCGGCGCGCTCAACAGCGTGCCGACGCTGGCAGAGGTGACGCGATTCCTGGACGAACACCAGATCGCCAGATCACCAGATCACCAGATCATTTGACGACGAGAGCTTCGCTGAGCACGCGGCCCATGGCGTCCGGCAGGGTGATGCCGGTCAGGAACGCGAGTGTCGGCGCCAGGTCGATGGGCGCCGATGGCTGGAGATACTCGCCCTTCCTGATGCCGGCGCCGAACAGGATCACCGGCACCCGCGTGTCGTAGCGGTGCCCCGTGCCGTGCGTGGTGGTACTCGACGAGGTGATCCAATAACTGCGGCCGAGCATCTTGAGGTCGCCGCTGCGCCCCTCGTAGTGGCTGAACGCGGAGGCGCGGGTGAACGGATCCGACGCTGACAGCTCGTCCTTCGTGTAGACGCGCCACACGCCTTGCGTCTTGCGAATGGCCTCGATGACCGCCGCCATCGCCCTGGCGTTCTGCGTCAGCCTCAGGTAGACGCCGTCGTTGAAGTAGATGTCGTTGTAGATGACGCGCGTGCGATACGAGCCGGGTCCGAGTTCGCGCGTCAACACCTCGTCGATCTGACGGCCCACGGTCACGGTATCAATGCGGCCCGCAGCGAAGCCCTGGGCCGTGACGCGCTCCGGCACCGGCGCCACACCATGATCGGCGGTCAGCGCCACCACGTAGTTGGCCCGGCCCACGTCCGTGTCGAGCTTGTCGAGCAGCGCCCCGAGCTCACGATCGAGATGGATGAGCACGTCCTGCACCTCGTGCGAGTCGGGACCGAAGTCGTGCCCCACCTTGTCGAGCGCCGAAAAACTGATGCCCAGAAAATCCGTGCCGGCCGCGCGACCCAGCTTGAGCCCGTCAAGCGCCGCGCCGGCCAGGCCCGCCAGATAGGCATCTGAATAGGGGCTCGATTCCCACGCATCGGTGAAGGCGCCGTCGACTTCTGATCCGTCGCTCTGGACGATGTGGGGGAAGTCCTTGGTGATGAGGGCGGTGTGCTGCCGCCCCTGCGACGAGCCGTCGTAAAGGTAGCGATCCTTCGGCAGCGACCGCTCCCAGCGCCGGCCCATCTCGTTGCGCAGCGGATGCTTCGCGATGTAGTCGGCAAAATACGGCACCGGCGCCTTCGCGAATGCCGTCGACGTGACCCATTCGCCATTGGGCTCGTCGAGCCAGATCACCGCATCGGGATGATGGCCGCCCAGGGTGATGGCCGCGCGCGCTTTCAGGGAGATGCTGACCACCCGCGGCGCGGGCGATCCCTGCAGGCGCATCTCATCGGCCAGCGTGGTGGTCATCAAGTGCCTGGCGCTGTGGCCGACACCCTTCACGGCAACACCGTACGTGATCAGCTGCTCGTCGTCATCGTCCGTGCAGCTCACCAGGCGGCTGTTGTCGCGCTCCCACCATTGGTTGAGCACCATGCCGTGCACGGCCGGCACCGTGCCGGTGCTCATGCTGGCGTGCCCGGGGCAGGTCACGGTGTTGTAGTACGGATAGTCAGCTTGCCGGAACCACGCGCCTTCGGTAATCAGCCGCTTCAACCCCTTCGACCACTGATGCTGGAAGCGATCGACGTAGTCGCCGCGCATCTGGTCCACCGAAATCAGCACGATCAGCTTGAGACCACTGCGCACGGGCAGCGCTGGCCGGGCCACTGCCAGGGGCTTGCCCTGAGCGAGCGCCGCGGTTCGCGAGTCGAAGGGTCCCATCACGGCCAGCAGACACATCAGGGCGGCGAGGGCGGCAATTCTCATCGGTGATCAGCTGAAGTGATGCTTGTTGATGCTCGTGGTGAAGGTGCGGCCGTCGACGTCCAGGTAGAGCTGACGTTCAGTCACCGACACCGAGACCCTGGCGCGACGATCGATCGTAGCCGACACCTCTTCGATAAATCCAGCGCCGAACTCGTAGACCGGAATCTCGGCGGCGCGGTGGACGCCCTGTCCGTTCAGTTGCGACAGCACCTGGCTCACCGTTCGGTGCGTGTAGACCGCCGCCCGTCCGGTCTTCTTCATCCCGCGGTGCAGGCGCTCGTGGCCCGGCATGCCCACTTCGATCCACCGGGTGAGCTGCCCCGTGAGATCGCGTACGACCACGGCCGGCTCTTCGCCACCGGCGGCGACGCCCTCGGTGAACGCGATGCCTTCGGTGTACTCGAGACAGTACGCGAGGTAGCGCGCGAGCATGTACTCCGCCGTTTCCGAAGGCTGCCGAGCCATGCGTACCGCCAGCGTCTCGTAGACGCCGCGATCGATGTCGGCCAATTCAGTGTCGAGGTTGTAGACAGTTGCGGTCAGGGCCATTTCGGGGATCAGGGAGTGCCGCCGACTACATTGTGCCTCATCGGCCCGCACGTACCGTCACCGTCTTGCCGGGCGCCACCCCGCGCTGCCAGACCGGCACGCGACGGCCATGGCGCGGCACGATCACCTGCACGTCGACCCGTGAGACGCCTGATGGCACGCCGACATGGACCGGCATGTCGTTTTGGGCGTCGTATCCGGAACCGCTATCCACCAGCCGTGCACCGACCAGCCGGCTTGAGCCGGCGGCATACACGCGTACTTCCGCGCCCGCGAGCGTGGCGTGGCCCTTCTCGTCGACCACCCGGATGTGCAAGCCGCGCTTCGCGTCAGCGGCCGGCAGCAGGTTGCGCATCACGAGGTGCATGCCGTCGGTACGCGAACCGGTGAGGGCCAGGTCGAGGGCGCCATCGCCATCGACATCGCCCCACTGCACGCCGTGGTCGGCCTGCAGCCGGCGCAGTGACGGCGGCGTCACATCGACAAACGCCGACCCGGTGTTGCGGAACAACGAGTCCTGCCAACTGGCGCC
>SHUG01000176.1 GCA_009694735.1 Acidobacteriota bacterium | reverse complement strand
GCTGCACGAACGCGACGCCGACCTGACGCGGCCCTGCTTTCAATTGCAGGCGGACCTTCAAGCCGTCCTTCGCCTCGCCCGCCGCCGCCGGCCGAGCGCCGGCCGGAGCGGTGTTGCCAACCGTCAACAGCTCAACCCGGGCGCCGTCGACGCTCACTTCGATCTGGTGCGGCTCGACGGCTCTGCCCGCGAGTTCGACGGAGACGAGGTACTCGCCGTCAAGGGGAACGTGGTGTCGGAACACCGTACCGCCGCGCGTCCCCACCGGCAGCCCGTCGACGTGCACGTCCTGAGGAAGCTCCTGCGGGAACCGGTACGTATCGACGAGAACCGGAATCTCCGGGTCTCCTACCGCCAGACGGCTGATCTTCTGCGCCGCGGCGAGATAGCGTTCGAGAAGCGTCGGTGACACCAGAAGGAGCTCTGACACATTGTCGAAACCACTGCTCGAGCTGTCGGCCGGCAACAGGAGCGCTACCTCCATCTCGCGCGGCAGGTTCTCGAGCGCCAGCAGATCGCGGACGGCGTTCTTGTATTCAGTTCGGCTCAGGCGATGGAAGGTGGAGGGCGGTCCGGGATTGACGACGGCCATCCCGGCTTCGTCGAGCGCGGTTTCGAGCCACGAGACCAGGGCCTCCGACGTGGCACGGTCCGGCCTCGGACGGCCGACCGGCGGCATCGCGCCGGCGCGAAGCTTCTGGACGACTTTCTCCCAGGTGGCGGCGGACTCGCCGACACGTTCGAGGTCGAGCGTGTCGAGCGCGAGGCCCGCCGTGCGCCGCGGGGCGTTGTGACAGGTCACGCAATACTGATCGAGGACCGCGCGGTGTGACCCTGATACCGAGGGCCGCCCGGCTGACACGCCAGAGGCTGACTGCGATGGACCGGGAGCCTGCACGTGGCCGGACGCCGACATCGTAGCTGCCATCGCTCCCGCGATGACGATCAACAGACCTCCGATCAGAACCGCTCGACGCCGTCGCGGCGCGAACAGAAGCCGGCGTAGGGTGCGTGAGTTCATGACAGGGCGAATCGCCTTCACTGCTGCAATTTCTCTTTGCTCTGCGTTGCGGCGCGACGCTTGCCACAGATCTCGCAAATCATGCTCTGGGCAGGGTCAAGGCCCTGGTCGGTCATGAGTTGCCGCAGCAGCGCTGCCGTGGCGGGTGATTCCTTGAAGGTCTGCGCGAAAAACGCGCCTTCGGCAATGGTCAGCGGCGTCCATCCGAGCTTGTTTTTTGCGTCGAGCCGGGCGCCTTTGTCGACGAGGAACTGGACGATCGCCGGCACGCCGCGGACGGCTGCGCCATGCAGCGGCGTGCTGCCCGAAAAACGCATGTCGCCCATCGACGGTTCCGGCTGCGTCTCGAGATTGAGCGCGTTATTGAGAATCAGGAAGCGCGGCTCGCCTTCGACCTTGACGTCGCCAAAATCGGCGACGGCGTTGACGTCGTTGCCGAGTTTCACGGCCAGCTTGACGGCCTCCAGCGATTCGCTCTCCGACACGCCGCTTTCCGGTCCGGCGCTCTCGCCATCCCAGTAGGCGACCCCGGCAGCGGCCATCAGCGGCGTAATGCCCTGCACCGTTGGAATGAGTGGGTCGGCGCCGTGCGCCACCAGCAGGTGCATGAAAGCGACGTCGCTATGCTTGGCCGCCAGATAGAACGGGGTGGCGCCAACGAAGCTGATGTAGTTGCGGCCGATCGAAATATTCGCCGGCATCTGCACTTCCGAACGGAGGTTGGTGACCCGCCGTTCTTTCCATGCGATGCGCACGTTCGGTTTCGCGCCACGTTCCAGAAGCACCCTTGCCACGTCGAGGCTCTCGGCCGTGCCGGTGGGACGCGGCGGCGGAGCGGAGCCGACCCCGGGTCGCCGCATCCATGCCAGCGAATGCAGGAGCGATCCGCGCGGGTCGGGCGCGTTCGGATCGGCGCCGCTGTTGAGCAACAGGATCGCCAACTCATAATGGGCATTGATGATCGCCAGCGCGACGCCAGTGCTCCCATCGGTTCCGACATCGGTGCCGGCGCCCTGCCGCACGACGCCGGTCGGGACCGCGGGCTGCACCTTGTCATTCGCGGTCGCTCCAGCCGCCAGCAGCACACGTGCGCCAGCCAGGTGACCGGCCCGTGCGGCAAACAGCAACGGCGTGAATCCGCCCTTGGATCGCGCATGCACGTCGGCGCCGGCCTTGATCAGCAGCTGCATCGCTGCCGTGTGGTTTTCCGCCGCCGACCACATCAAGGCCGTTTGCCCCCGCCAGCCCTCCTGCGTATTGACGTTCGCACCGTGCGCGAGGAGGACCTTCAGCGCGTCGACTTTCCCGGTCCGAGCCGCGGCCATCAGGGCGGTTTCGCCTTCCGGCAAGGCGGTGTTGGCGTCGGCGCCGGCCTTCAACAGCTTCTCAATCATCGCAGCCATGCCGTTGGTGCAGGCCAGCGTGAGCGGCGTCACACCGAAGCGCGTGGCAGCATTGACGTTGGCGCCAGCGCGGATCAGCCGATCGGCCGTGACGAGATCGTCCTGGCGCACGGCCCAATGAAGCGGCGTCATCCCGTCCGCTTCCGGGGCATTGACGTCGCGCTGTTGTTGCAGCAACGTCTCGACCGATTCGCGATCCACGCGGCTGACATCCGCCAGTGCGAAATTGCCACTGGTCGCACCAAGATTTGCGACCGACAGCAGCAGCGCGATCACCCATCCGCCTGTGCAGGTTCTGTGCATCACCGCTCGGGCCCCTCTCGGTTCAGGAATGTTTGCGTTCCGTCGATCTCCAAACGCTGCGCGTACGATTTGTCACCGGCGGGCACCGCCCGGTGGCGCGACGGCCCGGCCAAACCCGTCGCGATCCTACGCCCGAAACAAGGGGCGCAATTGTCGCAAATTGTTCCAGCTGGCTCGACTGCCCTCCCTCGGGGGCAGTCGCGCCAGAAGTTGTATCAAAAAGCGCTTGCCAGGAGCCGATGCGCCCGGCGGTTACCGGGATGCCTGGGTCGTCGTCGTGCTCAGCCGGACCGGTTGCGAGAAGGCACCATTGCCGAATTGACGCGCCGCCCGGCATCTTGTTGGTTTCTGGGTTATCTGGCAGTCGTGGTGGTCGGGCGCGTCAGCGTGATCGGCTGCACGAACGCGCCATTGTCAGCGATACCTTCATCGGCACCCTCCACGGTCGACCACACCCCGTCTCGTCAGCTTCGCCACACTGCTTTCGCTCGCTTGGGCAGTCTCCGTTGACGCGGGCCAGACCCCGCAGCCAGCCCCCGCGAAGCAGGCGCCCGCGGCGCCGGCCGCCGCGGGCGCACCCTCCGAGGACCGATCCCTGACGGTCAATGGGCTCCGCATCCATTACCTGGACTGGGGGGCCAAGGGAAAGCAGCCCTTCGTCATGCTGCACGGCATTGCCCGGACGGCGCACTCCTTCGATCACGTCGCGCCGCACTTCAACCGCGACTATCACGTCCTCGCCATCGACATGCGCGGTCACGGCGACTCTGACTGGCACCCGGAAGCTGCGTACATGGTCGAGGACTACGTCAAGGACCTCGAGGCGATCGTCGATCAACTGAACCTGCGCAACATCGTGATCACCGGCAATTCCACGGGCGGCAGAGTGGCGCAGGTCTATGCCGGCCTGCACCCGGACAACGTTGCGGCGCTGATCGTCGAGGATGTCGGCCCGGAGCGTCCCCAGGAGATCGCGTCCGGGTTCGCCCAGCGGGTCGCGCAGGAGGCCAACGGGTGGGCCTCGGAGGAGGAACTGCTGGCGACGCTGATGAAAGGCAGCGCGCGCATCGCCGAGCCACTGCAGCGGAGCCACGTCCGCCACGGCACCAAGCGCCGCGCCGAGGGGCGGCTGATCTGGAAGCGCGATCCGAACCTGACCCGTGGATTCGTGCCAACCGATCTCTGGCGCTACGTATCGCGGATCACAGCGCCGACGCTCTACGTGCTCGGAGGCGCGAGCACGATTGTGCCGGCCGAGACGCAGCGGCGAATCAAACAGACACTCCCCCGCAGTGAGATCGTCATCATGCCGGGTCTCGGACACTACCCGAGCCAGGAAGCCCCCGCGGACTTCCTGACGCTGCTGAAGAACTTTCTGTCGCGCACCAACCAACCAAGGGCTCTGCCTTGATATCCCGCCGAGCCCCTGGCTGGTTGCAGTATCTCTTTGGCGCGCTCCGCGCGCCCCGGACCGCTATACGGTCGCACAACGGCTACACAATTCTCGTTACGGGCCGTATAGCGGTCCGGACGCCACGCGGCCGCGAGTAACGGTCCGCGCGCGGGCGCCTCGCACCGCGGCACGCCGTGGGGGCTACGCGGATCCGGAATCGGCCCGTTCCACGATGCGGACGCTGCTCCCTGACGCGATCACCACGCCGCCGAACACCTCGTCGGCGACCGACTCGGCGGACCCGTTCAAGTGCCGGCGCATGCATTCCTCATCCAGCTCGTTCTCCCACTTCGAAACGACGACAGTGGCAACGCCATTGCCGATCAGGTTGGTGATGGCCCGCGCCTCCGCCATGAAGCGGTCGATGCCAAGGATCAGCGACAGTCCGGCGACCGGAATCGAGCTGACCGACGCGAGCGTGGCGGCCAGGGTGACAAATCCGCCCCCGACGACCGCGGCCGCACCTTTCGACGTGAGCAACAGCACACCAAGGATGGTCAGCTCCTCGGTCCAGGTCAGATTGATGTTGCACGCCTGCGCGATGACAATCGCCGCCATCGTCAGGTAGATCGATGTGCCGTCGAGATTGAACGAGTAACCCGTCGGGATCACCAGACCGACCACCGCCTTCGAGCAGCCGAGCCGCTCCATCTTGACGATCATGCGCGGCAGGACCGTTTCAGAGGACGAGGTGCCGAGAACGATCAGAATCTCCTCGCGGATGTACTTGATGAAGCGCCAGATGCTGAACCCATGCAGCCACGCGATCAGCCCCAGGACACCGAAGATGAAGACCACGCAGGTGATGTAGAAGGTCACCATCAGCAGCGCCAGGCGGCCGAGGGTATGGAAACCGAAAGCACCGATGGCGAAGGCCATGGCGCCGAGGGCACCGAGCGGCGCGACCCGCATGATGATGGCGACCACGCCGAACATGGCGTTGGCACACTGATGGAGGATGGTCACGAGCGGGGCGCCGGTCCGGCCCATGGCCGCCAGCGAGAAGACGATAAGCCGTATTAGCGGCCTCAAGTGTTAACGGAAGTCCCGTTCTCAGACTCAGGACCGGACGTCGCCACCGCGTTTCCCCAATCGCACCTGGGCCGATTTGATGCGGCGCAGTTTCGGCTTCGACGTGCTGGCATGCCCGCGTT
>SHUG01000175.1 GCA_009694735.1 Acidobacteriota bacterium | reverse complement strand
TGCCGCCAAGGACACCAGGGCCGCAGACCTGTCCACCGAAGCGCGACGCGCGAAGGTGGATGACACCGATGACGCAGAGGCCACGGTCGCCTCACGAACCAGTACCCACCGACACTGCCGGCATTGCCGACGTTCCTCAGGGCGCGTCTGACGTGGATCAGATGGAAAACCGCGATCTCGAACGACTCATCCGCCGAATCATCCGCGAAGAGACGGGACTCACACCCGTGACGCCCGCCGAGAAGTGGCGCGGTGGGGAGATGGTGCTGAAGCCGGGCAAGCCAGGCGTGCAGGAGAAGAGCTGGCCGATCGACTCGTTCTTTCACAAGGTGGTGATGTTGCGGAACCGGCTGCGCACGCTCGAGCAGCAGGTGAACGCGTCGGACCTGCCCGACGATCAGAAAGTGAAGATCCAGGGCTACCTCACCGGCTGCTACGGTTCGCTCACCAGCTTCAACGTGTTGTTTGCCGACGAGGACGACCGCTTCGTCGGCGCCAGTCAGGACTGACGCCAGCGGGCCGGCGGCATGGGCGTGGCAGCGTCAGGTTGCCGTGTGTTATCATTTCTTGTGCTGGTGATAACATGATTCGCACGCAAATCAGTCTCGATCCGCTGGAGTACGCCCTCGTCAAGCGGGAAGCCCGGGCGCTGGGTATCTCGGTGGCGGAGTTCGTGCGGCGCGCGATCCGCCACGGCCTTCCGGCCCGCGGGCAGGCGCCGTGGATGCGCTATGCCGGTCTGGTCGAATCCGGCAACCCGCGGTCGAGCCAGACGGTTGACGAGGTCGTCTATGGCTCGAAAGACTGAGTGCTATGCCGACACCGGTGCGTTCATCGCGTTTCTCGACCGGTCCGACAGCTATCACGGCCTGTTCCGCCGGCTGTTCTCCAACCCGCCGCCGCTCGCGACCTCGGCGCTCGTGCTGGCCGAGGGCCACGGCTGGTTCTTGCGGCGCTACGATCAGCGCCGAGCCCTCGAATTCCTGAACTTCGTGGACGCGCTGCCCGCCCTCACGATTGAGGAATTCGACGGGGGCGCAGTGAAGGCCGCGAGCCGGCTGCTCAAGAAGTTCGCCGACCAGAAGCTCACACTCGCCGACGCCCACGGTCTGACCATGATGTCGGACCGGCGCATCACCTCGTGTTGGTCGACCGATCGGCATATGACACTCACCGGCGCGACGCTCGTCACCTGAGTCTCACGGCCGAAGGGCCTTGGCTGACCCAGTGGATCGACGACGGCAGGCGACCGGCGTCGGCGGAAATCGGGGGCGAAGGTGAGAGCGGGCGCCGATGGTTACTCGCGCGAGGCCACTCTCGCCCACGTGTCCTTGAGCGAGACCGTGCGATTGAACACCGGCGCGCCGTCGCGGCTGTCAGGGTCGGCGGCGAAGTAACCCAGGCGCTCGAACTGATAGCGGGCGCCAGCAGCCGGGCGGCCCAGCATCGCTTCGACCTTGCAGCCTTGCAACACTGCCAGCGACGCCGGGTTGAGCAGCGTGGCCAGTTCGGCGTTGGCCTTGGTCGCTGCGCCTTCCGGATCCTCCACCGTGAACAACCGCTCGTAGAGCCGCACTTCGGCGTCGGCCGCATGCTGGGCCGATACCCAGTGCAGCGTCGCCTTCACCTTGCGTCCGTCGGGCGCATCGCCGCCGCGGGTGGCGGGGTCGTAGGTGCCGCGCAGTTCGACAACTTCTCCCGCCTCGTTCCTGATCGCGTGCGTGCAGGTGACCAGGTAAGCGTTGCGCAGGCGCACCTCGCGCCCCGGTGCCAGGCGGAAGAACTTCTTCGGCGGATCAAGCATGAAGTCGTCGCGCTCGATGTAGATCTCGCGCGAGAACGGCACGCGGCGCGTGCCCGCCGACGGGTCGTCTGGATGGTTGACCATGTCCAGCTCGTCGACCTGGCCGTCGGGATAGTTGGTGAGTACCAGCTTCAGCGGGCGCAGCACCGCCATGGCGCGCGGCACGCGCCGATTCAGGTCTTCGCGCACGCAGTGCTCGAGCAGGCCGACGTCGATCACGTTCTCTTTCTTGGCGACGCCGACCCGTGCGCAGAAGTCACGAATCGATTCCGGCGTGAAGCCGCGCCGGCGGAGGCCCGAAATGGTCGGCAGGCGCGGGTCGTCCCAGCCGTTGACGTGCTTCTGCTCGACCAGTTGCAGCAGCTTGCGCTTGCTCATGATCGTGTAGTTCAGGTTGAGGCGCGCGAACTCGTATTGGCGCGGCGTGCTCGGCGTTTCACAGTGCGCGATGGCCCAGTCGTAGAGCGGCCGGTGGTCGACGTATTCGAGCGTGCACAGCGAGTGGGTGACGCCCTCAATGGCGTCCGACAGCGGATGCGCGAAGTCGTACATCGGATAGATGCACCAGGTGCGGCCCGTACGGTGATGGTCGGCATGCCGAATGCGGTACAGCACCGGGTCGCGCATGGTGATGTTCGGCGACCGCATGTCGATCTTCGCGCGCAGTACGTGGGCGCCATCGGGGAACTCGGCGGCCCGCATCCGGCGGAACAGGTCCAGGTTCTCGTCGACGCTGCGTGTGCGATACGGCGAGTCGATGCCCGGCTCGGTCAGCGTGCCGCGATGCTCGCGCATCGCATCGGCGCTCAACGAATCGACATACGACAGGCCTTTTTGGATCAGGCGCTCGGCGAAGCCGTACAACTGCTCGTAGTAGTCCGAGGCGTAGTACTCGCGATCGTGCCAATGAAACCCCAGCCACTCCACATCGTCCTTGATCGAGTCGACGTACTCGACGTCCTCTTTCACCGGGTTGGTGTCGTCGAAGCGGAGATTGCAGTGACCGCCGAACTCGCCGGCGACACCGAAGTCGAGGCAAATGGCCTTGGCGTGGCCGATGTGCAGGTAGCCGTTCGGTTCAGGGGGGAACCGCGTAATGACCTTGCCGCCATGGTTGCCGGCGGCGACGTCGGCAGCCACGATCTCACGGATGAAGTCGCGGGATTCGGCGGCCTCGCGCACGTCCGTGGGCGTCCCGCCATTCACATCTAGCATCGGTTTCAAACGATCAGATTATCCCACCTTCGCTCTTTGAGCTACGGTGGGCAGGCTCCACCTTCGCTCTTTGAGCTACGGTGGGCAGGTCACACAGTCATGTAGCGTCCGCCTTTAGGCGGACCGTGCTAGTTCGCTGCGCAGGGCGCGCCGGCGAGCACGGCCAGGACGATCAGCGGGTTGCGACCGCGGCGCGTGAAGCCATAAGTGGAGCCTCGTGGCACCACCGCGAACGAGCCGGCCGTGACGGTCACCTCGCGGCCCTCGAGCTTGATGCTGCCCTCGCCGCCAATCACGTAGAGCATCGCGTCGGCGGACTCGTGCTGGCGGCCGTCCCACGGCTCGCGCACCTGCCACAGTACGGCCTGGCCAATGCCGCTGCAGCCGACCATGTTTTCCTTGTGCGCCTCGCGGCCAGAGATGAAGTTCTTCTCGATGAAATCGGGCAGCGACAGCGTCTTGGCGGTGCCGGGTGGCGGCAGCTTGGGTGCCGCCACAACGGGCGGTGGCGCGACCGGGGCCGCCGGCGGTGGGGGCGCAGTCCCCTTGGGCGCCGGGTTCAAGGTGATCGACACTTCGGGCGTCGCGGTGCCGGCCCGCCAGGTCAGTTCCTTCTCGAAGGTAATGAAGCCGTCTCGGGTGAACCGCACACGGTAGGTGCCGGCCCGCAGGCCCTGCACGCGGGTGAAACCGCCGGCCGGGCTGGTCGCCTCGCGATCGACGGGCCCCGTGATGCTCACCGTCACGCCTTCGATCGATGAGCCTGACGGATCGGTGATGAAGAACAGCGCACTGGTGGTGGCGCCACCCGGAGCGGCCGCACGGGGCCTGGGCGCCTGCGTCGTCGTGGCGGGTGCGGGTTGGGCCGGCGCGGTCGGCGCCTGCAGCAAGGTCAACAGTAGGAAGGCGACCATAATCCCGATGGTACTACGGCCGTCGGCTCGATCATGCTTGCGGCTCTAATACCGCCAGCTCTTGAGGTCTGCCCCGGGGGGCGCGGTCTTGAGCATGCGCTCCACGCCTTTCGGGATGTACATCTGGTGATAGCGGAGTCGTGACAGCGCGTTGGGCCGCGTCGCATCGCCGTTCCAGCAGTGCTCGGCGCGGTCGCCGTAGCGCACCTCGCCGTCGTAGTACGGATCCTTGGTCGTCTCCAGGAACTCTTCAGCGAGATACACCGCGTTGTTCAAGTAGTAGTTGTCCATGTCGCCGACATAGATGTTCAGCTTGCCCTCAAGCTTCTTGCCGAGGCCTTTGTTCCAGTCGCGCTTCAGGATGTGGACCAGGTCGTAATTTTCGCGCCAGTACTCGGCCACCTTTTTGTCGATCACGCCGGTCGCGGCGTCTTCTTCCACGTGTCGTCGAGCCAGTAGGCGTTCTTGTCCTTGTAGATGTCGACGGTCGTGTAAGCGCGGAAGTCGATCGGATCGGGGCACGCGGCGTAGGCGCCGTTGAACGCGTCGGGATACTTCACCTGCGCGGCCATCGCCTCCCACCCGCCCGTGGAGCCGCCGTACATGAAGCGCGACCAGCCCTGGCCCAGGCCGCGATATTTCTTCTCGATGAACGGCAGCAGCTCCTCGACGATGGCATCGCCGTAGGGGCCGATGTTGGCGGAGTTCACGGCGTAGCTGTCGTCGTAGAACGGCGTCGCGTGCTGGATCTCGATCACGATCGCGCGCGGGAAGTTCGGGCCCGTCCAGTCCCGATAGAACTGCCAGGCGTGCTCCTGCTGGATCCGGTTGTAGCCGCTCAGATTGAAGCGGTCGGCGAAGTCGGGTTTCAGGTTGGGGTCGGGTGGCGTGTCGCGCCAGTTGGTGAGGTCGGCAGGGAAGTGGCCGTGATAGATGAACAGCGGGTACTTCGCATCGGGATGCGTATCCCAACCTTCCGGTAGCAGCACGTGCGCGCCCAGGTGCATGGGCCGGCCCCAGAACCGCGACAGTCGTTCACTGAGGATCCGCTCGTGCTCGACGTACTTCGCGTCGGCAGCGGGGGGATCACCTGGGCGAGCGTGATGGCGATGGTCGCGCCCTGCTTCGGATCGATGGTGATGGTCTTTGGTGTGCTGTACGGATTGCCGGGCGCGCGCGCCCACTGCTGACCCTCGCCGCGATCCATCGGCAGCTTCACCGTGTGGCCGTCAGCGCGCTTGAAGGTCTCGTAATTGTGGATGAGCGCTTGCACTGAATATGTGCCGGCCGGAATGTCGTTGATGCTCTCGAGCGGGAAGCCAATGGCGGAGCCGTCAAGGGTCACGGTGCTGCCCGGCTTCGCGCCATCGAGGTCCAGGCCGAAGATCAGTTGTCCTGATACGCCGTCGTTGATCTGGAACCGCGGCTCACTCGTCGCGTCTTTGGCGATCATCACCAACAATCG
>SHUG01000174.1 GCA_009694735.1 Acidobacteriota bacterium | reverse complement strand
CTGGTCTGGTAGCTGATTTCCTCCATCAGGCCGTCGTTGAAGTAGAAGCCCGTCTGGTTGCCGGTAAACCCCATGTGCTGGATCTGCACGTTGTCGATCATGAACACGTTGTCGTTGTTCGACGAGCCGTGCACCTGCAGCGTCGGCTGCTGCATGATCTGCGTGCCGCCGACGTCCGGTGTGGCGGTGGTGACGCCGGCGATCAGCTGACCCACCGCGAAGGGGTCCTTGCCGGTGGGAATCGTGTCGAGCATCTCGCGGCTCATCACCGACTGCGACACCGAGTTGCGGACGTCCACGATCGGCGACGCACCCGACACCGTCACCGTTTCCTCGAGCTGGCCGACCGCGAGCTCGACGTTGACCGTGGCCGTGAACGAAGCCCCCAACCGGATGCCCTCGCGGCGCACGGTGCGGAAGCCCGGCAGCGTGAAGGTGACGACGTAGTCACCGGGCCTGAGGTCGGTGATTTGGAACGTGCCGTTGGTGCCGCTGATGGTCGAGCGCGTGCCCTCGATGAGCGCGGGGCTGGTGGCTTCCACGGTGACGCCCGGCAGCACCCCGCCGGACGAGTCACGCACGACGCCGGCGATGCCGCTGGCACTCTGCGCCAGGGCCGAAGCCGGCAACGCCATCACACCCACGGCCAGCAGCACGCTGGCGCACACCGACCATCTCAATTGCAGATACCGCATAGCGCCTCCAGTGGTCTTACGAAACTCCGCTGCATCATGGCGGAGGGCGTGGTGAGTGTCAACGCGCGACCGCTCAGCCGGTGAGCATCTCGGCAAGTTCGGGGAACAAGATCTGCGGAAGCGATAGCCGCGACCTGGACGCGCTCGAAAAACCGGTGGCGCGTTCAAATCGCTCGACCGTCGCCAGGGCCTCCGCCAGCGAGTTCTGGCGCCTCGCCTCGAACTCGACACAGCGGACCGAGCGTGAGGGCGTCGAGGCCTGGTAATAGACGACTTCGCAGTCGGGGAAGTACCACACCTCCAGGTCCTTGTGCAGCGTGCCACTCCACACCACCCCCAGCAGATTCATGAACGCGTCGACCTGCGACGCTTGTTGACCGGCCTGGTGCCCGAGGTCGAGATTGACCTCGACGCGGACTTCCGTGTCGGCTTCGAGCGACTTGATCGTCAGGTGATGGAGCTCGGCATCGTAGCGATGCCGCATCAGGAACCGGCGCGCGCGGCCCCCTTCCGTCAGAAAATAACGATCCTCGACGCCGATGGTGCCGGTCCTGATTGGGCCAAGCGCCTCGACCGCCTGGCGGAAGCGCAGCAGGTCGAAGTGCTCATCGACGATGTACTTGTGCTCGATCTCTTTGAATTGCAGCGCGTCTGTCGACACCACGGACTCCCTTGCTAGCGGCGGTGGCTTCACAGCCACCGCTTGAATCGGCCAAACAGCCAGCGCCTGGCCTTGAGCCGCGCGGGCAATTCGGCCAGAACTTGCGGCGTGACCAGCGCGTTGTCCGGATGCCGGCGCAGCTCCGCGAAAATCGCGGCGGCCGGCCGGGTCGCCCGGGCATCACCGCTCGTCAGCATGGCCTCGGCCAGCCGATCGTGGGCCGCGTGCTCAAAGTTGTAGCTCCCGAACGCCACCCACTCGTCGTCTATCAGCACGATTTTCGAATGCTCGCCACGGCGATTCTCGTAAACCCGCACGCCCGCCTTCAAGAGGCGATTGTAGTGGGCGGCCGCCGCGATCCAGGCGAGGTCGGTCGCCGGCAGCGCGTCGCGATGCGAGTGGTGCACCTCGACCTGCACGCCGCGCCGCGCCGCGTCGACCAGGGCCGCCAGCAGGGGCTCAACCGGCTTGAAGTAAAAGCTGGTGATCCAGATCGAGCGACGAGCGGTGGCGATCCGATCGATCAGGCCGTCGGTCACCACGTTGCGGCCGCGCCAGCCAAGTGGGCCGGCCCTGCCTTGGGAACTGTTCGGGTTACACAACCAGTACTCGAGTCTGAGGTCCGCGGCACCGGCCTCCGCCACGTCGTCCAGCCGAGCGAGATGTGATTCGTTCACGGTGCCGCCGATATCGCGGTAACTCTCGAGCAGCGTGCGCACGACGGGGCCGCGCAGCGCAACGGCGTACTCGTTCCAGCCCTCGAAGGACGATCGGCTCAAGTTGCTGCTGCCGAAGATCGCCTCACCCGCCTCCGACACCTGGATCTTGACGTGCTGGCCGCCGCCGAGCCACCGCTGCAACGACCGTCCGGGCTGGTAGGTCGTGACGACCGCTCCCGCGCGCCGCAGCTCGTCCAGCATGACGGCCAGGGCAGCCTTGTGTTCGACCGACATCAGCGCGCCGCCCAGGCGCTGTCCGAACCCGTCAATCAGCAGATTCACCGCCACACCGCGACGCTCGGCCGCGATCAGCTCGGCCAGCATCCCGACACCATACGGGTCGTGCTCGACGTAGTAGGTCGACAGGTATAGGAACGACCGTGCCTCTCGCACCATCGCGAGGCGGCGCTCCCACTCGGCGCCTCGATTCCACAGCGCCACGAGCGCGGAGGCGCGGGTCATCATCGGCGCTACAGCCGGTAGCCGCCAGCCACGTCGATGTTGGCCCCGGTGACATACCGGGCATCGAGCAAGTACTCAACCGCCTGTGCGACGTCGTGCAGCTCGCCCGCGCGCCCGAGCGGCACCGTGCGTCCGATTTCGTCGGGCGGCGGGAGGTCGACGGAGTTGTCGAGCTGCCCGGGCGACACCATGTTGACCCGGATGTTTCGCCCGGCATACGCGACCGCCAGCGACCTGGTCAGCGAGAGCAGGCCCGTCTTGCTGACGTAGTAGTCGGCGCCCCGCACGTTGGCGCGAATGCCCTCGAGGCCGGCCATCCCGATGTTGATGATGTTGCCCTGCGCGAGCATCAGCGGCAGCGCATGGAAGCAGCAGTAGTAGGCACCCGAGAGGTTGGTCGCGAGTGTGGCATCCCACACCGCCGGGTTCAGGTCGGTGATGTCCTGCGGGTTGTAGTTGCCGACGTTGTTCACCAGCAAATCGACACGGCCCTCCATCCGCGCGATCTCCGCGAAGGCGTCGGCGACCTGGGGCTCGACGCCCACGTCCACCGACTGCGCCCGCGCGCGTCGCCCGGTGGCGACGATTTGCTGCTCGAGCGCGTGCGCCGCCTCTTCAGAGCTTCGGTAGAGGATCACGACGTCGTATCCTCGCGCCGCCAGCGTCGTGCACAGGTGCCGGCCGAGCCGGCGGGCGCCGCCGGTTACGACCGCAACAGGGGCCTCAGTGCTCACGATCGTGCGCGCTCCACACGGACGAATGCGCACGCGGCGGCGGGGACGGCGGCCGGCTTGCGGATCTCAAGCCGCACCCGCCGCACCTGCGGAAACCGGGCGAGCACCAGCGCCGCCATCTCCCCGGCCATCGTCTCGATTAACTGGAACCCCCGGCGCTCGGCGAGCTCAGTGACCTGGCTGGCCACGCCGGCGTAGTCGACCGCATCGCCAATCGCCTCGCTGGCCGACGCCGCGGCGAAGTCGTAGTCCATCTCGATATCCAGGATCACGGACTGGCGTGTCTCGCGCTCGTGTTGGTGAATGCCGACGATGCACTCCACCCGAAGACCCTGCAGGCCTGTGGTTCCGATCATGACGTGTTCTCCCTTACGCGGGTCTGCGGGCGATCCAGATCTGCTCGTGCGCCGTGGCGTCCAAGAACGGTGTGCGGGCGAAATCCCCGAAACACGATTCGATCACGAACCCGGCTTCGGTGAGCAGGGCGCGCGCCTGCGACGGATCGAGCCAGCTGAGACTCAGCCGGCGATAACGTCTGTGGGCCAGCGCGCCTTCCGTGTCGAGCTCATCCTCCCACGTCACCACCCTGAGCGACTGCGACGCTTCATCCACCAGTGACGTGACCCACAACAGCGTATCGGCACCGGTCGCCGATCGGTACTCGGCCCGCAGCTGCACCCGCCGCATGTGGTCCATGAGCATCGGCGTCATCAGGAAATCGTCGAAGACGAAGCGACCGCCAGGCCTGAGCTGTGAGAACACGTGGGCGATGGCGCGGCGCTTGTCGTCGAGCGTCACCAGGTGGCCCAGGCTGTGGTAGGGCAAAGCGATCAAGGCAGCCGGTGCCTCGAGATGAAAAGACCTGAAGTCGGCGTTGACGAGCGTCAGCCGGTCGAGCACGCCGGCGTCTTCCGCGCGGAGCCGGCAGCGTTCGAGCATCGCCCGTGAGAGATCGACGCCGATCACGGAGCGTCCCCTCGACGCGGCCGCTACGGCAATGCGGCCATCACCGACGCCCAGCTCCACGACCGGGCCCGTCTCGTTCAGGTAGGCGTCCACGTAGAACGCCAGGTTGGCCGGCGTCGAAGCGGCGGTGTCGGTCCACACCTGGTAGATGTCGGCGAAGCCGTCGTATTCGCTGGTGGGGAGCACCACTAGCCCAGCTTGACGATCGTGTTCGCCACGCGCCCACCGAGCTTCGACAATGCCTGCCGGGTCCGCTCGTTGGTCATGGCGCCCGATTCGTCAAACGCCTTCGCCACGCCAGGCACCGCGACGACCGGCAGCATGAGCGCGCCGAGGTTGGAGAGAATAAACGAGACATGTGGCAGCGCCCGGATGGTGCCGAACGCGCCGTTAGAGGCGCCCATCAATCCACCGACCTTGCCCTCGAACGGCGCCCGGCCGCTCTCGCCATTCACGTCCTGCGACAGCCAGTCGATGGTGTTCTTCAGCAGCGGTGTAATCGACGTATTGTATTCGGGACTCGCGATCAGCAAGCCGTTCGCGGCCATCATCAGGGTGCGCAACTCGAGCATCATGGCCGGCACACCGTGCTCTTCGTGCCAGTCCGCGTCGTAGATCGGCATGGGATAGTCCCCGAGATTGACGACCGTCACCTCGGCGCCGGCCTCACGCGCCCCGGCCACGGCCACCTCCAGCACTTTGCGATTCCAGGAGAGGCGGCGCGCGCTGCCGGCGAACGCGAGAATGTTTGCGGTGACCATGTCGTTGACGATCCTAGCGCGAGATATCTACTGCCGGACGCGGCCCTTGAGGCCTGCCAGCCCGCCGTCGACCCCGATGACCTGGCCGGTCACCCATGCACTGTCCGGACTGAGTAGCCAATGAACGGCACCGGCGATGTCCCCGGGCGTCCCGATACACCTCGCCCATGCCGCCGGCGCCGAGCGGCGAGAGGATCTCGTAGGGACCGACGCGTGTTCCTGGGGTGAGCGCCATTCGCTTCCGAATCTTACTCGTACCCTTCGTGTCCTTCGTGTTAAAAGCACTCCATGCAACTGACCACCCTCGACTGGGTGATCGTCCTCGTCTCTCTCGCCCTCTCGTTCGTGCCGGCCATCTATCTGATGCGCCGGGCCGGATCCAGCACCACCGAATTCTTCACCTCGG
>SHUG01000025.1 GCA_009694735.1 Acidobacteriota bacterium | reverse complement strand
TCTCCCAATGCGCGCACCAGGGCGGTGCGCGCCTCCCATGCTTCGCGTAACGCGTTGGTGTACGCCTGTTCGATCTCCAAGTACCGCCGTTGTTCAGCCAGGACGTCAAACACGGTGGCACGGCCGAGGTCGAAGGTCTGGCGGACGACGTCGAGGTTACGGCGGGCCAGGATGATGACCCCGTCGGCATACAGGCTCACTGAACGGCGCGCCTGCAGGTCGAGCGCCTGGGCCACGGCGATCTCGGCGCGAACCGCCAGGGCCACTGCGTCACGCCGGGCCGACGCGCCGGACCGCTCGGCCTGCGCAGCAACGATTTGCCCCTGATTGCGATTGAACAGCGGCACAGTCACCGTCGCGCCGGCCGCGACGTAATTAAAACGACCGCGCACGCGTTCGAGCGAACCCGCGAGGTTGACCCCCTGCTGGCTGAAGCCCGCGTCCATTCGCATGTAGCTGCCAAAGATGCTGACCTCCGGACGAGCCTCAAACCGCGCCTGGTCGGCTCGCGCCTCGGCCACCGTGACCCGCGCCTCGGCCTCGCGCACATCAGCCCGCACCGGCGATGTCGATGTGACGATGGCCGTGTCAATCGCCGGTTCAGCGACCAGCCCCTCGATCGTCTGCTGCAGCAGCAGCAATTGGTCCGGGGCCATGCCCAGTAACTGTTTCAGCGTGACCAGGGCAGCGTCGGCGCGGCCGGCGGCCAGCAACCGTTCGGCCCCGAGGCGCCGCCACTCGACCTCCAACAGATCGCCCTCCAATGGAGGGGTCGCGCCCATATCGATGCGCGCGCGCACCAGGTCCAACAGGCGCCGCGACGTGCTTGCCAGGTCGTCGGCCACTTGCACGGCCCTGGCGGCCGCGGCGGCCAGGCCATACTGCAGCCGGACACTGGCCGCCAGCAGGCGCTCGCGGTCTGCGATCGCGAACTCGGTCGCCGTCAACTCGTGGTCCGCAACCTTGATTCGACCCTGCCGGCGGAACAGATCGAGGGGCCACTCGATGCCGGCACTGGTCTGGTTGTCGGTTCCACCAGGCTCGTCGCGCCGCTCCAACGAGAACGTCGGGTTTGGGCGCAGCCCGGCCTGCTGCCGAAGACCGCGCGCCACCCCGATGTTCGTGCGCTCGGCCTGCAGCGACGGTTCGCGCTCGAGCGCGCGGGCAATGGCCTCTTCGAGCCCGACGCCGTTCCGGCCGTCCACGTAGGGTGAGGTAGTCGCTGGGAGTGGCGCCGGCGCTTGCCCGTGCAGGGAAACGGCCGATACGACGGCCGCGAGCATGACACTCGCGATCAGTTGATTGGTCCTCATTGCACCGCTCCCTCAAAGCTAACCGAGCCCTGTCCTGCCGGACCGTTCCATTCGATGGTGAACCGCCAGCCGCCAGCCATGCCAAACTCGGCGGTCATTGAATATCGTCCCGGCACTCCCGCAGCTTGCACTTGAACGTTTCCCGGCATCACCATGCCCGGCATCGCCATGTTGGCCGCGACCCGCACGGTTCCCACCTCAACCAGGTCCCCCGTCAGGGAGCGGAACTCGATCGTGATGGTATTTTGCCCGGTGCGCAGCGTGCCGGTCGGCGTCAGCAGCACGATCTCCAGGTCTCCCGACCGGACGGTCTGAACGACCGCTCCCCCGGCGGATGCGGCCCCAGGTTCGGATCTGCGCGAGAAGCGCCACCCGAATGCCACGCCTGCCACCGTGATGATGAACACCGTCACGATCACCAGGCGGCGAACGTTGAACGGCGGCCCGGCGCTCGCCGGCAATGGTTGATGCCGCAGCCCCAATTGCCGCTCCCGGATCGCGAAGAACAGCACCGGCGTCACGATCAACACATGCAGCAGTGACGAGATCATGCCGCCCAGTACCGGCGTCGCCAGCGGTTTCATGATCTCGGCGCCGACACTCGTGCTCCACATGATCGGCAGCAGGCCGGCGACGACGGTGGACACCGTCATCAGCTTCGGTCGCAGGCGCAGCAGCGCACCCTCCATGACCGCGTCTCGCAGCGCCGTCCGCGTCAACGCCCCCGCGAGCTCAGTCGTCTTGCGCGCGACCGCCTCCTCCAGGTAAATCACCATCACGACACCGGTCTGCACGGCGGTCCCGAACAGCGCGATAAACCCGACCCAGACAGCGACGGAGAAGTTGTAGCCAAGCAGCCATAACAGGTAGACGCCGCCAGTCAACGCAAACGGCACCGCCAGCAACACGTGCGCGGCCTCGATCGCCGAGCCATACGTGAAGTAGAGCAGGATAAAAATAATCACCAGCACGAACGGGATGACGATCTGCAGCCGCTCGCGGGCCCGCTCCTGATTCTCCCAGCGACCGCTCCACCCGATGTAGTAGCCGGCGGGTAAGGTGACGGCGCGCGCCACTGACTCACGAGCGTCCTGCACGAAGCCGCCGACGTCGCGGCCCTGCACGTTGAGCAACACGGTGGCGAGCAACAGACCGTTCTCGGACGAGATCATCGCCGGCCCGCGCGTGTGTTCGATGCGCGCCAACTGTCCTAGCGGGATCTGCGCGCCGCCCGGCGCGCTGACCAGCACCTGGGCCAGCGCCTGCGGATCGGCGCGGTCCCGCGGCCGGTAGCGCACGCGCACGGGGAACCGCGCGCGGCCCTCAATCGTCGTTGTCAACACGGTCTCGCCGACCGCGGTTTCGATCACCTGCTGCACTTCGCCGACACCGATCCCGTAACGAGCTGCGGCGGCGCGATCGACATTAATGTTCAGGTACTGGCCGCTGGTCACCTGTTCGGGATAGACATTGCTCGACCCTGGCACGGCCCGGACGACGTCGGCGACCTGCCGCGCGAGGCCCTCGAGCGTGGTCAGGTCGGTGCCGAAGATCTTGACGCCCACTTCGGATCGAATGCCGGTGGTCAACATGTCGATCCGATTGATGATCGGCATCGTCCAAATCGGCGACACCCCGGGCAGCTGTGCGGCGCGACTCATGTCGGCGCGCAACTGGTCGAGCGTCATGCCTGGCCGCCATTGGTCACGGGGCTTGAGGTGGACGACGGTTTCCGTCATGTTCAGCGGCGCCGGGTCGGTCGAGGTGTCGGCCCGCGCCACCTTGGCGACCGCGTAGGCGACCTCCGGGAATGACTGCAGGATCTGATTCTGCTTGGCCGCGTTCCTGGTGTTCTCCTCCAGCGAGATGCTCGGATCGGCGATCGGCATGAACATCAGGTCGCCCTCGTTGAGCGCCGGCATGAACTCGCTGCCAATCCCCCGCGCGAGAACCAGCGCGCCGACAAACAACGACACCGCCACCGCCACTGTCACCACGCGATGCGCGAGCGCCGCCGCGAGTGCAGGGCGGTAGAGGCGCTGGAGCACGCGCATCACCGGGTTGTCTTCCTCCCGGCGGAAGGTGCCGCCGAGCAGCAGGCTGCACAGCACCGGCACGAGCGTAACCGCGGCGACGGTGGCGGCCAACACCGCGAAAGTCTTGGTGAACGCCAGTGGATGGAACAGCTTGCCTTCCTGTCCGGTGAGCGCGAACACCGGCACGAACGCCAGCAGAATGATGGCCATCGAGAAGAAGACCGGCCGGCCCACCAGCCGCGTCGATTCGAGCACGGTCTGCCACACCAGGCGACGGTCGCGCGGATCCACCTGCCGCTGTTCCATGAACCGGAACGCGTTCTCGGTGACCACGATACCGGCATCCACCAGCACCCCGATCGCGATCGCGATGCCAGCCAGGCTCATGATGTTCGACGAGATGCCGGCGTAATACATGCCGAGAAATGACAGCAATACCGCGAGCGGCAACGGAATGGTGACGATCAAGATCGACCGGAAATGCATCAGGAAGATCACGTGCGCGAGCGTGACGAGGACGATCTCCTCAATCAGCGCGGTGCGTAGCGTGCCGGCCGCCTGCTCGATCAGATTCGAGCGATCGTAGAACGGGACGATCGTGACGCCCGGCGGGAGCCCCGGCTCGAGCTGGACGATTCGCGCTTTCACCGCGTCGATCACGGCCTTGGTGTTGACACCAGTGCGCGCCACAACCACACCGCCGACCGCCTCGTTGGCGCCTTTGACGAGCGACGAGACGCGAAAGGCATTGCCCACCTGCACGTCCGCGACCTGCTCGACAAAAACCGGCGTGCCACCCGACGCGCCAATGACGATCTTCTTGACGTCGTCCACCGACGCGATCAGGCCGACGCCTCGCACAATCAGCCACGCGCCGTTCGACTCGAGGACGTTACCGCCGACATTGAGATTGCTAGCGCGCACGGCCGAGACCACGGCACTGAGCGGTAACTGGTACTGGCGGAGACGGTTGGGGTCGACGTCGATCTGATACTGCTGAACGAAACCCCCGACGGAGGCGACTTCCGCGACGCCAGGGACGGCGTTGAGCTGGTAGCGGACGAACCAGTCCTGCAGGGTTCGCAGCTCACGCAACGAGTGAGTGGCACTCTCGAGGGTGTACCAGAAGACGTGCCCCACGCCGGTGGCGTCGGGACCAAGCACCGGGACCACCCCGGCGGGGAGCGTCTTGGCGACCAGGCTCATGCGTTCGAGCACGCGCGCCCGCGCGAAATACAAATCGACGGTGTCCTCGAAGACGGCGTAGATCATCGAGAAGCCGAATGCCGACTGCGATCGCACCACCCGCACGCCGGCCAGTCCCTGCAGGCTGACCGTCAATGGGTAGGTGATTTGATCCTCCACCTCCTGCGGACTCTGGCCTGGCCAGTCGGTAAAGACAATGACCTGGTTGTCGGACAGGTCTGGGATGGCATCGATGGGTGTTGCCGTCACCGCCCACCAGCCCCACCCACCGAGGCCGAGGAATACGACAATGACGAGAAAGCGATTCCGTAGAGATAGTTCGATCAGCTTGTTGATCATCCGTCACAACCCTTGTTACATCGAGGGCGTACGTGCGCGTACGCCGGCGGCCCGGCATGGCGCCGAGCAGACACGCGACGGGCGGGTTGGCTAGATCAGGAAGACGGAGAGGAGCAGATACTTGGGAACCAGGCTACCGGAGAGGGGAATCGGCTCACGGGCAGCGTCGGCCATCAAGATCAACGGCGAAACGTCCGCAAACAGCTGCTGCACGGGTATCGCGGAGGGAACCACCATCGCGAACACCGGGCTGGTTGGCGTCGAGTCCGCTGACTCCGATGCGACGCAGCAGCTGTCGGCCTCGGCCTGGCTCACGGTATCGGCCGAGTTTGAGCCGTGCTGGTCAGACTGGTGCATGGGGCACGCACCGCTGACGCAACAGGCCATTCGCGCCTCGGCCGTCACGTCCCATCCGGCGCAGAGAGCGACGTCTCCACCCGACATGAAGAGGACGAGAGCAATGGCGCCGATGCGCCTGGCCAGCAGCATGTTGCTAGGATGCTCGCATCGGCCCGGAGGTGTCAAACGGCACGGCCCCGGGTGGGACGGTTGGGGGGCGGTTGATAACAGGATGGCGCCCGCGGCGACGACCGCGAGAGATGCCAGGTGGGCAATCGTCAAGGGGCCCACGACGCGTTCGTTGATTCGCACAAACTCGATCGCGAACCGCAGCGAACCGGTCAGCAACAGGTACATCCCCAGCACCCGGCGGTCGGCATGCCCGTCGCGGCGCCATCGCAGGACGAGCACGAGGATGGGTATCAACAGGAGCGCTTCATATAACTGGGTCGGGTGAACCGGGACCGTCGTCGGCGGTAGTCCTTCGGGAAAGGCGACCGCCCAGGGTAATGAGCTGGGCGATCCGTAGTCGTCGCCGACGAGAAAGCACCCAATGCGGCCAATGGCATGACCGGCCGCCAATCCGGGAGTGGCGGCGGCGAGCACTGACGCGAGAGCCAATCGGCGCCGTCGAATCATCCAGATGCCGGCCAACAGGCCTCCGGCGAACCCGCCGAACCAACTCATCCCACCGCGCGATAGCAGCAAATCCATGACAGGCGCTTCGCCGGAATGCTCGAAGGCCCACAGCAGCTTGGCGCCGAGCAAACCGCCGAAGACGCCGGCCATGCCTGCATCGCCCGCGCTGTCTGGCAGCCCGGCGCGGCGCAACTCGCGTCGAAACAGCCAGACACCGACCAGCGCGCCGACCGCCACGAGCACGCCAAAGCTCGTGACCTCAAAATCGCCGACCCGAAACAGAACGGGATACATGGCGCGCCCCTGGCTCTACTGCGCCGGCCGGCGGGCCCGGCTGGAGGTGTGCGAGTGCCGGATCTTCCAGTTGCCGTCAGGCATCTTCACCAACACCAGCGTCTCCAGCCCCTCCGAGTCGAGGTCCCGCTCGCCCATCTTCGCCTTGATGGTGTAGCGCGACGTGGCGTAGGCAGACTGTCCACCCGGCATCAGCGTCACCTTGGTTTCGGTGTGCCCGAACTGCAGGTTCGTGAATGCCTTCAGCTCCGGACCGAGATGGCGGTCACGGTAATCGGCCCAGCCGTTATTGATGCCGGCGCCCTCGTAAATGGTAACGTCGGGGTGGTAGAAGGTCGCGAGCCTGTCAAGATCCTTCGCCATGAACGCGGCGTCGTAGCCTTTCAGCCAGGTCTCAACGGCGGCGGCATCGCCGGCTCCCGCTTGCGCCGACGCGAACGACGGCAACACCGCAATCAAGGCCAGAGCGCAGAGTGTGCGTGTCATCGGGCATTCTTCCTGTTCGTAAACATTCAGTTAATCGGAATGTAGGGAGGCCATCAAGGGACACGCGGCCTTCCCCTTGGTCGCACAGCAATCGGTCACCAACCCTTCCAACGCGACCTCCATCTGTCGAAGGTTGACCAGCTTCGAACGCACATCGTCAAGTTTCTGTTCAGCCATGGCGCGTGCCTCATCGCAATGGCTCCCGTCGTCGAGCTTCAGCAAGGCGCGAATCTCGTCCAGGCTAAAGCCCACGCGTTGCGCGGCCTTGACGAACTTCACGCGCGCCGCATCACTTGGGCGGTACCGACGCATCTCGCCATGCTGGCGCTGGGGCGTATCCAACAGCCCCTTGCGCTGGTAAAAGCGGATGGTTTCGACATTCACGCCGGCGGCATCGGCCACGGCTCCAATCGACAGGTTGAGGGGGGCATTCGCCATGAGGTCTTGACTCCGTACCTAAGTACGGAGTGTAACCTCTCAGTCTGAGAAGATGAAGCCTTGAGATCCCGGAAACTGTTGGCCGTTCTTTTCGGAACCATGACGGTAATGGGAGCTTGTTCCATGACACCCGCGGACGACGGTGAAGGACGACGCTCGATGGCGAACGTGGTGTTTCTGACCCGCGAGGGTTGCGTGAACACCGTGACCATGCGGGCCAATCTGGACGATGCCCTCAAGGCACTGGCGTTGCCGAATGATTATCAGTTCATCGACGCGGACACCCTGAAGGCGTCCGATCCGCGCGGTGGCTACGGCACCCCCACCGTGCTCTATGAAGGTCGCGACCTCTTCGGGATGTCGGAACCGGGCGTGCCCCACCCCGCGCCAACGTGACGGATCTACCCGGGCGGAGTTCCGTCCTCAGCGGCCATTCAAGCGAAGCTAAAGCTCACCCTCAAGATCTAGCGAGCAACGGCGTCGCCGACGCGAAGGCTCGGGACGCGCTCAAGCGGTTCGCCGAGAAGGTCGCACCTTGGCGATGCGTCGCCTGGTCGGGGCGGCGGTTACATCTTCCACGCCGACGACCAGGCGCTTACCCAGCGCGCCGAACGCAGCCTCCAGCTGATCCAGCTTCGAACCATGGGTCATGGCGAGCAGGCGATCGACTTGCGGCGGATGCCAGTCGAGTCGCCGCCCGAGTTCAGCCTTGCCGACCTTCGCGGCCCGCATCGCCTCGTAGAGCCGGATTTTCGCTTCAATCAGGGCCGGCACCGTCACGCGATATTTCGTGCGGCGAGCCGAGGGCGGCGGGATCGGCCGGCGATCTTTGATGTACGCCTCCAGGATCGTGGCGAGCGCCTCGGGGGCGCGCGTCAGCGCCTCTTCGATCGTGTCGCCGAAGGTGACGGCGCCCTCGACGTCGGGAAACGTGACGAGCACCGTGTCGTTGTCGTCCTTGGTGAGCGTGACGGAGTATTCCATAAACCTGCGTCTCCTTCCGGCTACTTCAGCCCGAGGTGTTTTTTGATCGCGTTCACGAGCCCGGTGCCAAGTTCCTTCTGCTTCCCGTGCATCGGCAGGTCCGTCACCTTGTCGCCGAGTCGGACGACTAAATGCCCGCCCCGCCCGCTCTCGAAGGTGCAGCCCTGCCTCCGCAACCATCGCTTGAACTCTTGACTTGTCGCTCCCGGACCAGCCTACAACACAAGTGTTGCGTCGGTCAAACAGATTAGTGGTTCAAAGGGGGCGTGGCCCTCTGGAGGAATCGACAGCTAGCACATGGAACCGACCAGAATCGATGATTCGACCCGCATGCCCAGAACGCCGGCAGCCTCAGAAGACAAACTTCAGGGCCAGCTGAACGACACGAGGATCGCCCGCCGACGCGATCGTCCCGAATGCCGCCGATCCCAACACGCCGTTCGGCGCCCCGAATGGCGGAGTATTCGTCAGGTTGAACACCTCCGCACGGACTTCGAGCGCTTTGCTCGCTGGCAGAGCTACGCGTCGAATCAACGCGACGTCGAGATTGCGATAGTCCGGCCCTCGCACCGGATTGCGCGAGCTGGTGCCGAGGGTGAACCGGGGAGCCGTCGTGAAAGCGCTGGTGTTGAACCAACGGCTTACCGACCGCTCATCGGCGGGAATAGTCGGGTCCCCCGTCAGGTTCGGCCGCTGTGTCCCGAAGCCTGCGAACGCATTGTTGTTCGTGGCTTGCGTGACGGCGAGGGGAATGCCCGATTGGAGGGCAAGGACACCGGTCAGGGTCCAGTCGTTCACCAGCGCTCTGAGAACCCCCGTGACATGCGTCCGGCGATCCGCGCCGAAAGGGATGTCCCAGACGGCTGACGCCACGAACACGTGAGGAATGTCCCCGTTCGAGTCGTCGCGCTCGAGCCTGCGATTGAAGCTGTCGGCCACTGGATAGTTGGCGACCGGCCCGGTAAGAATCGAGGCGTCGAAGACCGACGAGGCATCGTCCACCAGCTTCGACCGCGTATAGCTCACGAGATACGAGAGACCTCGCGACAGCCGCCGTTCCAGCTTCACGTAAACGCCGTGATAGAGCGTCGTGCCGACGTTGTTGCGGTAGAAACTGACGGTGGTGTAGTGCGGATAGGGCTTGAGCAGCTGAGCCAACGGGACCGTCGGATCCCCGAGTGACGACGATCGAGGGATCGTGCCGAAGTAGGGATTCGGCACCCGCTGCAGCAGCGAAGCGCCCTGCGCGAGTTGATCAACCGTGAGCTGATTCACGTTTGTATCTGGAATGCCGACGTGGGTCATCTTCGACCCGACGTAGGCGACTTCCATGAGAATGTCCGACGTCAGTGCCCGTTGCAGCGAGACGTTCCACTGCTGGACGTAGCCTGAGCCAAGGTCGCGGTCCACTGCGAAGACACCCTGCCCCACGCCGGCATTCGCTGTCAGCGGAATCGGTGCCACTCGGGGTCCTTCCGCCAGAGTGAAGGCCGGCACAGTGTTGTCCAGTGTGCGCTGGGACACGGTCTGCAAGAAGGGGAAGGCCGGTGTCGTGAACGGCGTCGTGAGCCCCGCCTGCTCGATCCAGACCATCGCATAGCCAGTCCGGACGACCGTCTTGTCGGTCACACGCCCGACGACACCGAGGCGCGGACCGAAATTGAGTTTGTGGAGTTGGCGGGCTGCCCGCGGCTGGCCATTCCGGCCGAGGTATTCGAGCTGCTGGGTTTGCAGGTTGAAGACGGCCGCTTGGTTGTTCTCTTCCGTGGATGGGAAGTTCAGCGTGTAGCGGACACCCGCCAATCGTCCTGGATGAAATACTCAGCGAAATGAGCCCGGTTGCGGATCTCGTCTTGCTGCAGATCGATCGAGAACTGCTGGACCTGACCGAGCAGAAAGCTCGCAAGCGGGGTGCCCGTGTTTGGGACGCCAGGAAAGTCCGTGAACAGGCTGCTGAACGTAAAGGAACCGGTCGGCGACGGCGGCTGAACGACGTTGAGACGCTCCCACCGCAGGTCCGCGCCCAGCTTGAACGTGTGACGCCCGATCAGCCACGTCAGGGAATCGGCGATCTGCGTCACGCTCGTGCCGAAGTCGGTCGCGGTGTTCGCGGGGGATCCGAGTTGCTGGTAGCCCGCGATCAGAACCGTTGGCAGCGTGTTCGGAAACCTCGCATTCGACGGGATGCCCGGCAGGCTCAAGCTGACCGACGCGGCGGCGTTCAGCTGCGCGGCCGTTCGGCCAACCATCCGCCTGGTGTCTCCGATACGAAGCTCGTTGATGAGGCGATCGGAGAACGGGCGCTGGTAGCTGGACGCGAATGACCAGGACGTCGTGCCTTGTGGGCCCAGCGTTCCCATCGTCACGCCGCTGCCGTCGGGGAGCGGCGTCACCGGGATGAACTCCTCCCGGAATCGGGTCAAGCGGCCAAAGACTTGATCCCGGTTCGCGCGAACACGATGGTCGATTCGCAGGCTGAACTGATCCTGATCGACCGTCTCGTCGTTTAGCCGCCGGTAGTTGTTGGCGGTTCCGGTGCTGGTTGGCAGCGGATACCGCTCCAACAGGGCACGGGCGACCGGATCCATCCGCTCGACGGGAATCGTGCTTTCGGGGAATGGGCTGCGGGTGACTGCGCCATCGGCGCCGGGCACCGTCGTGGCCGGGTCGTAAATCGCTGGTGCGCGCCCACCGATGGCTTCCGTGAAGACGCCTTGACGCTGCAGAATCGTGGGGACGGTGGAGATGACCGTGCGGCCAATCGTCTGTCGCTGTCCTTGATAGTCGGTGAAGAAGAATGTTCGATTCTGTCGAATCGGACCACCGACCACGCCACCGAACTGATGGCGGCGAAACTTAGGCTTGACGGGACTAGTGGCAGCGAAGAAGTTGCGCGCATTCAGGGCTTCATTTCGGAAGAACTCAAAGGCGCTGCCACGAACCGCATGGCTCCCGGCCTTGGTCGTCAGGTTGACGACACCACCATTGAAGCGCCCGAACTCCGCCGGCGGGCTGTTGCTCTCGATCTTGAACTCCTGAATCGCATCGATGTTTGGAAAGAACGCCACCTGACCAGGCTCGGGCTGCAGCACCGAAATGCCGTCGAACAGATACTCGTTGGTGCGAGGACGTCCGCCGTTAATGCGCGGGAGGGACGACCCGGGCGGCAGAGCCACACCGGGGAGCAGGCCGGCGAGGGCGACAAAGCTGCGCCCGTTGAGCGGCAGGCCGACGACCGTACGGTTATCGACGACGTGTCCGAGTCCAGAGGTTTCGCCGCGAAGCAGCGGCGCATCGGCCCTGACCGTGATCGCTTCAGCGAGTCCGCCGACGTCAAGCCGGAGATTCAGTCGGACGGTTTCTCCCGTTGCAAGGCGTATCCCCTCCAGCGTGAGCGGCCGAAAGCCACCGAGCGCCACCCGGACCTGATACCAACCCGGCAGCAGTCCCTGGAAGGCGTAGCTGCCGTCCAGGCTGGTGACAGACGTGCGCGACAGGCTCGTTCCGATCAACGTCACGGTCACGGTCGCGGCAGGCACGGCCGCGCCCACTGGATCCGATACCCCTCCCGTCAACGCCCCGCCGCCAACTTGTGCCCCGACCGGAGACGCAATCACCAACCACCACGCCAGCCACACGCACACCAGTGCCGAATCTCGTCGTCTTACCAACCGACCTCCCGAGTCTCGAGACTCTAGATCGGATTAATACGATGTTCAGATCGACTAGAAACGGATTAATTCGAAGTCTTTTTATGGGTTCATGGCGATGACGGCATCGCCGAGAGGGCCGGTTGCAGGTTGAAATACACCCCGAGACCCGGGATCACGCGACCGCCGTAGCGGGGCGCGAGCAGCGATGGCACGACGCTCAGATTGAGATGGGCGCCGATTCCGGGTCTCCATCCTTTGACCGGCGACAGTTGCCGCAGGTACCCGATCTGCAGCTTGCCGACTGTGAAGACGCTGGTGATGTACTCGTGGACGTGTAAATCGTGCGCGGGCTTGCCGACGAGGTCGAACCGACCAAACCACGAGTGCACACCTCCCGGCATGGTCACGCGCGATTCGACCAGGGCCGCATGGGTAGTCCCTTCAACCACTCCATCAGGCACAACGCTGGTCTCATGATTCGCACCGTAGGCGAGCGTCGTCGCCCACAGCCCCTGGGCGCCCAGCGCACGGTGATACAGCACCGACACGGTCGCACGATCGACATCTTGTCGCGGCTGCGATCCCAAACCTTCCTCCGATTCGTGAAGATGGCCGGCGGAGACCTGCACGGCCAGGCGTCGGGTTGGCTGAACCGAGAGACGGACGGCAGTCGAATCGAGCGCCGCGAACTCGAGATTCGTGCGGGCCGCATCGGGCTCACGGCCGTTGAACGCCGACGCTTCTGCCTTCCAGGCTCGCCCGGAAATGCCGCCCGTGACCACGCCGAAGGCAATGTGAGTCGAGTCGAGCCAGTGGTGCGAGATCGGCGCGATCGGGTTCGGAAACGCAGACGCCCGGTGAGGAAAGCCGGGCGGCCCGAGCGCCGGCTCGCCGGCCAACGCGACGTAACCGTGGAGGCGAAGATGGTCGGTGAGCGGCCGTTCGTAGTCGGCGGCCAACTCCATGAACAGCTCGTGCGGATGTTGGGTGTCGTGCAGCGAATCGCCTCCACAGACTTCGCCGGTGGCCAACAAGTCGGGATAGCCGCATCCCCTGATGGTCCAGGGCTCGAGGCTGAGCATGGCGCGCAGACCGACGCGACCGCGCCCGGCCGGGCGACGCAGCATTCCCATGAACCAGTTGATACTTCCGGCCTGACGGCTGGTGCGATGAACCTCGCCGGATTCGTAGAGGTACTGCGCGAACACGTTGGCGTGAACCATGAAGGTCCACCCACCCACGTCGCCGTGAAAGCCGGACATCGGCGTCAGGTCTGGCTGCCAGGCCGTGCCCGAGATCTCTCGATCAGGGAACAGGTTCATGGCTCCCGGTGTGCGATGGCTGCTGTGATCCTGTGCCGTTGCCGGTGTTGCCGCAAGCAGCACGCTCATCAACAGCCAGATGCTGAGCCGCGTCATCATGCCGACTCGGGCTCCACTGACGAAGTGTCTCGGGTGAACACCCGGTACAACACCGGCAGCACGAGCAAGGTGAGCAGCGTCGATGACAGGATGCCGCCAACGACGACCGTGGCGAGCGGACGCTGCACTTCCGCGCCAGTGCCGGTGGCCAGGGCCATGGGCAAGAACCCGAACGATGCCACCAGCGCCGTCATCAGTACGGGGCGAAGCCGCGCCAGCGCACCGTTGAAGACCGCTTCGTCCACTGTGGCGCCGTCGGCGCGCAGGCGATTGATGAAGGTCAGCATCACCAACCCGTTCAGCACGGCGACACCCGACAAAGCGATGAAGCCCACCGCGGCAGAGATCGAGAACGGAATGTCGCGCAGCCAGAGCACCAGCACTCCGCCGGTCAGCGCCAGCGGCACCCCGGTGAACACCAGCAGAGCGTCCTTGATGTTGCCGAAGGTCGCAAACAGCAGCAGGAAGATCAGCAGCAATGCCACCGGCACCACCAGTTGCAGCCGGGCGCGCGCCGACAACAGTTGCTCAAACTGCCCACCCCAGGCGGTCCAGTACCCGGCCGGAACAGTGACGCCGTCCTTGATGCGCTGTTCGGCCTCTTCGACAAACGACCCGATATCGCGCCCGCGCACGTTGGCGGTCACGATCACCCGGCGCTTGCCATTCTCGCGGCCAATCTGGTTGGGACCGGTCGCGATTTGAAGTTCCGCGACCGATCCAAGCGGCACGTAATCACCGGCGCCGCGCAACCCGGGCAAGGGAATCGGCAGCCGCTCGAGCCCCTCAATGTTGGTGCGGAGAATCTCAGGCAGACGGACGACGATGTCGAAGCGCCGGTCGCCGTCGTAAAGCTGGCCGGCGGTTCGCCCGCCGATCGCCACTTCGACGACCTCCTGCACATCCGCGACGTTGAGCCCGAGCCGGGCCATCGCAGGGCGATCGAGCTGCACGGTCAGCATCGGCAGGCCAGTGGTCTGCTCCACCTTGACGTCGGCGGCGCCCGGAACACTGGCTAGCACCCCCTCGACGTCAGCGCCCACCGCTTCCAGCGTCGCCATGTCGTCGCCGAAGATCTTGACGGCGACATCGCTGCGCACGCCGGCGATCAACTCGTTGAAGCGCATTTGAATGGGCTGCGTGAACTCGTAGTTGTTGCCGGGCAACTGCAGCAGATCGGCCTCGAGTTGCTGCACCAGCGAGGCCTTGGTGCGGCGGGGGTCGGGCCAGTCGGCCGGCGGCTTCAGCATCACGTAGGTGTCGGCCACGCTCGGCGGCATCGGGTCGTTGGCGATCTCCGCCGTGCCCAGCTTCGAGAACACGTAGTCCACTTCCGGATAGGTCTTCAGCTTGCGCTCGACCGCATGCTGCATCTCCACCGCCGTCGTCAGGCTGGTGCCGGGAATGCGAAGGGCATGGACGAGCAGGTCGCCTTCGTCCAGGCTCGGCAGAAACTCCGATCCCAGGCGCGTCGCCATCACCCCAGTCACCAGCATCAACGCAACCGCCGCCACCACGGTCGCGGCGCGGTTCGCGAGCGCCAGTCGCAAGGCCGGCCGATAAGCGCGCAAGGCCCCGCCCACCAGCACGTTCTCCTTCTCGGACATCCGTCCTGTCATGAAGATCGCCAGCGCCGCCGGCACGAAGGTCAGCGTCAGGATCGTCGCCGCTGCCAGCGCCGCCAGGACGGTGAACGCCATCGGGAAGAACATTTTCCCCTCGATGCCGGTGAGCGTCAGGATCGGCAAGTAGACGATCATGATGATCAGCTCGCCGAAGATGGTGGCGCGGCGAACCTGGCGAGAGGCGTCGAAGACCACCTCGAATCGTTCAGTGCGCGTCAGCAGGCGCCCGAGTTCATGCTGTCGCTCGCCCAGCCGGCGCACGCAGTTCTCAACGATAATCACCGCGCCGTCGACGATGATGCCGAAATCGAGTGCGCCGAGGCTTAGCAGGTTGCCACTCACACCCTGTTCGACCATGCCCGTGATGGTGAACAGCATCGACAGCGGGATGACGCAGGCGGTGATCAGCGCGGCACGGATGTTCCCGAGAAAGAGGAACAGGATCAGGATCACAAGCAGCGCGCCCACCATCAGATTGGCCTGGACGGTCGCAATGGTCGCATCCACCAGCTTCGATCGGTCGTAGACCGTTTTCGCGATGACCCCTGGCGGCAGCGTTCGATTCACCTCCACCATGCGGTCGGCGACCCGCTTCGAGACGACGCGGCTGTTCTCGCCCATCAGCATGAAGGCGGTCCCGACCACGACTTCCTCGCCATTTTCGGTGGCCGCGCCGGTGCGCAATTCCTGGCCAAGCGCCACCTGCGCCACGTCGCTGATGTAGATCGGCACACCCTGGGATTGCCGGACCACGATCTGCCCGATGTCGGCCAGCGTGGCGACCTGCCCCGGCGTGCGCACCAGATACTGTTCGCCACGGCGTTCGATGTAACCGGCGCCGACATTGGCGTTGTTGGCCGCCAGCGCGGCCGTCACATCGCGGAAGGTCAGCCCGTGCGCCATCATCTTCGCCGGGTCGGGGGTGACATGGTACTGCTTGGTATAACCGCCAATTCTGTTGACGTCGGCTACACCGGGAACGGTGCGCAATTGCGGCCGCACGATCCAGTCCTGCACCGTGCGGAGGTCCATGCCGTTGTAGGGTTGTCCCTCGGGAGTGCGCGCCCCAGCCTCGGCCTCGACCGTCCACAGGAAGATCTCGCCCAGCCCGGTGGCAATCGGGCCCATCGAGGGAATAATCCCTGGCGGCAAGCTGTCGCGTGCCTCGAGCACGCGCTCGTTCACCAATTGCCGCGCGAAGTAGATGTCGGTGCCGTCCTCGAAGATCACGGTGACTTGCGACAAGCCGTAGCGAGAAATCGATCGGGTTTCCAGCAGGCGCGGCATGCCGGCCATGGCGGTTTCGACCGGGAAGGTAATGCGCTGCTCGGCTTCGAGCGGCGAATAGCCCGGCGCCTCGGTATTGACCTGCACCTGGACATTCGTGATGTCAGGCACGGCGTCGATTGGCAACCGCTGGTAATTGAAGACACCGAAGGTCGCGACGCTAATGGTCGCCAACAGCACCACCCATCGTTGGGCGATGGAGAACTGCAGAATGCGATCGATCATGACGGTCCCCGTGGATCTCGTTGGCGCCGCGCCGTCTTAGTGATCATGCGTTGCACCCAGCTTGCCGATCTCCGCCTTCACGGCGAAGCTGTTGGTAGCGGCGTAGCGCTCGCCGGCCTTGAGCCCGCTCACCACCTCGATCCAGCCGCCATCGGAGCGGCCAAGCTCGAGCGGGCGGGCCTCGAACCAGTCGCCGTAGCGGACGAACACCACCTGCCAGTCGCGGAAGGTCTGGATCGCCTCGACCGGCACTGCCAATGGCACGGTCGCTGACGACTGCTCGAGCTTGACGGTCACAAACGATCCTGGCCGCCAGGCCCCGCCGGTGTTCGGCACGACGATGCGGGCAATGGCGCGGCGATTCTGTTCGCCGACCAGTGCGCCGATGAAGCTGACGCGGCCGCGGGCCTCGAGACCGGCGTCGGGCGCGATCACCACGGCGTCCTGCCCCTGCCGCACATTGACGAGATCCTTGGCGGGAATGCTCGCCTCAATCCAGACCGAGCTCAGGTCGGCAATCACAAAGATGTTGCGGTCGGCCGGCACCGCCTCGCCAACGGTCAGGTCGCGCTCAACCACGGTGCCGGCAATCGGCGCGCGAATCTCGTAACGAGACAGGCTGTCGGGCGCGGCCGTGGCCAGGGCACCGACCGCGGCCTGGCTCAAGCCGAGCGCCACCAGCTTCTGGCTCGCCACTTCCTGCGCCAGCCGCACTTCGTCGAACGCACGGCGGGCCTCGAGATATTCCTGTTCAGCCGAAATCTTCTTCTGCCACAGGTTCTCTTCGCGCTCGAGCGAGGCCCGGGCAAACAGGACGCGCTGCCCGGCGGCGAGCAACGCACTTTTGGCATCGGCCAGCTCGCGGCTGTTGATCACCGCCATCAGCTCGCCGGTGCGCACGCGATCGCCTTCCTTACGCAGCACTTCAATGACCACGCCCTGGAGGCGTGGCACCACGTGCGCGACCCGCGTTTCATCCGCCTTGATCTCGCCGGGCACCTCGAAGGTGGTGGTCATCTGGCGCGGGCCCACCGCCTGGATCTCGATGCCCGCGCTCTTCAGCGTGGCGTCGGCCAACTGCACCTTGCCCTCGATCTGGGAATACGCCCACTGCTGCGTGCGGCCGTTGCGCACGGCGTGCACCTTGACGTCGAACGAATGCGGCTCCTCGACGACCGCTTCGCCGCGCAGGTAGTCGGCTTCGGGCACGAACGTGATGCGATCGACGCGGCCACCAAGCCGATGCAACTCCACCCGCAAGGTCACCTCGACCGGAGCGATCGGCCGGCCCTCGCGGTCGAGCGGGTAGATGCGGAAGTGCGGCTCGACACCGGTCTCGTAGATCGTCACCTCCACCTGGAAGTCGTCGCCCGGCAACAGGCGCGCGCCATGCGGCCCACGTGGATACTCGGGCGCCGCCTCGCCTTCCTCGCCTTCAACGGGAGCGGGCGCCTCGCTGCGGAGCAACCACAGCGAGGCGCCGACAGCGGCGATGACGATCGCGGCGATGAGTAAGAGGCTTCTACTTTTCATGACTGTTCCTACTGGCCTTTGACCGGCGTTGTGGCGGCGTCCGCGAGAGGTACGCCGACGAGGCGCTCGACCTGTGCCGCCGCCTTGTGCGCCTCCGCCAACGCCCGCAAGTGCTGCGTTTCGGCGGCCACCAGCGTCCGCTGAGCATCCAGCACCTCGAGGTAGCCGAAACGGCCGAGCCGATAGCCTTCTTCAACGGCGGCAAAGGCGGAACGCGCGCCCGGCAGCACGCTACTGGCGAGTGCCGCCGCCTCGTCGTGCGCCGCCGCCAGGTTGCGATAGGCGGCGGCCAGCAAGGTCGTTATTCGCGCGCGAGCCGCCCGCTCCTCTTCGCGCGCCTGCGCGACCCGCTGCGTTGCCGCCTGCACGCCGGCGCGGTTGCGGTCCACGAATGGTAACGGGATGGAGGCCCCGATCACGATCGCGTTGCTGTCGATCTCGGACAGGCGCCGATAGCCGGCGGTCACCGTCACGTCGGGGACGCCACGGGCTGATTCCAGCGCCCGCGCCGCATCGCGCCGCGCACTCTCGGTGACCCAGCGAGCAACCTCAGGGTTGCGCACAACATGCTGCACGAGGGCGTCGAACGACGGCAGCAGTGGAGGCGACAACAAATCTCCAGCCACCGACTCGAACAGCGCCGTCGAGTGTCCCCACAGTGCGGCGAGCGCGGTGCGGTCTGCTGCGAGCGAGCGCTGTGCCCGTTGCGCGTCGATGCGCGCCATCGCCAGTGCCACACCGGCCTTGGTCTGCTCGATGGGAGAGACCACGCCGGCCTCGACTCTGGTCCGCACCGTTTGATCCACTTGATCGAACAACGCGCGGTTGCGCTCGGCCAGCGCCAGCGTCTGCTGGCTGGCCAACACGTCGAGGAACGCCGCCGTCACCCGCGTCAACACGTCGATGCGAGCCGACTCGAAGTCCCATTCAGCCAGGTCGCGATCAAGACCGGCCAGGGTTCGACGTGCCGCCCGCTTGCCGCCAAGCTCGATCAGCTGGCTCAGTTGCACGGTGGTCTGCGGTCCGACGACGCGACCGTCATCAGGCGCGCGACCCGACGCGCCCAGGTCCTCGAACAGGATGTCGGCGACCGGGTTCGACGGCCGGCCGGCCTGGATCGCTGCTGACTCGCGGGCCCGAATCTCCCAGGCAAAGCTCGCCAGCTCTGGGCTCTGCCGAAGCGCCAGGGCCAGCGCGTCTCGCAACGTGATCTGGCCGATCGGGTTCTCGAGCACGACGCTTGGTGTGGCCGTACCGTCAGCGGACGGTTGACTCACGATCAAACCGGCGCCGAGCGGGCGCGGCACCACTGCCTGGGCAGCCGCCGGCCTGGCCGCGACGGTCATCAGCAAGGCGACCAGCAAGGCAACCACGCCCCACATGCGCATAGGGCACAGACGACGAGACAGGGAGACACAGCCAGGCAATGACATAACCCTCCGGCCGAGAGTCGGCCGATGAAACACGAGCGATCGATTGGGAAGAGCGAGTACGTGCAGGGTCGCTAGGCGACGGCGGGCGGGGCGGGCGATGAATTAAATCGTAGCGGGGGATCGTGCGTGGGAACCAAGGTCTTGCCGCTGGTTGGCCTGGCGTGGTCGGTCTCCGAGTTCATCAGGAACCATGGCGTGGCGGCCAGGCTCACGATCGAAGCGCCCCGGCTACCGGCATCAAACGAATGCTTCAGCAGGCGCGCGTCGGCATGGTCATGGTGACCCTCGTGGCCGATCGCGCCGCCGTGGTGGTGGTGCGATGGTGCGGGGTCAATCAGGTGCCGGTGGACTTGCGTGCGATCGCCACGAGTGTGAATGTGCCCTTCCGGCAACAGCCCCACCAACGCTACCGCTAACGCGGCGACGGTCGCTGAGACGCGGGCGGTCCAGGTAGACGACACAGTCCTCTGAGTATGTCGGCGCGCGCGCGCCAAAGTCAAACCGCCGGCGGGCAACCCGTCCGTGGCGGTCTGATACCATCGCCAACGACATGCCACAAGCCCTCCTCGTGCTCGCGCTCTTATTGATCCCGGTCAGCAATACGGCGGCACAGGAGATGCCGGCAGAATACAAGGGGGTGCTCGACGCGCTCGCGCGCCCGGGCGACTTCAAGGACGGGGTCCTCAAGGTCAACATTCCTCGCAACGACGTCAAGGTCACCGTCGCCGGCGTGGCAACGCCGACGCCGTTTGGCTTCGGCGGCTGGATCGCCCTGACGAAGGGCGATGGCATGGACGTCATGATGGGCGACCTCGTGCTCACGCAGGACGAGGTCAATCCCGTGATGTCCGCGGTACTGGCGCAGGGACTCGACGTCACCGCGCTGCACAATCACTTCTTCTGGGAATCGCCGCGCATGTTCTACATGCACGTGCATGGACACGGTGCCGCGGCCGACCTGGCGAAACGCATCAAGCCGGCGCTCGACCTGATCGGCAAGGTGACGGTGCGGTCCGAGCCGGCAACGACCATGACCTCCACGGTGACGGCGGGCACGCTCGACACCGCCAAACTCGCGAGCATCATTGGCACCGCCGGCGAACAGAACGGTCAGGTCTACAAGATTACGATCGGCCGACCCGACCTTAAACTGCGGGAGATGGGCGCGTCGATCAACGCGCGGATGGGCCTGAACACCTGGGCGGCCTTCTTCGGCAGCGATGGGGCCGCGGTGGTCGCCGGCGACGTCGCGATGATCGACACCGAGGTCACACCGGTGTTGAAGGCGCTGCGCGAACATGGCATCGAGGTCGTCGCGATTCACCATCACATGACGGGCACGCAGCCGACGGTGATCTTCCTGCACTACTGGGGGCAGGGGCCGGCCGACAAGCTGGCGGCAGCCGTGCGTGCGGCGGTTGACCTGACGGGGCCGCGCCCGCCGAGATGACCACGCCGGCCCGCCTGGCCGTTCTCGGTACGGCACTCCTGGCAATCGGCTGCGCCCGGGGGGCCGCCCAGACGATTGACATCGCCACCACCACCAGCGTCCAGAACTCCGGGCTGCTCGGCCACCTGCTGCCCATCTTCGAGCAGGCCTCGGGCATCACCGTGCGCGTGCACGCCGCCGGCAGCGGGCGCGCCTTGCAGATGCTTACGGATGGCGTCGTCGATGCGGTGATCAGTCACGCACCCGACACCGAACAGCGGCTGCTGCCGCAGCATCCCGACTGGCGCTATCGCAAGGTCGCCCACAACTGGTTCGTGCTGGCGGGGCCGGAGGCCGATCCCGCGCGCGTGAGTGAAGCTGCTGATGCGGTCGCGGCATTCCAGCGCATCGCCGATTCCGGCGAGAAATTCGTGTCGCGCGGTGATGAATCGGGCCCGCACGAACGGGAGCGTATCTTGTGGACCGCCGCCGGGCGTCAGCCGGCGCCGGAGAAGCTGATGGTCAGCGGCCGGGGCATGGCGCAGGCGCGGCGGCACGCGAGCGAAGCCCGCGGCTACGTGCTGACTGATGCATCGACGTTCTGGCAACTCGCATCGGTGGTCGACCTCGAGATTCTGTTCGAGAACGACCGGCGACTGCTGACTACCTACGCGGTCATTCATCCATCAGGATCAGGGGCCACGGCATTTGCCGCATGGCTGGCGTCGGCCGACGGCGGCAAGGCGATCGCGGCCCTCACAATCGATGGCAAGCGCGCATTCGAGCCGTGGCCATCGGGCTGCGCCGCGCAACAGCCGACGGATCTGCCGTGCTCGTGAGTTAGTCCGACGGCCGGGCGATTCCCTCAGACATGAATGTCATGGGCTTCGGCCCGCCATGTCTTCGGTCTCGACTTGGCGCCGGGGCGGGCGTTATTATTCAAATATTCAATTGAATACTTGCACATGGTCAGGACCACCCGCTTCAAGACCGCCATCTACACGCTGATCGCCCAGGTCGCCAAGGCCGCGGCGAACCCGGTGCGACTCGAGATCCTCGACCTCCTGGCGCAAGCGCCGCACACGGTCGAAGCGGTCGCCCGCCAGGTTGAGCAGAGCGTCGCCAACACCTCCCGCCATCTCCAGGTACTGCGAGCCGCGCGCCTGGTTGACACCGAGAAGGCCGGCCAGTACGTGACCTACCGGCTGACCGACGCGCTGGTCGGCGGCTTCATGTTGCAGCTGCGAACGCTGGCCCACGCGCGGCTCGCTGAGATCGACCGCGTGCGCCGCGAATATCTCGACGACCGTGGCGCGCTTGATGCGCTCGGGCAGGACGATCTGATGCGCAAGGTGCGATCCGGCGAGGTCACGGTGGTTGACGTCCGTCCCGGCCCCGAATTCGACGCCGGTCACATCCCGGGAGCCGTTTCCATCCCCCTTGGCGAATTAAAGAAGCGTCTCCGCGAGCTGCCGAAGCACCGCGCCATCGTCGCCTTTTGCCGCGGGCCCTACTGCGTGATGGCCGCGGATGCGGTCGCGGTCCTGCGGGCGAAAGGCTACCGGGCGCATGCCATCGCGCACGGCGTGCCGGAGTGGCGCGCCAACGGGTGGCGCATCGAAACCAGCAAGGGCCGTCGCGAAGGCGCGCGCCCATGACACGGTCGCCTCAGCCGGCAGGCGCCGCCATCCGGCTGGGGTTGCGAGCGAACCTCGGTCAGTTCTCACTGCTGGTCGTGGTCAACGCGTTCGTCGGCGCGATGGTTGGCCTGGAGCGCAGCATCCTGCCCGCGATTGCGGAGCAGGAGTTTCAGCTCGCCGCCCGCACCGCCGTGCTGTCGTTCATCGTCGTGTTCGGGGTGGCGAAGGCGCTCACCAATTACGGCGCCGGCCGCCTGTCCGATCGGTGGGGACGCAAGCACCTGCTCGTGGCGGGATGGCTGGTCGCCGTGCCGGTCCCGTTCCTGCTGATGTGGGCGCCGACCTGGAACTGGGTGTTGGTGGCCAACCTCTTCCTCGGCATCAGCCAGGGCCTGACCTGGTCGACCACGGTGATCATGAAGATCGATCTGGTCGGCTCGAAGCAACGCGGCCTGGCGATGGGGATCAACGAGTTCGCCGGATACCTGGCGGTCGCCGCGAGCGCGCTCGCCACGGGTTGGATTGCCACCCGCTACGGCGTTCGCCCGGAACCCTTCTATCTCGGCGTCGTGTTCGTGATTGTGGGCCTGGCGCTGTCCGTGCTCCTCGTGCGCGAGACCCGCCATCACGTCTCACACGAGTCCGCGCTCGCCGGGACGCTGCCGCCCGGCGGCATCCCTTCGCCGCGCGAGGTGTTCTGGCGCACGACGCTGCTCGACCGTAACCTGTCGAGCATCAGCCAGGCCGGCCTCGTCAACAACCTGAACGACGGCATGGCCTGGGGGCTGTTCCCGCTCGTCTTTGCGGCGGCCGGCATGAACCTGGCGCAGGTCGGGGTGCTGGCCGCGATCTATCCGGCCAGTTGGGGTGTGGGCCAACTGGCGACCGGCGCTTTGTCCGATCGCATCGGGCGCAAGCCGCTCATCGTCTGGGGCATGTGGATTCAGGCGGCCGGCATCGGCGTGGTGACGATGGCGCACGCGTTCGCGGGATTTGTCATGGCTGGGCTGTTGCTCGGAATCGGGACGGCGATGGTGTATCCCACGCTGCTCGCGGCCATCGGCGACGTCGCCCATCCCACGTGGCGCGCTTCAGCGGTCGGCGTCTACCGACTCTGGCGCGACCTTGGCTATGCCATCGGCGCCCTGCTCGCCGGCATCACGGCCGACCTGTTCGGACTGAGCGTGGCGCTGTGGGTGGTCGCGGCACTTACTTTCTTCTCGGGACTGGTGTCGGCGGTACGGATGTCGGAAACACTGCAAGTTGGACAACCAAGGACCAGGGCCCATGGTTGACTCACAGACCGTTCTCATTCTCGGTGGCGGCGTCGGCGGTGTGGCCACCGCGCGGGCGCTTCGCAAACGCCTGCAGCGGCAGCACCGGGTGGTGCTGGTCGATCGCGAGCCCGATCACGGGTTCGCACCGTCGCTCCTGTGGCTCATGGTCGGCCAGCGCACGGCTGACGCGATCACCCGTCCACTGGCCCGCCTGGCGCGCAAGGGAATCGACGTCCGCATCGGCAATATCGAGCACATTGACCCTGTTCGTCGAACGGCAACGGTCGCTGGCGCGCAACTCGCTGCCGACTACCTGGTCATCACGCTGGGCGCCGACCTGTCCCCGGAATCGATTCCGGGTCTCGCCGAAGCGGGCCACAACTTCTACACGCGCCGCGGCGCGGAGTCGCTGTGGACGGCGCTGCGCGATCTGCGCGCGGGTCGCGTCGTGGTCTTGACGGCCGCGCCGGCCGACAAGTGCCCAGCCGCACCGTACGAGGGCGCGATGCTGATCGACGGCTGGTTCCGCAAATACGGCTGGCGTGATGCCGTGACGCTTGAGGTCTATGCCGCCGAGCCGGCACCGATGGGCGTGGCGGGACCCCACGTCTCGAGCGCGGTCATGCAGTTGCTCGCCTCGAAGGGCATCCCCTATCACCCCGGGCATCAGGTCACGGCAGCACGATGCCGGCCAGGCGCAGTCCGCTCGCTTCGACGGCCGCGGCGATTGCTTCATTGAAATCGGCGGCGGCGAGGCTGGCATGGGCGGAGGAAACTTCTACGCGGAGCCAAAGCCGGACGTGACACTGCGTCCACCGGGTTGGTGGCGGCATCTCGGCAAGCGTCTCCCTCGGCGTTCACGCCGGGCGACCTCATGGATGCGGTCCGGCGCGAACGCCAGCTCGACGCCACGCCGGTGCCGCCACTCTGCATTCTCGATTTCGACGGCGACCTGGCCGATGGGCTTGCGCGTGACGGTGCGGCACATCCATCACGGTCGTGGGCGTGCTTCCACACCCAGATGCTGACGCTGACCATCGATGGGCTGGAGTGTGGCGTGGTGCCACGAACCATTGGCGGGCCGTATGCGGTACTGATCGCCGCACAACTGTACGCCGCCGGGGCGCTGGCGGTCGAGATGCAAGCAGCCTCGTTGTTCGCGTTCGGCACCGCGAGCGGCGCCCGCATTGGCATGGTGGCACTCGTCAGCAACAGTCCGGCAACCTCGGATGAGCAATTCGATACCGGGGGGCACGGTTACCGGCTGCGCGTGCTGAGCGCCATCGCCCGTGCCGCGCATGTCTTTCTGGACGACGTACAGTAACCTGTGACTTGGAGATACCTGTGAACGTGATCAACCCGCGCACGGCGCAGCTCACGCTGGTCGCTCTCATCGCAATCTCGGTGGCAGCATGCGGGACGCCCGACCCGCCTGCTTCGCAGCCCGCGGCACCGCCCGCCGCCAAGGCAACACCGACGGCCGGCGCCGCGGCAGAACACCCCGAAGTCGGCGAGGCGGCAACCGTGACGGAAGACTCCCTCACCACGGCCATCACCACCCACATGCAGGCGGAAGCCGCTCGACAAGGCGGTTCGCTCACGATCGACGATCCTGTGCGGAAGCGGCCGTTGCAGCTGACGCTGACCACGGTGCATCGCGAAGGCACGCGCAAGCTACCCGACGGTCGTTACTTCGCGTGTGCGGACTTCAAGGGAGCCGACGGCCACACCTACGACCTTGACGTGTTCATGAAGCAGGACCTGAACGGCCTCACGGCGGACGAAGTTACCGTTCACAAACAGGACGGCCAACCTCGCTACCGCTGGGTGCAGGCCGATGGGGCGTGGAAACGGGCGCCCGTTAGCTCGCGGTAGCTCGTGCCCGGTTCAGCGCGGCCCGAAGACGATCACCAGCGCGCCAAGCACACAGAGGAGGCCGCCGGCCGCGGCCCAGCGGTCCGGCCTCACCCCCTCAACCGCGCGCAGCCAGGCGAGCGAAGCGACCACATAGATGCCGCCGTAGGCCGCAAACGCCCAGCCGGCGAATAAGTAACCTCAGCCGCTCGGCTGGCTCTGCCTTTGCATCGGCTTTTCCGCTATGCCTGGAACCGCGCCACCGATTTCGATGTTCGAGTTGATCCGGCGCACTTTCAAGGCGTGCATGGACGACGACTGCCTGGGCCTCGCGGCCCAGCTCTCGTAGTACTTCTTCCTCTCGGTATTCCCGGCCATGCTGTTTCTGCTCGCCACGGCCAGCTTCTTCCCGCTCGACAACCTGACCGACGATGTCGCCCGGGTGCTGGGTCCGTTCGTCTCAGCCGAAGTCTTGCAGCTCATCCAGGAGCAGATGCAGCGGCGGGCCAGCGCCGAAAGCGGCGGGCTGCTGACCGTCGGCGTGCTTGGCGCGCTCTGGAGCAGCTCGGCGGCCATTATCTCGATCGTCAGCGCGTTGAACCGCGCCTACGATCTCACCGAGACACGGCCATGGTGGAAGGTCCGACTGCTCGCAATTACCCTCACGTTCGGTGTCGCGATCTTCATCCTGGTCGCCTTCACCATCGTGCTCTCCGGTCCAATCGTCGCCAGCTATCTGGGAGAGGCCACCGGCCTTGGGACGGCCTTCGAGCTGGCGTGGCGCATCCTGCAATGGCGGCTGGCCTTCTCGCTGGTCGCCTTCGCCATCGGACTGCTCTACTATTTCGGTCCCGATGCCGATCAGGACTGGGTGTGGATCTCGCCAGGGGCGATCGCGGCAACCATCCTGTGGCTCGTGGTGTCGCTGGCGTTCAAGATTTACGTCGCCAACTTCACCGATTACAACGCTTCCTACGGCGCGATCGGCGGCGTGATCCTGCTGATGCTGTGGTTCTACCTGTCGAGCCTCGTGATTCTCGCCGGTGCCGAGCTGAACTCCGAGATCGATCACGCGTCGCCCCATGGCCAGCCACCGGGTGACAAGTCGGCGGCCGGCAGGCGTATGATTGGCCGGCGCGCAGCGCGCGCCTTCGATCGGCGTCAGCCACCAAGCGCTGCCGGGCGAAGGCCAGAATCGCGGCTCGACGCCTAGGCGACCCCCATGACACCAGAAAACGCCTCCGTCGCCCGGGCCTATCAACGCTGGTCGCACGTCTACGACGTCGCGTTCGGCGGTGTCTTGCAAGCGGGCCGCCGGCAGGCCATTCGCGAAATGCAGTTGCAGCCCGGACAGCGGGTGCTCGAAGTCGGCGTCGGTACGGGACTGACGCTGCCACTCTATTCGCCGGCACAGACCATCCTCGGAATTGACTACTCCCCGCCGATGCTGGCGCAGGCGCAACGGCGCCTGGCGCGAATGGGCCATCCGCCTCACGTGCGGTTGATGCGCGCCGACGCGGCGCAACTGCCGTTTGAAGATGCGTCGTTTGACGTGGTGTATGCGCCCTATGTGATTTCGGTGGTGCCAGATCCGGTCAAGGTGGGATTGGAATTGCGACGGGTTTGCCGGCCGGCCGGACGCGTCGTCCTGCTCAGTCACTTCCAGAACGAACCGACACCGGCCTGGTTCGAGCGGCTGCTGGCGCCCCTGGCCGCGCCACTCGGTTTCAAGAGTGACCTACTGCTGTCGCCCCTGTTGGCAAGCAGCGGCTTGCGGCCACTATCGATTCAGGCCGTCAACGTGCCACCAATATGGAAACTGGTGGTCTGCGCGCCGCGGTAGCGGCGGCCCAAGCCCGTCGGTGCCGTTGCGATTGGTGTTGCTGGTGAGCCTGGCCATGGCGGCCTCGGGTTGTGAAGCGATCGGAGCGATCTTCAAGGCCGGGATGGTCACGGGCATCATTGCCGTCGTCCTGATCGTGCTGGTGATCGGCTTCCTGTTCAACAAGATGCGCCGGTAGGAGGCAACCCGGCCGCAGGGCGACTGTGTGATTCCTACGGCAAGACGATGGCCGTAGCGCTCGACCCCGACCCTCATCTACACTCCGCACATGCGCACCGCCATTCGTCATTGGTCGGCCGGTGTCGTCGCGGCCGTCCTGCTAGGGACCGCGGTGCCGGCCTTTGCCCAACCCGGCGCGGCCGACGCGGTTCGGCCTTTCACTATCCGGATCCCCGACGCCGCGCTGACCGACTTGAAGGCGCGACTCGCCAACGCGCGCATTCCGGAGCCGCTGCAAGGCGATGGCTGGACCTACGGCACCGACATTGGTTACCTGCGTCAGCTGGTCGCCTATTGGCGGACCAGCTTTGACTGGCGTGCACAGGAACGCAAGCTCAACCAGTTCGAGCAATTCACGACCACGATCGACGGTCTCACCGTTCATTTCATCCATCGTCGATCGCAGCACGCCAACGCGCTGCCGCTGCTCATCACGCACGGCTGGCCGGGGTCGATCGTGGAGTTCACCAAGATTATCGGACCGCTGACGGACCCCGAGGTGTATGGCGGCAGGGCCGCCGATGCTTTCCACGTGGTGATGCCGTCGATTCCAGGGTTCGCCTTCTCCCAGGCGCCGCGCGAGCCCGGCTACGACCCGGCGCGCATCGCGGCACTCGAAGCGAAGCTGATGGCGCGGCTGGGCTACGCGCGCTACGGCGTGCAGGGTGGCGATTGGGGTTCGATTATCAGCACGCAGGTCGCGTTGGTCGACGCGCCGCACGTGGCGGGCCTGCACCTCAACATGTGTTTCGGCGCCGCGCCGGCCGGTAGCGACCCGAATACCGGGCTCACCGACCGTGAGCGTGAACGGGTGAAGCAACGCCAGGTGTTCCAGGCGGAAGAAACGGGCTACCAGCAGATCCAGGGCACCAAGCCGCAGACGCTCGGTGTGGCGCTCAACGACTCACCGGTCGGCCTCGCCGCCTGGATCGTCGAGAAGTTCCGCACGTGGTGCGACTGCGATGGCGATCCGGAGAAGGTGTTCACCAAGGACGAGTTGCTGACGAACATCTCGCTCTACTGGCTCACCCAGACCGCGGCATCCTCCGCGCGCATCTATTACGAGAGCCGCCACGCGCCGCCGTCGCCCACCGCCGGCCGCCGCATCGAGGTGCCGACGGCCTGCGCCGACTTCCCGAAAGAGATCATCTGGTCGCCCAGGCGATGGCTCGAGGGCCGCTACAACATCACCAGGTGGACCGAAATGCCGAAAGGCGGCCACTTTGCAGCCTTCGAGCAGCCACAGTTACTCGTGGCCGACGTACGGGCGTTTTTTGCAACGTTGCGGTAGTTCGCCGCTGGTTTACTTTGCGCCCAGGCCGGCCTTGAGAAAGGTCACGAGCGGCGGCAACACCTTGTCGGGCGCCTCGAGGTGCGGCACGTGGCCCAGTCCTGGCAACAGCAGCACTTGGCCGTTACCGTTCGGCACGGTCTTGGCGATGTAGTTCATGCGCTCCTGGAACGCCGCGGCCGTGCCGAGCAGCATGTCGTCGGCGCCGCCGAACGCGAGCGTGGGCACCTGGATGCGTGCCCAGTCGTAGACCACCGGGTCGGCATACAGCATCTGGCCAATCAGCGCCTGCACCATCGCCAGCCGCGGCCACTCCGCGCTGAGCGTCCATGAATAGCGAATGCGGGTGTAGGTTTCGAATTCCTGGTTCCACGCCTTGGGATTGTGCGCGACGTAGCGGCTGAGGCCGGCGCGGATGCCCTGGTAGTCGGAGGTCAGCGTTTGCTTGTACGACTCGTCGATCGGCGTCATCGGCCGATCGAAGCGGCCGTCGGTGAGCCCGATCGGGTTGTAGATCACCACCCGCTCAACCGCCTTCGGATACTGCGTCGCCAGGCGCGCCGCGAGCATGCCACCCATCGAGTGGCCGACCACCATCACTTTGTCAATTTTCTGATCCTGCAGAATCAGCCAGGTGTTGCGCGCCTGCGTGTTGAAGTTGTACGGCGCGATCGGCTTCGACGACCGGCCGTAACCGATCTGGTCGGGGACGATGACGCGGAAGCCTTCCCTGGTGAGGCCGTCGATGATGGCCTTGAAGTAGAAGCCGCCAAAGTTGTTGCCGTGCAGCAGCAACACCGTATGGCCGTTCGCGGTGCCCTGCGCCGCCACATCCATGTACGAGATCCGCACGTCCTGGCTATAGACGCTGAGGGTGAGGTACTTGCTGGGGTAAGGATAGGGACACTCGTCGCAGGTAATGCTGCCGGGCTTCACGTCGGTCGGGGTAGGCACGGGCGGCAGGATGGCGCGGCCTTGTGCGAAGACGGGCGCGGCGGCGCCGAGCAGCAGGAACGAGAACGCGATCGGTCGCAGAAGTGTATGCATAAGCCTCGGTCGTTGTGAGCGAGATGGCGGTTCGAGAATCACGTGAATCTAACACAACCAAGGGGATCAGACCTCGGCCGTAGAGGGCGGGGTCAGTGCTAATGTGACCACATGCGTACTTCGCTCCTTACCCTCGCGCTATGCTTGGCAACACTGCCCGCCGGCGCCCAGCGCCTGCCCGCCACTGCCA
>SHUG01000173.1 GCA_009694735.1 Acidobacteriota bacterium | reverse complement strand
CGTCGTCACATTGGCCGAGAAGTTCGGCGCCCAAAGCGAGGTCTACAATGGTGCCGACGTGAACTTCAACGCCCGCCTGCCCAGGGGCGCGCAGGTGTCCGGAGGCTGGAACATCGGCAACTCCGTCAACATCAGCAACGCCATCCTGTCTTCGCGGTCGAAGGCCTGTTTTGTGGTGGACTCGCCGCAGCAGATGTATCAGTGCGACGTGGAGCCCCCCTACCAGCAGCGCTTCAAGTTCTCGGGCTCCGTGCCGCTCAAGTGGGACATCCAGGCGGCCGTCGTCTATCAAAACCTGCCGTCGATCAATTACACGGCGAGCTTCGCGGTTCCGACCGCGCAAATCGCCCCCTCGCTTGGACGCCCGCTCTCCGGTGGGACACGCACGGCTACCGTGCAGCTGCTTCCGCCGTTCTCCGCGTTCATCGACGAGCGCATCAACCAGCTCGACCTTCGCTTCAGTAAGCTTTTCCGCGTCGGGCGGGCCAAGTTCCAGGGCAACTTTGACGTCTACAATTTCCTCAACGCCAACACCGTTTTGGGCGTCGTGACCACCTATGGAAGCCGCTGGCGCGAGCCGACGCAGGTGCTCGAAGCGCGGTTGATCAAGTTCAGCGCCCAACTCGATTTCTAGCAACGTCTTTTGCCGGCGGTCGCACGCTCTTTCGGCGGATCCGCCGTGACGGATTGGAAAGGAGGACGAATGACCACGATCCAGAAGGATGGGCTCTTGGGCGTGAGCCGTCGGGAAGTAATGGGGTTGTTGACAGGTGGAGCTGTGGCGTCGATGCTTGGGTCCCGAGCGGCAAACGCCCAGACCGGACCGGTGCCGCCTGAGAAGATTGTCAGCTTCCCGCTGCCTTCGAGCTGGAAAACGGAACTCAAGCAGCTCGCTCCCAATTTCTACGCGTACATCCAGGGAAATGGGCCTCCCGCCAGCGGCGGCGGGATCAGTAATGCGTGTGTCGTGGTTGGCCCCGACCACGTGATGGTGGTGGACACCATGTCCGCGCCCGCGTCCGCGACGGCGCTGATTGACGCGGTGCGCAAGCAGGTCGGCGGCAAGCCGTTCGGACGGGTCGTCAATACGCACCACCATGGCGATCACGTGAACGGCAACCAGTGGTTCATGCCGGCGGAGATCGTAAGCCATCCCTATTGCCGGGAGCGGGTTGTCCAAATGCGGGCCGCCGTCGGACCTGGCGGCACGCCCGATCCGGCGTATGGCGCCATCAACGCGACTTTCGACGGGAAGATCGAACGGCGGTTGATGCCGGCGACGACGACCGTCACCGACAAGGCAACGTACTACTACGGCGACACGGTCGTGGAACTCTTCCACCCGGGCATCGCGCACACCTGGGGCGACCTGCTGCTGTACTTGCCCCAGCACAAGATCCTCTTTGCGGGTGACATCGCGTTCTTCAACATGACGCCGTTTGTCCACAATGGGCAGGCCACCAAGTGGGTGCAGGTCCTCGACAAGATTCTGGATATGGATGTCCAGACCATCATCCCTGGCCACGGGCCGATTGGCGGCAAGAAGGAGGTGGCGGAGATGCGCGAGTTTTACCGCCTCCTGATTCCCGAAGCGAAGAAGCGCTTCGACGGAGGCATGAGTGCCGCGCGAGCTGCCGCCACTATCAATATGGGTCGGTTCACCAATTGGATGGGGGCCGAGCGAATCGTGCAGAACGTATTTCGGCTGTACTGTGAGTTTGACGGCACCCTGACTCCGCTCTTGGATGAGGCGCGGTTCAGTAAAGTCGTCGCCGAATACAACGCAATCCGAAAAGGGACTTCCCCAGCCGCCGGCCATGGACCGGTCGATCAGGCTGGGTAGGGGCTGGTTTGATAGATGATACCGACAATTCGGTTCATGAAGGAGCAGGTATGACGAACGTGGAGAACGGCATGACGCGTCGCGACGCGATCAGGCGGGTATCAGGTGTCGGGCTTGGGATCGCCTCGATGCTCAGGGTGAATCCGCCGGTGGCGGCGCAGGGCGGCGCGCCACCCGTGATCCCCCCCGCGGGTGATCCGAAGTTTCCTGCCCCGCCAAGCTGGAAGACTGAACTGAAGCAGCTGGCCCCTAATGTATACGCCTACGTTCAGGCTGGCGGCCCTGGCCAGGGCAATGGCGGGGGTATCAGTAATGCCGGTGTGATTGTCGCCGACGACAAGCTGATGGTGATCGACACCTTGTCCGCGCCGCTCCACATCAAGGCGATGATCACCGCGACGCGAGCAGCAGTGGGGAACAGACCGTTCAAGCATGTCGTGAACACGCACCACCATGGCGACCACGTCGGCAACAACCAGTACTTCCCGGACGCCGAGATCATTGGACATGAGTTCTGTCGGCAGGAAGTCATGAAACTGCCCTGGCCCGCCGCGTGGGAGAAGCGGGAAGGCTGGGCGGAGGGCGGCGAGGTCCGCAAGATTGCGCCGCCCACGACTACCACGAGCGACGACTCAACCTTGCGTTACCACTATGGAAATACGGTTGTCGAATTGATTCACATGGGCGTCGCGCATACCTGGGGCGACGTACTGGTCTACCTTCCTCAGCACAAAGTGATTTTTCTTGGCGACGTTGGCTTTCACTATGTCGTTCCTTTCTCCCACGCTGGCCACGTTACCAAGTGGCTTACGGTGGTGGACCGGATCCTGGCGATGGACGTCGAGCTCATCGTTCCTGGCCACGGCCCACTCGGCGGGAAGAAAGAGTTCGCGGAAATGGGCGAGTACTATCGTGTGCTCAAGACCGAGGCCAGGAAACGCTTCGATCGTGGGATGAGCCCCGGCCAGGCGGCCGCCGACATCCGGCTCGGGAAATTCGACAACTGGATCGGACCCGAACGCATCCTGTTGAATACTTTCCGCTTGTACTGCGAGTTCGACGGAACCCTCACGCCGGTACTCGACGTGGCCCGGATAACGAAGGCGGCCGAGGAATTCAATGCGATTCAGAAGGCGGCCGGCCGCAACCGATCGCAGCCGATGATGGACGGCTTGGACTAGCCAGCATCGAATTACGCCATGAGGGTTGCTCGGCTCAGGGTCGAGCAACCTTCCCACTTTAGCTGGCCTTACGCGGATTTGAGCGGCGCATAGGGAATCTCGATCTCGAACGACTCACCGCGAGCGACAAAAGCGACTTTGACCATGACGTCGTCACCAGACAGCGGCTGGCCCGACGCAATCCAGCTCTCTCCGCTGTCGTCGATTGCCAGCACCAGTACTTCATCCGGCGCCTTCGGACGCATCACCGTCATCGCCACCTTCGACGCCACCGACGCCGGCAAGTCCTCGCGCACCGCATCGCTGAACCAGATCGCGTGCTTGCCCTGGCGGTCCAGGACCACCTCGTAGTGGAGTTCGCCCTTCATCAGGACCAGTCCGCCGTGGCGGGGAGAGTGATCGCCGTGCGGTGTCGTGATGCCGGCATGCTGGGAGTCCGCCTGTCCTGGTGTGACGGTGGGCACCGGCTCGGCGGACTTCGATGAGCACGCCGTCGCCGCAAGCAGCACGGCGATGACGAATCGGCTCATTTGAAAATCGACTTCGGCATCTTGACGTGAACACCCATCGTGCCGTCGACGAGCTGCGTGATGGCGACATCACCGGCGAGGCTGGTGAGCTGATACGCCTGGTGCTTGTCCATCTTCTTCGTCGCGGCCAGGAAGTCCACCATCTCCTGGATGGCGACGCGCGTGGCCACCGTGAGATCGACATCCGTTCCCATGCTGATGAAGTGCGTGTCGGTCTCGGCCCGCGGCCACATGAGCGTCATGCCCTTGCGCACGGTGAGCTGCACGCGGCCTCTGAGCGAGGTTTCGATCGCGGTCTGATCGACTTCGCCATCTCCCTGCGCGGCATGGCCGTCGCCGATCTCGAACAGCGCGCCGGTGACATGCACCGGGATCCACAGCGTCGTGCCGGCGACCAGTTCCTTGTTATCGAGATTGCCGGCGTGCGTGCTGGGCGGATTGCTGCTGACCCGTCCCACCGCGAGCGGCGGGGCCACGCCCATGCTGCCGAAAAACGGCCGCAGCGGAATGACGATGCCGGGCAGGAATTCCGACGTCATGTTCTTGCGATCGAGCCGCAGGATGGTGGGGCCGCGGCCGGCGATGCAGTTCTCGCGGATGAACCCGCTGCACCCGTTATAGCCGTAGGCGATCGGCAGATCGATCGACAGCACCTTCACTTCGAGCGCATCGCCCGGCTCCGCGCCGGTGACGAACACCGGACCGGTCAGGATGTGACCACCGGGTCCGCGATCCTTCTGAGTCTGAGAACGGGACTTCCGTTAACACTTGAGGCCGCTAATACGGCTTATCGTCTTCGTCTCTGGGACAGATGCCGTACTTCGAATATTCCACCGCTGGCAGTGGCCTACTCAGAGCGTTACATGAATCCGGCGTAATCTACGACTTCGACTGGCCCGAATGGCAGGAACATGCGGAGCTCCTGTGGAAGGACCCTGCGGCGCTCGCTCGCGCCAGAATGCCCGACCTTCGGAAACTCCTGGTCACACATGTTCGTAAGGATAGGTCCTGTGAAGGCCACTTCGCGGAGATGCTGGAGTCCGGGCACATAGCAGCGATTCTCTCGCGGGTGGCAATGTTACGATTGCGGCCTGGTAGGAGGCGGTCCACATATGTCCCAGCACGATGACGACATCGGCCTTCGCGCAATCGCGGACCTCGTCCGACTGTTGCAGATTGACGCCGAGCTGTCACATTTCAGCCGCGACGGTTCAGCATCACATGGATTGCAAATGTTTATTAGGCGATCGAATCGCATGCGACCCGACCACGTCGTGGCACCAGCTTGACGACATCCGTCACCCCCGCTCTTGGGCGTCGGCGTTCAATATGTTCAAGACGCGAGCGAGCAGCGCCTTCCAATTCTGTTCCCATCGAGTCTTCAGGCGCTGTGCCAAGAGTTCGAGGATTTCACGGTCGAGCGACTTCAGATCATCATCATGGACGGAGAGCGGATCGAACGGGAACGCCGTGAGCGGGTGGTCACTGAGTGCCGCCAGATCGCAGAGCTGATGCGGACACGGTTTTTCGCGGAAGGATGCGCGGAAAACAGCTCGCGCCATTGACGCGTGTCGGCGCTGCTCGATGATCGGGGCCAGCGCGCGTTTCTTCGCTTCCCTAATTTCCCGCACCCTCTGTGACTCTCGGTCACGCCGAAGCACCTCCTGCTCATGCTGACGCCGCTGCCGCTCGTGGAACCCTGCAATGACCTCAAATGGAAGGGGATTAGGATTGGCGAACCCCGCGGCTTCCCAGGACGCTCCCCTGGTTAATGCGATCCCATTGGAGTCGCGGTTCTTGAAGACATCCGCGCCACCGATGCCATGTTGATATGCGGAATCTGACTGCACTGCGTCGACCAGAGACGGGGATTCGTAGAGCAGTTCACAAAAGCGAAG
>SHUG01000172.1 GCA_009694735.1 Acidobacteriota bacterium | reverse complement strand
ACGCGTTTCAGGCGGGAGTTTTCCTTCTCGAGCTCTTTCAGACGTTTCGCTTGGGCTAGCTTCAGGCCGCCGTACTCCTTCCGCCAGCGGTCATACGTTTGCTCCGTGATCGCCGCCTCTTTGCAGGCCTGCGGGGTGGATTTGCCATTAGCTACGGTGACTTCCACTTGCCGCAGGAGGGTCACGATCTGTTCGGGCGTGTGTCGCTTCTTCGTCATGGTCCGACTCCTTTCGTACCTGGGTTATCTCTCATTCCCAGTGGTACAAAAAGCGCCGGTCAGACCAGTGTTCCGCCACCAGAAATACACGGCGATGATGATGGCGATGACGGTCGCAATCAGGCCGTCTGGGAAATGCACGCCGACGCCGCCGCGCGCTAGGAGTTCGTTGGTCAGGCCAGCGATGTACCGTCCCGCGACACGCCGCTGATTGGCCCCGTCAGCACGTAGTCGAACCGCAGGACCGACACCGAGAGCTTCGCAAGAGTCCCGCCCATCGCCTCTTTGACGACGCGATACACGCCCGCGCGCACGAACATCGCCGAGCTCTCGATATAGAGCGCGCGAACGGCGTAGGAGAACAACATCACGCCGAGCACGAACCACCGCGCGGATTTGCCGATGGCCTGCTCGACGATGCCGCCCACGTAGAAGGCGGTCGATCCGAGATCGCTCAGGACGATCGCGGCGGCACGACAGAAGGAGATGAGGGAAAGAAGGACGGTGGTGGCAACGACGACGCGGACACGTCCGTTGCCAGACGAAGCGGTGGCTTCCACGAGAACTCCCGAATGACGCCGACGGGGTTAGCTGACGGGCTCGGACTCGGAAGTGTCCTCTGGCGCGAACGCCAATACGCCCCAGTTTCTTGGGTCCCCCGCGTGCTGCGCGTGACGCAGAACTCAGGCTAATCGGGATTAATCGGGATTAATCGGGATCATACGCCGCCCGTTTGGTGACGGCTATTACAAATACTACGAGTAGAATCGTCCTCTGGTTAATGGGTCAGCCCATACATCATGTAGTTGACGCCGAGCTTGAAGGCCTCGTTCGAAGAATCGACTGGAAAGACTCCCCGACCCAGCCACTCCCAGTACTCGGCGAGGTTGGTGTTGTGGTTCGCGATCGCCATGAGCCGCTTGGTTCGATCGTTGTCTTCGAAGAGGCCGAAGTACTTGGTTCTGAAGCCATATAAGTGATGTTGCGGCGGATGTGGGAAATAGATCGTCTTCATGTGGAAGAACGAATCGAAGACTCGATCGGTCTCATCGAGCTCGATCCATCGCGCGTCGGGTAGCACGCGTCGCATCTGTGCTTCGAGGTTGTCCCACTGTTCGAGCTCGAAGTCGTGAAAGATCACGAAACCGCCTTTGAGCAGGTACGCGCGAAAACGCTCCGCCTCTTCGTCGGTCATCCTCCAGAAGCCGGGCTCCCACATGACAGCGACCGGATACTTGAAGAGCTGGGGATCGTCGAGCGTGAGGATCAGGCTGCCGTCGCTCTTGGCGTCAATCAGCGTGACATCCTTGAGAATCGCCATGAAATTCCGCTCGGCGCCCGGGAATTCGTGCAACCAGAAATTGTTGCTGTTGACTCCGCTGACGCCGCTCCGGGCGGAGGTCCCCGACCTCCATCGTAGGCGTACGAAGGTGAAGCGGCCATCGTAGGCAGCACGCGTCTGCCCCCAGTTGCCGGAACGCGGCTGCGCCGATACCGCCGTTGCACAGGCGAGCGCAACCACCAGCGCCCGCAACCATCGACGCATCAGCAACCCACCTTCGAACATGATGCGCCACGGGCGCGTTCATATCGACGCTCAAATCGCGACACGACACCAAATCTCGACAATCTCGAACAGGGAACCCTCGTACACAATGAAGGGCCGTCCCGGTTGGAGACGGCTCTCGATCGTGCCGGAGCCTCGGTTGCTCCCTAGTTGGCTCCCCGTCTCGCGGCCTCCTGGGCCTTCTCGTCGGCGCGGGCCCCGGAGAGGATGCCCACCAAACCGTAGTTCGTTTCGTGACACGCGTACTCGAAGACCGGCTCGTCGGTCTTCCTCAACGGAAAGGCTGCCGTCCAAGGTCTTGCCCAGGCGGTCGAGTCCGTGACCGTGAACTGGTAGTCGATCGTGTCAGCGTCGGTGCGTGTGAAGCGCTCCACTAGACGCAAAGCGGTAGCGGAGCCCCTGAAATTCGTCTTGTCGGTGAAGTTGGTCGTCTCCACGACCAGCGTCTGGCCCTCCCACCTGCCGCGCGAATCCCCGAGCCACTGGCGCAGGTTCGGTCCGAGATGCGGCCGTCCGTCCAGCGGAATGACGCGCGCTTCGTGGATCATCTCCTGATAGATCACCACGTAGTCACGACTCTGAAGAATCCGATAGTTGTTGTTGTAGCCACTCGAAAGCCTCGGCAGACCGCCCGGCCCGGTCACACACCGCTCCCACAGGCTGCGCGATTCCGGTCCGTCCGTGCCGCGCACGGCGCCTGCCTGCGCCCTCTTCTCGCCCTCCGGCGTAAACGGAATTCGCCCGTCCGGCGGATCCACAATCAGCGAGGTTCGCCCGAGAGAATTGCCCCGATCCCACCAGAACGCGTTGTAAGTGCCGGCACTGCCTTCAGCGGGACGCCGATCGTTGCGCGTGCGAGCATCCTCGTTGAGCGCCTCAGCTTCCTCATCAGTGAGAACCTGTTTCCCGGCCTGGTCGCCGGGCCGCTCCAAGGGCGTAATGGTCGAGTAGTTCCAAATACCCTGCAGGTCTGGCTGACCGTCCGGTGTCTGGGGACGCGTCCACGTCTTGGCAGCGGCCGCAGGCGCCTGGGCGACAGCAACGGCCGGCGCCAGCCACACCAGGATCACGGCCAGCGAGGCACCGAGCAATGCGAGACGCTGAACCCTCATCACAAACCTCCTATCACAGCTACCCGGTATATACCCCGAGCACGATCGTGTCAACGAGTCTGGTCGCGTGACGCGGATCACCCCCAGATGCCGCGCGCCAGCATCCACCCTCCCCAGGCCACGAGAAGCATCCCAGCGACTCTTCCAAGGCGTGCTCCCTGCGGAGCGAGCTTCTCGACGAGCACGAAAGCGGCAATGACCCCGACCCAGAACAGGTTCATCACGCCCGCCGCAAATAGCAGCGTCATGAGCGCCCAACAACAGCCGACGCAGTAGAGCCCGTGCCTTAAGCCCATCGCAAGCGCGCCCCCTACACCCTCACGCCATTCTTGAGCAAGAAAAGCGAGGGGCGATCGACAGTGCGTGAGGCAAGCCCCTTTTATCGGAAGCCACTGATAAACACCGGCGCATATCAGCATGGCGCCACTGAGGATCGCCGAGTGGGTCGACATGTCCAGCGACAACACGGCGGCCCGATGCAACCCGAGCTGCGTGAAGGCGGCCACCCCGCTGAACGTCGTCCAGGCGAGCACGTACCCGGCGCCAAACGCCGTCGTCAAGACGGGCGCGCGAACACCACGGCGTCGATACACACCCACAACGAGCAGGATGATGGGCGCCGCCGAGGGAAGCATCATGGCGATCATCATCACCGCCCACATCACGAACAGCGTGACGAATTCCGCTCCGCCCCAGGCCGCCATCTCTGGCATCCCCATGGCGGCGTGCAGCGCCTTGTCCGCGGCCGCGGCGTTCATGGCCGCCGCCATCCTCACGAGGTGCCACCACGAGATCAGCGTGACCGCGGCAAGCCCAAAGCCCACGAGAGCGCGGTCCTGGCGGATGACTGCGCTGACTCCGCTTTCAGGGCCTGACGGAGGACTGCTCGTCATCGGGCGCGCCTACTGCTGGTTTGTCCAGTTGACCTCGGCCGTGGACGCGTACCGACCGGGCCACTCCAGATGGAAATCGCCGTGAGTCGCGCTCATGGCCACTGTGGTGGCGATGGCCGCGTCATTCCAGAAGAAGCCGCCCTTGGGGTACACGATGTGGACTTCCTTCTCCGCTCCGGTGACGGGATCCTTGAACGGTGTCAGCGAGAGATCGATCGCGCCGGGAATGCGCACGCGAGATCGCTCGCCGGCGACCTGGATCTCCACGGGTTTGCGAATCGGCCCATCGAATCGCCCAATCGTTCCGGCCAGCGCTTCCCAGGGCATGCCGCCCATCCTCCCCGACAAGATAGACACGATGGCATCGGCCTGCTCCGCGGTCGCCTGCTCGTCGACGAAGAGCACGACGTGACCGTTGCCCTCGTGAATAGCCTTCGGGTACTTCGCGGCAAGCACCGCGCGCACGCCGTTCAGGGACACCTGACCAAACATCCCGTCTCTCACGTCATATCCGATGATGAACTCGCACTTGCCCTCGTTGGGAAAGCCGGCGAATTGACAGTTGCATCCGTGCTGGCAATTGCAGGCTTCAACACATTCAGCTTTGACACGATAGGGGGTCTTCTTGGCGCTTTCGGCCGCGGGCATCTGGCACCTCCATTGTGCGAACACGCGGAGAACAAGAACGGCAAGCTGGATAGTACACCGGCAACAAGCCGGGCGCCTTGCCGGCCGATCCGGTGCGTCCCATCACGCCGGCGGAAACAGCACGCCGGGCGCCAGGGTCCACCGCGGATCGAGCGCGCGCTTAACTGCCCGCATATCCTCGATCCCTTCCCGTCCATACAGATCTTCGAGCTGCTGCTGCTTGATGCGGTTCCGGCCGACGCCGTGCTCGGCGAGCGGCGAGCCGCCGAGCGCGATCGCCGCGCGACCGACCTCGAGAATCGCCGCCCTGCCCGATTCGACCTCGGCGAACGAGCGTGCCAGCACGTTCGGATGGACGTTGCCGTCTGAGACGTGGCCCCAGACCGCGGCGTCGAGGTGCCGTCCCGCGAACTCCCGGTCGCAGCGCGAGAGCAGCTCTTCGAGATGTTCGAATGGGACGATGATGTCGCCGGCGGTCTTCTCGATCCGCCCGTCGACGTCCTGCTTCGCGCGCCCGATCCGGCGGTTCACCGACGCAGGCACTTCTTCGCGCAGCGCCAGCAACTGCGCCATGCGGGCGTGATCGCCGGGCACGGCGATCTCGACAGCGTCGAGCGCGCCGGCCTCGTCCAGCGCGCGGCAGAATCGCATGATCGACGTGTCGCCTGCTCTCGCGGCTCCAGGCCCACGGGCGCGGCCAATTTGCTCGAAGGCCTGTTCGGCAGTCATGCTAAGCGGAACCTCGAGCGTCACGAGTAGGGCGATTGCCGTGCCGTCCGGCCATGTCACACCCGTGCGTCGATCGAGGCCGTCTTCACGCGCCAACTCGAGGCAACGGGCATCCAGATACTCGATAGCCGAGACGTCCAGTCCGGCGGGATCACTGGTTCGCCACGTGTTCTTCGCCTCGTCGCGCAATGTCCGGGCGAACGCCAAGCCAGCCATGCGATCTGCGAACGGGACGAAGGCAAGGCACCAGGCAGGCCTCGGAGCAACGCGCACGGTGACGCTCACGACGACGCCGAGGGTG
>SHUG01000171.1 GCA_009694735.1 Acidobacteriota bacterium | reverse complement strand
AGATGGGTCGCCACCCCGATCGGGCCCATGCCGGGACCACCGCCACCGTGCGGGATGGCAAACGTCTTGTGCAGGTTCAGGTGACAGACGTCCGCGCCGATCGTCGCGGGACTGGTCAGGCCAACCTGCGCATTCATGTTGGCGCCGTCCATGTAGACCTGGCCGCCGTAGTGGTGAATGGTGGCGCAGATGTCGCGAATCGAATCCTCGAACACCCCGTGCGTCGAGGGATAGGTAATCATCAGGCCGGCGAGATCCTTCGCGTGTTCCTCGGCATGCTTCTTCAGATCCGCAACGTCAACATTGCCGTTGGCATCGGTGGCGGTGACGACCACTTTGAAGCCGGCCATGACCGCGCTGGCGGGATTGGTGCCGTGGGCAGACGACGGGATCAAGATCACATCGCGCGCGCCGTCGCCGCGCGACTGGTGATACGCGCGCATCACCGCCAGGCCCGCGAACTCACCCTGGGCCCCGGAGTTGGGCTGCAGCGACACCGCCGCGAAGCCGGTGATGGTGCACAGCGCCGCCGCGAGCTCGTCGCAGATCTGGCGGTAGCCCTCGGTTTGATCCGCGGGCGCGAACGGGTGCATGCGCGAGAACTCTTCCCACGACACCGGGTACATCTCGGTGGCGGCGTTGAGCTTCATGGTGCACGAGCCGAGCGGAACCATCGAGGTGTCGAGGCCGACGTCCTTGCGCTCGAGGCTGCGGATGTAGCGCATCATCTCGGACTCGGAGCGATGGGTGTTGAAGACCGGGTGCGTCAGGTACGCGCTGGTCCGCTGCAAGGCACCGGGCCAGGACGGCCGCTGCGCGCCCATGACGTCCAGTGCGATGGCGCTGCCGGGCTTGCCGGCGGCTTCCGCGAAGACCTCGAGAATCGCGGTGAGGTCGGTGGTGGTCACCGTCTCGTCGAGCGCGATGCCCACCTCGGTGTCGCCGACGTAGCGAAAGTTCAGCTCCCGCGTGATGGCGCCCGTGCGGATGGCGGCGACGCGCGCGGCGTCCGCCGGAATGCGCAGCGTGTCGAAGTAGTGCAAGTTCGACTGCTGGTAGCCCAGTGACGCCAGCGCACCTTCGAGCGAGCGCGCGAAGGTATGCACACGCGAGGCAATCGCCTTGATGCCTTCGGGTCCGTGATATACGGCGTACATCGCCGCCATGTTGGCAAGCAGCGCCTGCGCGGTGCAGATGTTCGAGGTCGCCTTCTCGCGCCGAATGTGCTGTTCACGCGTCTGCAGGGCCATGCGATACGCGCGGTGGCCGTGTACATCCACCGACACGCCGATCACGCGCCCCGGCAGGTGGCGAACGTATTCCTGGCTGGTGGCAAAGAACGCCGCGTGGGGACCGCCGAAGCCGAGCGGCACGCCGAAACGCTGTGAGTTGCCGAACACGACATCGGCGCCCATCTCACCTGGTGAGGTCGCCAGCGCGAGGGCCAGCAGATCGGTCGCCACTGCGACGCGCACGCCGGCAGCATGGGCCTGGTCGATGAACGGCTTAAGGTCGTCGAGGCATCCGGCCTCGTCTGGATACTGCACCAGCGCGCCGAACACCAGCGGCTCGTCGAGTTTCATCTGGTCGGCCGGGCCGATCTTCAGTTCGATCCCGAGCGGTTCCGCGCGGCTACGCAGCACCGCGATGGTCTGCGGGAAGCAGCGATCCGAGATCAGGAAAATGCCGTTGGCGTCGCCGAGCTTTTTGCCCTGCACCCGGTGCAGCAGCGCCATGGCTTCGCCCGCCGCGGTGCCCTCGTCCAGGAGCGACGCGTTGGCCACGGCCATCCCGGTGAGGTCGGTGACCATGGTCTGGAAGTTGAGGAGAGATTCGAGGCGGCCCTGCGCGATCTCCGCCTGGTACGGCGTGTAGGGCGTGTACCAGCCCGGGTTCTCGAACACGTTGCGGCGAATGACGCTGGGAATCAGCGTGTCGGCATAGCCGAGGCCGATGAAGCTGCGGAACACCTTGTTCTTCTTCGCAATGCCCTTCAGGCGCGCCAGGTAGGTGGATTCGCTCTCGGCGGGCGGCAGGTCGAGCGGCGCCGTGAGACGGATGCTCGCGGGAATGGCTTCGTCGATCAGTTGATCGAGAGACGCGGCACCCACCGCCTTGAGCATCGCCGCCACCTCGTCGCCGCGCGGACCGATGTGACGAGGGGCGAACGTGTCGAGAGGGTCGAGAAAGGGAACCTGCTTCATTTTTTCCGGCTACGTAACTACTTGGCGATCAAGGCTTCATAGGCGGCGGCGTCCATCAGCGACGCGCCGTCACCGGGAGTGGACATCTTCACCTTCACCATCCAGCTGTCGTGCGGCTTGCTGTTGACGTGGTCGGGGCGGTCTTTGAGGTCGCCGTTGGCGGCCACCACCTCGCCGGTCACCGGTGCGAAGAGTTCGGACACCGCCTTCACGGATTCGATGGTGCCGAACACCTGGCCGGCGGTGATGGTGGCACCCACCTCTGGCAGCTCCACATACACCACGTCGCCGAGCTGCTGCTGGGCGAAGTCGGTGATGCCAATGGCGCCGGTGTCACCGTCGATGCGAATCCACTCGTGCTCTTTCGTGTACTTGAGGTCGGCTGGATAGGACATGGGTCAGCTCTTCTTGGGACGTTTGTAAAAGGGCATGGGAACAACCACCGCCTTGGCGCGGCGGCCGCGGATGTCGATCTCGATCTCGGTACCAGGAGCCTTCAGGGCAGGCGGCAGGTACGCCATGCCGATGGCCTTCTTCAGGAACGGGGTCTGGGTGCCGCTGGTGACCACGCCCACCGGCTGGCCGTTGTGGAACACGGCATGGCCGCGGCGGCCGATGGCGCGCTCGGTCATCTCGAAACCCACCAGCGTGCGGGTGGTGCCGTTCGCTTTTTGCGCGTGCAGCACGTCGCGGCCCAGGAAGGCCGGCTTGTGCCAGCCGACGATCCAATTGAGGTCGGCTTCGACCACCGTGGTGGTGTCGTCGATATCGCTGCCATGCAGGCGCATGCTGGCTTCAAGCCGCAGCGTGTCGCGGGCGCCAAGACCGGCCGGGATCAACCCGTGCGGCTTCCCCGCCTGCAGCAAGGCATCCCACACGGTGGGCGCCATGGCGGGCGGGATCATGATCTCAAAACCGTCCTCGCCGGTGTACCCGGTCCGCGACACGGTGCCGCGAACGGCGGCGATCTCGCCGTGCGCAAACCAGTAGTACTTGATGGCCGCCAGGCCGATGGCGGTCTGCGTTTGCAGAATCTCCTCGGCCTTCGGGCCCTGGATGGCGATCAGCGCGTAGCGGTTGCTCGAGTTCACCGTCGCCACGTCGGGCACGGCCTCTTTGGCCTTGGTCGAGATCCACGCCCAGTCTTTGTCGATGTTGCCGGCGTTGATGACGAGCAGGAAGTGCGATGGGCCGAAGCGGTAGACCAGCAGGTCGTCAACGAAGGTGCCTTCGGGCGAGGTGAGGCCCGAATACTGGATCTGACCGATCTGGAGCTTCGACGCGTCGTTGCTCGTGATGTGCTGCACCGCCTCGAGGGCGCCCTTGCCGGCAATCTCGACCTCGCCCATGTGGGAGACGTCGAACAGGCCGGCGGCGGTCCGCACGGCGTTATGCTCCGCGGTGATGCCCGAGTACTCCACGGGCATGTCCCACCCACCGAAGGGGACCATGCGGGCGCCGAGGGCAACGTGTGAGGAGTGGAGGGGTGTTTTCTTGAGCGGAGCGGTGACGGAATCAGTCATTTAAATGAGGGGGCTCACCCGAATGAGGTGGACCCCCGAACGGTACTATGCCCCTCCGCCACGGTCAAGGCGACTGACGCCCCGCGCGTCGTCTTCGGAGGCGTTCTCCGAACACGACAGAGGCAGCCAGAGCACACAACGTGACGACCACACCGTGAACCGGGCCGGTCTCGTAACCCAGACGCATCGCTGCCGGCACGGCGACGGCAAGTACGAGTCCGGCAATCAACAAACCAACCACTACCTCGCCTAAGAGCCAGAGCAGCATGGAAAGGCCTCCTTTTACGGTGATGCGAGTTTAGACCGGCATTCCGCCCGAGCAGCTGATCAACCAGAAAAAGGCCAATTCTCCCTGCAGAGAGAACTGAAAGGCACACGCGGCGTTCCAGCCAGGGATCCACCAGTAGTCGGTGGTGCAGGAATTGAACTCGACCAGGTATTGATCCATGGTCGTCGCGAATTCAGCCCAGCACGTATACGGCCCCTCCTCCCGCGTCGTGGCCATGGCTCGGACCACACGGCTCGACGCCACCGGCGTGACCGCGCGCGCCATGCTCCGCGATGGACCGGTACTTCCGCGCAGGGCATGGAGAAGCGCGTACGAGGTCATGACCGACCGCGCCTCCTGGCGATCCTGACCCTCGAGCGACGCGGCGAAGCCCTCGAGGCCATCGAGCGCGGCCGACCCGGCGGTCAGCTTCTGGATTCTCGCGACATTAGCCTCGAACCGGTCCTGCATCTGCAGCCGAAGGAACGTACCATTCCGGCCGATCCGGACCGTGCCCTTGGTGTCGGCTTCCACCTCGATTCGATCACCCGGCACCTCGACCCGAATCGACACTCGCTCGCGGCTCACCTGTTTGAAGAACCTCACGCCGCGCGCTTCCGCGCGTAGCGTCGGTTCCCCGTTGACCCACCCCGACGTAAAGGCAGGCGCGGTGGGCGTCGTGCGCGGCGCCCCCGGCTTCGCGGCCGCCGCTTCCGGCCACGCGCTTGGCGTGACGATGCCCATAACCAACGCGATTCCCAACAACAGTCTTCGACCCATGACTTCCTCCGACCATCTCGAAACGCGGCGCATGACCGCACGGCTCTTCCGCCCTGCCTCGCCGGCTTCAACTTGCCGGAGGCCTCCGGCGAACCAGTGAACGTGGAGGCCGGCTGAGCCGGCCATCAACGCGGCGAGACGAGGTCGCCCACGGCCTCGGCGTGCGGAGCCGAGGGCCTCGGGCAGTACCTGAGGTATGCGTTCAGTGTGTGGTAGCTGATGTCGAGCATGCGGCACGCCTGCCGCTTGTTCCCGGCGTTCTTCTCCAGCACCAGACGGGCGTAGCGGCTGCCCCACGCACGCATGGTGTCGCCGAGCCGGAAGGCCGGCACCAGCACGTCGCCGTAGATGCCGCGCAAGCTGACCGGCAGGTCGTCGACGCTGATCGTCCTGGATTCGGCGGTCGCGATTGCGCCTTCCAGCATGCGCTCCAGTTCGCGCACGTTGCCAGGCCAGTCGTAGGCAATCAGCGCGTCGATGGCGGCTGCTGTCATGGTCAACCGGCCGCGGCCCTCGTGGCGCGCGAGAAAGTACTGCGCCAGTTCGAGGATGTCGCTCTTGCGCCGTCGCAAGGGCGGCACGCAAATCTCGACCCCGCTCAGCCGATAGAACAAGTCGGTCCGAAACAGTCCCTGCTCCACCAACTCCGCCAGGGGACGGTTGGTGGCGGCGACGATCCGCGTGTCGATACGTCGGGCACAGTTACCGCCGACGCGCTCGACGGT
>SHUG01000024.1 GCA_009694735.1 Acidobacteriota bacterium | reverse complement strand
TTCCCGGGCCTGCTGCCCCACGTCGACCTGGTGATCGACCACCACCCGGCGCAGCCTGGCTACAGCGCCATCTTCACCGACATCCGGCCCGACTACGGGTCGACCTGCACGATCCTGACCGAGCATTTGCGCGCCGTCGACATGGACATCTCCGAGCGCACCGCGACGGCGATGCTCTACGCCATCAAGTCCGACACGATGTTCTTTAACCGTCACGCCAATCGCGCCGACCTCGACTCGTTCTCGCACCTGTATCCGCTCGCCGACTCGACGATGATCCGCAAGATGGAAGGCGCCGAAATCACGGCGGAGCGGCTGGACTACCTGATCAAGGGCTGGCAGCAGGGCCGCATGGCGGAACACGTGTTCTGCGCGTTCCTCGGCGAGCCGCCGCGCGACGATTTCATTCCCTACGTCGCGGATTTCTATCTGCAGCTCGAGAACGTGCAGTGGACCGTGATCAGCGGGGTCGTGAACGACACCTTCGTCGTGTCGGTGCGCAACCTCGGCTACTCGCGCAATGCCGGCGACTTCGTCCGCCGCTGGTTCAACGATATTGGCAGCGCCGGCGGCCACCGCACCATGGCCAAGGCGGTGGTGCCGATCGAGGCGTTCCAGAAGAAGTTCGGGACTTACGAGGGCAGCCGCATCAACCAGCGCATGCAGGAACTCGTGCTCGAGTTCCTGCATGAGACGCGGGATAAATAGGCGCTGCTGGCATTGACGATTGACAATCGACCGATTGCCGATTGTTGGGTGATCGGGTGACTTCGAGATTTCGTGAGTCAATTGGGGATTGCGCGATGCGGCGATGGGATGCGCCTCCCTCGCCCTTCGGCGCGCTCAGGGCGACCTTAAGCAAGGTTGAAATCCTGCGGTCGGCTACTTGCCCGCTTGTTCCGAATGAGTTCAGCGCGGCCGATGTAGTCCACTATTTCGCCGCCGTAGTGGCCCGCGACGCGGCCGTGCCTGGCTTCGTCGAACGTCACCCCATCGATTGTGGTCAGCAGATCGACGCGATTGGGCGCCACACCCATTCTTTCGTGACCCTCGGCTGACCGTGGAACGGCATAGCCGCCGACCACGAGCGCCATATCAACGTTCCGGTGGGGACTATATGTGCGGGACCGTCGCGAGGACGCGATTCATCCTCACACCCGGCGCCGTGTCTACGTCAGGCCCCCCGCGGCTACGGCGCCCAGCGTAGCCAACATACAACACATGCAGATGCAGTCGGCGACGCCACCTCTGCTGTGCCGGGGATCTTTCTATTCGCGCCCCCGAAGAATCGCAGCCATCACCCGTGGATTGCGACGGCCGTGTAGCACAGCGATGATCCAGAGTGGAGTCTCGTCGGGTGCATACGCAATCAGGTAATCCCGCACTCCTGTGAACCGTAACGGGCGAGCGGTCAAATCCGGCCTTCGGTGTCCTTGGCCACGAAAGAACACCAAGTTCCTGATGGCCTGAAGAATCTCCTGCCGAACGCGACTGGCGGCCGATGGATTCTCCGCTGCGATGTCTTCCCAGATGTCGGTGATGTCTTGGGCGGCTTCGGGATGAAGATCGAATCCGACGGTCGCCGTCATCGCGGGTGGCGCTTGAGCAGATTTTCTTCGCGCTGACGCAGCTGCTCAAAGAACGCTTCGCCGTCGATCGGTTTCACGAGGCCGTTCTTGAGATCGTCGTAGCGGGTGTCGAGCGTCTCTCGCAGCGATGACACTTCCTCGAGATAGCCAGCAAGGGCGTCCTGAACGATTTCATCGGGTGCACGCCCGGTAGTCGCGGCGAGGTCACTGAGCTTCTTTGCCAACTCGGGCGCAACATGCACTTCCATCAAGGCAGTGTAGGGACATGACGTGGCGGGTGTCAACGCGCGCACCGATACCGGGTTTCGGCCTTGAAAGGGCTTCGTCCCACCGGGATTCAAGGTGCGGGCTTGGCGGCGGTCGCGGTATCCGCCGCGGCGTCGACACCCGGGAGACCCGCGACCCACGCACTAAACGTGCGGTTGCTCTCCTGCTCGACGATGATGGGAAAGTACTGCGTCATAATCCCGCCTCCTTGAAAATGCGCCGCGCGAGGCCGGTACCGACCTCTTTCTTGGTGTCGACCGCGCCGGAGCCGCCCGCCGGAACCGCCCACCGACGCGCAGACCCGAAAGGGCGAAACGACAGGCGGGAAGCACTACTTGATCAGCCTCTTCTGCCAGTTGGTCAGCACGCGCAGCGTCTGCCCCGCCGCAACGGGCGTTTCGGTGATCGCGAACAGATTGCCATCGGCGCTCACGCTGAAGCTGCCATCACCGGGCGGCACGTGAAGAGCGTCTTCGGCGCGCCAAGCGTCAGGCCGTCGCCGTCTGGCGTGAGCGCGATCGACTTGAGCGCGCCATCGGCCGCGGTGATGAAGACTTCGTGGTGTCCGGCTTTAGCCGGACCTTCCTCAAGCCCGTAGATCGCCGCGATGTTCGGATGGTTGAGGGCCGCGAGCACTTCGGCTTCGCGCTGAAAGCGCGCGAGGCGCTCCGCATCACCGGCCACCGCGGCGGGCAGCACCTTGATGGCCACGTCACGATTGAGCTTGGTGTCTTTCGCGCGATACACCTCGCCCATGCCGCCCGCACCGATAGCGGCTGTGATCTCGTAGGGACCAAGCCGCGTGCCGGGGTGCAGGCTTATTTCACGCCGCTCACGACGTACAGCCGCGACAACTGTCGCCCGTAATGGTAGGTGTAACCTTTGCCGTCGTCGATCCACTGGGTGAGGCGGACCAGATTGACGCCCGACACGTCGGAGGGCGCGATGAGTTCGATCAACGTCCGCACGCCGGTCGTTGGATTCACGCGTTCGACCCGTGCGGGCACATCCTGACCGGCCTGCACCACGAGAGCGCCATCGCGGGTCATGCCGAACGGTCGGTCTTGAGGTTGAAGGCCCTTGACCGGCGCGGGCGCGCCGCCATCGACGACCAGGTACCACTTTCCATCGGCGGCGTTCAGCAGCAGCGATCGACCGTCTTCGCTGCCCAGGGCGCTGACAAATCCTTCGGCAGTTATCGGCTTCGGTGAACCCGACGGCACTTCCTGCGTGTAGCACTTCGGCGGCTTCCCGGTCTCGCTACCACAGTAGGTCAGGCGCCGGCTGTCAGGTGACCACGACACCGCGCCAGGCAGGCCCTTGAATCCGGCGAGCCCGGCGCCGAGCTTCACGGCATCGCCGGCACCAGTAGCGTAGGCCGCCACCTGCATCGTCGACGGCACGATCGATGATACCCACCGGGCATCCGGCGAGATGCCGATGACGAGACCTTCGCCGAGGCGCACCACGCGACCGGTCGTCATGTCGCGCAGCGCCGCCTGGTAGTTCACGCCGGCGCTCTGATTCCCATCGGTAAACGCCAGCCACTTGCCGTCGCGCGACAGGTACCCGTTGAACGCGAAGTCGAGCCACGGCGCGTCGCGCTCCGCGGACTCACCGGGCACGAGGACGCGCGGGATTGTCCGCGACTCGTCGTTAAATGTGAGCATCCGGCCGGCACGCGCCATGTCCTGCACGACAATGGCCGCGGGCGTCGCCACGACCTGTCGCACCAGTGGCGGGCCGGAGACGTTGACCGCCATCGCCTGATACGGCTCGCCCCCCTGTCCTGATGAAGCCGAGAACAGCACATCATGGCCATCGGGTGACCACGCGAGTCCTTCCTCTGCCCAGAACTCGCCGGTCAGCTTCCGCACGACCCCGTCGCGGACATCGACGACGCTCACCACGCCGCGATCGTCGCCGTCAAGATCGTGCTAGAAGAACGCGATCCGGGTGTCGTCCGGAGAGACACGCAGGTCGCTGAGGTAGCCGGGGCTCTTCTCGTAGCGCACCTGACCGGGTGGATACTCGAGGCGCACGCTGCCGGCCGCCGCGCGGATCACGGCGAGCTTCGATCCATCGGGCGACCAATCCGCTTCGCTTACGTCAGTCATCAGCGGGCGTGGCGCGCCGTCGATCGCCATGCGCGACAGCGTGCCGGCGAACAGGCGATGGTGCATGAAGCGGGCGCCCGTGAGTACCGCCAGCTCGCCCGTGGACGACACCGCAAGCAAGTGCGTCGCCGGGTCGCCGATCGGCTGAGAGAAGACGCCGCCAGGACGAATCACAGACAGCCGAGGCACGTTGCCAACACGGGCCGAGCTGAACACGATCGTCTGCCCGTCGGAACCAAAGCGGGCGTTGGTGATCCATTCCTGGTCCCAAGTCTTCGACTCGAACGTCGGCGACGACGACGCTGGCGTCATCGCGCGTGCGATGAAGACGCCGGCGGCGACCAGCACGATCGCGCCCGCGCTGACCATCACGCCGCGCAGCCAACGGCGGCGCGGCGGCGCCTGCCCTGCCAACAATGCCGCGCTGGCCGCAGAACTGGCGCCGGTCCCCGACAGCGCGTCAAGGGCAAACGCCACGTCGCGCGCCGACTGAAAGCGCTCGGCGGCGTTCTTTTCCAGACAGTGCCGGACGATGCGATCGAGCGAGGGCGGAATCTGCGCGTTGGCGCTGATGAGATCCGGCGGATCTTCTTTCAGGATCGCCGTCATCGTGTCGGCCGACGTGTCGCGTTGAAACGCGCGGCTACCGGTGAGCATTTCAAACAGCACCGCGCCAAACGCGAAGAGGTCGGTGCGGCCGTCCACCGCCTGCGCCCGGATCTGCTCCGGTGCCATGTAGCCGATCGTGCCCATGGCGATGCCGGCGTCGGTGAGCCCCGCGCGTGTCTCGGTTGCACCCGAGATGCTGGTAGCAATGTCGCGCGCGAGACCGAAGTCGAGGATCTTCACCTGCCCGTCGCGGACGATGAAGATGTTCTCGGGCTTGAGGTCGCGATGGACGATCTGCTTGTCGTGCGCGGCGCCGAGGCCGCGCGCGATCTGCACCGCGATCTCCACCGCCTTGCGCACCGGCAGCGCGCCGCTCATCAGCCGATCGCGCAGCGTCTCGCCGTCGAGCAGTTCCATGACGACGAACGGGTGGCCCTCGTGCACGCCGGTGTCGAAGATGTTGATGATGTTGGGGTGCGAGAGCGCGGCGACGGCTTTGGCTTCGCGCTCGAATCGAGCCCGTCGATCCGCGTCATTCACCAGCGACTCGGGCAGCACTTTGATCGCGACGTCGCGGCCGAGGCGGGCGTCCCTCGCTCGATACACCTCGCCCATTCCGCCGGCGCCAATGGGAGAGACGATTTCGTACGGACCGAGGCCGCTGCCGGGGGTAAGGCTCATGTGAGTGCGGGGTAAGTATAGGGGAACTGTGAAGGCCGCGCTGCGCGCGGTCCAGCACGCGCACCTCGTTATTCTAACGCCGAAGGGACAGGTCTTGGCGACGCCTCATCTGTTGACCCTGATGATTCACGATCTCAACACATCAATAGATGTTCCCGCCGTCACTTCCCCTGCGGTGTCCTCGTCCCGCACCAAGCCGGATTACGTTGCCCGACGCCACGTCGCGGATCGCGACCTGGTAGTTCGCGCCGGCGCCAAGGCCCTGGTCCGTAAACACCGCCTTCTGGCCATCGGTCGATACTGTGGCGAGGACTCCGGCATCGAGCCACGAGACGTCACGCTCGCCGGACTCGCCCGGCGAGAGCTCCGAGCGACCTTGAGCAAGATCGAAAGGTCGGAGTCAGTCGCGCGTTGGCAGTGCCAATCGCGAAATGGCCAATCCGCCAACCGAGTCACCCAATCCCGAAATCGTCAATCACCAGACAGTCGCTAAACCGGTCAATTGACAATCGTCAATGCCAGGGCCAGATTCACAGCGAGCCGCGTCGCGTCACCCAGTAATCCCGAAAGGCTCGCAGCCGTGGCAGGCTCTCGCGGTCTTTCACGCGATTCGCGGCCGCCTTGCTCGCGATGATGTCGTCGGGATGGCACACCGGAAAGCCCTCGACATCGACGTGTCTGGCCCAGGCGTCGTCGAACCGTTCGATGCCATCCGGAGCGAATACCAAGTCGAGGTCGAACGGGCCATTGCGAATCTGGACAAAATCCTTACCTCGCTCGATGTCCGCGGCCTCTGTGTCGGTGAGCGGAAACTCGAGATCGCCAAGCGCGGCGACGACGGCCCGGCCGTTCGGCCCGGACTTCTCCACAAACAGATCCGCATCCTGCGTGGTGTCTGGGTAGCCAAGCAGGATCGCACCCGACTTGCCGATGAACAGATACCTCACGCGCCTGCGGGCGAAGGCGTCTCGGATCTCGAGCGCCTGGCGGTACTCAAACGCGGCCATAGCCAAGCCACGCCGGCAGCGTCCGCTCGCACCATTCACGATAGGCTGCCATCGTCTCGAACGTGCGAACCGTGCGATCGTCCAGTCCCGGCTTTTCCGTGTGGATGAACGCGTAGCGCATGCGGAGCGCCAGCGGTCGCCGGGACGCCGCTTCGAAATCCGCGAGCCACTCGGATGGGATCCTGACGGTCGTCACCTCCATGGCGCGATCATATCCTCATCGTCACCTCTTTTGGCGGCGCCTGAAACTCGACGTGCGGCCATCTACTTCTTCACCGTCCTCGGCGGCTCCACTTTCCAGATGTTCGCTTCCGCCTGCGGGGCACCGTAGTAGAGCGTGCGGCCGTCGGGTGACGCGGTGATGCTGCGGAAGCTGTCCGGTTGAATGGACGAGACCCTGCTTGTGCGCGCGATCGAGCGCATCGGCGATCTGCGCGCCCAGGCGCATCACGTCGGCGACCGGCATCGGGCTGCGCGCCAGGCAATCGGCGCCCGTCTCGCCTTCGAGCAGCTCCATGACGAGGTAGTCGATGCCATCGTGCGGCCCCATGTCATGAATCACGCAGATGTGCGGATGGTTGAGTGATGAGGCCGATCGGGCTTCGCGCTCAAATCGTGCACGCTGTTCGTCGTCTTTCGCGAATGCCGACGGCAGCGTCTTCAGCGCCACATCGCGGCCGAGCCGCGTGTCTGTGGCGCGATAGACCTCGCCCATTCCGCCCGCACCGATGGGAGAGACGATTTCGTAGGGGCCGAGGCGGGTGCCGGGGATGACGGCCAAGCGTGTCGATTATACAGACGGGGTGGGCATTGACGATTGACGATCGACCGATTGTCGATTGTTGGGTGATCGCGTGATTGGTCAATTGAGCGCGCCCCGAAGTCACCCTTGAAGGGTCGGAGTCAGTCGCGCGTTCGGAGTGCCAATCGCACACTCGTCAATGCTCACGACAGCGCCTGTTCCAGGTCGGCGATCACGTCCGACGCATCCTCGAGTCCGATCGAAATCCTGATCATCCCCTTCGACACGCCGGCCGCCACCAGTTCCTCATCGGTCAGCCCGTACTGTGACGTGAGAATGGGCAGGCTGCAGATGCTCTCGACGCCGCCAAGGCTGGCGGCGCGCTTGATCACCTTCAACTTGTCGAACACCCGAAAGGCGCCGTCCTGGCCGCCCTTGACGTCGATGGTAACGACGCCGCCGAAGCCGCTCATCTGGCCCCTGGCAATCGCGTGGTCGGGATGTGACGCAAGCCCAGGGTAATACACGCGCTCGATGGCGCGGTGGTGCTCGAGATGTTGCGCCACTGTCAGCGCGTTGGCATTGTGCTGCGCGACGCGCAGCGGCATGGTCTTGATGCCGCGGCCAAGCGCAAATGCCGGAATCGGGTCCATGATGCCGCCCAGCAGCCGGCGCGCCTTGGCGAGCGGCGCAATCACCGCCTTCGACCCGGACAACGCACCGCCGGTGACGTCACTGTGACCGTTGAGGTACTTGGTCGCGCTCTGCATCGACAGGTCGATGCCCATGGCGAGGACGGGTTGATTGAGCGCGCTGGCAAAGGTGTTGTCGATCACCGACAGCACGCCGGCCTTCTTGCAGGCGGCCGCCACCGTCCGCACATCCACGCACCGCAGCGTCGGGTTGATCGGCGATTCGAACCACACCATGCGCGTCTTGGGGCCAATGACCGTCGCCAGGTCCGCCAGGTCCGCGAGCGTGATGAAGCGCCGCTCAACACCGAACTTCGCCATCAGGTCTTCGATGATGTGAAACGTGCCGCCGTAGATCGCCGCGCTGCACAGAATCTCGTCGCCCGGCTTCAGCAGCGTGAGCAGCGTCGTCGAGATCGCGGCCATCCCCGAGCTGAACAGCAGCGCCGCCTCGGCGCCGTCAACCGCGGCCACCTTCTGCTCCACCGCCACAACGGTCGGATTCTCGTAGCGCGAGTAGAGGTAGCCGTGAAGCTTCCCCTCCTGATATTTGATGACGTCGGCGACCGAGTGGAAAATGAAGGTGCTGGTCTCGTAGATGGGCACGGTCAGCGATGGGGTCGCGCCCGTATCGATTCGTTCGCCCGTATGAATGAGTGCGGTAGCTGGCTTCATGATGTGAATTCTAGCCACAGAGGACGCCGAGGACACAGAGAAATTCTTTTCACAAATGCCAGCCAGGCATTTCCCCACAACAGTGACTCGGTGTCCTCGGTGTCCTCGGTGGCTAATATTCCCTACAGGTCGACGTCGCGACTGACCTGCGCCATGCGGTCGCCAGATGCGCCGACGACCGGTTCGATGAATTGGCGGTACGCGTCTTCGAAACCGCGCTCCATTAACTCCTCGAGGGTCTGCACGCGGTCGGACTTCTCGTCGTAGGCGCCCGTCAGATCGAGTGGTCGAACCGGGTTGTGGGACGGGCGAATCAGATAGACGCCCTGGAAGCGGTGGTGCAAATGGCGCACCGCGTCGCTTAATCCCGCGGTTTCGGCGGACGCCAGTTGTTCGCCGACCCGTCCAAACCCGTCGCGACGAGGCGGGCGTAGTTCGTGAGGGCCGGGAGGGTCCGGGGTGGCGGCCACGATCACGACCTGTTCGGCGCCGGCCGCGGCCGCTTCCTCAATCAACCGAGCCAGGCACGCCGGTCGGTCGACCAGGCGATGGGTTTCGCCACGCCAGTACGAATCGGGCGCGAACTGAACCAGCCGGGGATCGCAGACCCCAGGCAGGCTGAGCGCCGCCGCTAGCACGTCTGCCGTGAACGCCTGTGTCCCGCTCGACAAGTCGTGCGCCTCGGCCCGGCGGGACGAGACGCCGCCGGGAGGCGGAAACAGCGCCTTGCGGAAGGGATCGCGCACCAGGCCGAACACCAGATCTCGGTGGGCGTCCATGTCGTGCACGACGAGCAGCAACTCGCGGAAGCCGGGCTGGCCCAGGTTTTCGGCCAGTAGTTCCGCGTAGCGCCGGCTGAGATCCTTGGCATCCGGTGTCCTGATCGCCGCACCACCCTTGAGCAGGCGCCACACGGTGTCGGTCGCATGCTGAATGGCCAGGGTGGCGTCAATCGGTGAGCCCAGCAGCGCCCACGCGCGCCCACCCGCCATGCGGCGATGCAACGGCGCGCGCCACCAGGTGAGCCACGCGCCAACGGCCAGCGTGACGGCGGCGGCGGCGGCCAGCAGCGAGGCCAGGCGCGGGATCCACGTCGGCAACGCACCCGGCGAGAACGCCGGTGTCAAGGTGTCGAGAAACGAGTGAACGAACCGCGCGCCGGCGTCAAGGCCCGACATGCCAAGCACGAGCGCGATCGGGTAGACCACCAGCCCCGCCACGATCACCACCGCCGGGATCGCCATGACAGCAATCAGTCCAGCGGCCAGCCAACGCAGCAGGCGAAATGGCCACCGCCAGCGGTACAACTCCAGAATTGGTTGTGAGCGCCAGAAGCCGCCGGTCTCCCAGAGTTGCGCGCCACCATCGACGGCAGCCAGTACCGCCGCCATGGCACCGATGCCGCGGCCGCCGACAATGTCGATCTTGACGCCGGCTTCCTGGAGGGCGCGCATGGCGCCGGCATGATATGCCCCGTCCGCGCCCGTTCCGGTGAACAGGAGCGCGGTGCGGCGTTCTGGGGAGTAGGAGTCGCGGGGCTCAGTCACAGCCGTGCGCTGCTATTCGTCGTGGATGGTGACGAGCTTGAGGATTTCGAACTTACGGGTGCCGCTGGGCGTCGAGACGGTGATCGAGTCGCCCTCTTCCTTGTTGAGGATGGCGCGACCGATTGGTGACGAAGTGGAGATGAGACCCTTCTCGGCTTCGGCGTCTTCCGGCATCACCAGCTGGTAGACAATCTCCTGGTTCTTCTCCCGGATCGTCACCGTCGACCCGAATCCCGCCTTGCCGTGCGGAATGCGATCCATGTTCATGAGGGCGATCTCGCTCACCCGTCGCTTGAGCATGGCGATGCGGGCATTGACCATGGTCTGGCGTTCTTTCGCGGCCTGGTACTCCGCGTTTTCGCGCAAGTCGCCGAGTTCGCGCGCGCGCTGAATCTCCTTGGGGAGTTCCATGTGCAGCTCGCGCTCGAGCGCGTTCAGCTCATCTTCAAATCGTTTGATGATTCTTTCTTTCATCACTGAAACACCGGAGTGTAGCACAATTGCCCAGAGCGCCCAGGGCGCACACGGCCATGTCCGCCATCACCAGTCGCCACCACGCTATCGTCAAGGAATTTCGCGAAGCCGCGCGCGGCCGCGACCTCATGCTGCTTGATGGCTGGCACCTGCTGACCGAGGCCGTCAACGCGGGCATCGTCGTCGAGACGCTGGCCGTGTGCGGGCTGCCAACTGCTGATGAACAGACCGTGATCGATCGCGCCCGGCGCGCGAACGCGCGCGTCGTCGAAGTGTCGGGCGCGGTGTTGAATGCCCTGTCGCCAGTCAATTCTCCTACTGGCGTGGTGGCCACCGCCCGCAAGCCGCTGACGGTGGCCGCGGACATGCTGGCACCTGCACCCGCGCTGGTGTTGGCCGGTCTCGGCATCCAGGATGCGGGTAATATCGGCGCGATCATCCGGTCGGCTGCCGCGGCCGGATCGACGGGCGTGATGGTCGATCAGGCAACGGCGGACCCGTGGGGTTGGAAAGCCCTGCGCGCCTCAATGGGCGGGGTCTTCCACCTCCCCGTGATCCGGTCCCGTCATCCGCTCGGGACCCTGGCCGAATGGCGATCCGCCGGTGTCTCGATCGTCGCGACAGTCCCGCGTGATGGCGTCGCGATCTACGACACGGATCTGCGGCGTCCGACCGTGGTGTTGATGGGCGGTGAAGGCCCCGGCCTTGCAGCTGAGGTCATTGCGGCCGCGGATGCCCGTGTCACCATTCCGATGAATGACGGCGTGGAATCGCTGAACGTCGCCGTTGCGGCCGCGCTCATTCTCTACGAAGCCAGAAGGCAACGCGCGCGATGAGCCTGTTCGACGATCCACCCGCGCCGGTCGATCCGAGGACCGTTCCGCTTGCCGAACGGATGCGTCCGCGCACGCTCGACGAGATCGTCGGCCAGGATGATGTCATCGCGGCAGGCCGGCCGTTGCGCGAGATGATCAACCGCGATTTGCTGCAGTCGATCATCTTGTGGGGCCCGCCCGGCACCGGCAAGACCACGCTGGCGCGCCTGATTGCCGATCTCACCAAGGCCGAGTTCATCGCTTTCAGCGCCGTGCTCGCCGGCATCAAGGAGGTGAAAGACGTGATGGCCACGGCCGAACAGCGCCGTCGCATGACCGGCCGCCGCACCATCGTCTTCGTCGACGAGATCCACCGCTTCAACAAGGCGCAGCAGGACGCCTTTCTGCCGCGCGTCGAGAGCGGCGACATCGTGCTGATCGGCGCGACCACCGAGAACCCGTCGTTCGAAGTGAACGCGGCGTTGCTGTCCCGCTCCAAGGTCTTCGTGCTGAAGCTGCTCAGCGAGGAGGCGATCGTCACGATTCTCAAGAGCGCCCTCACCGATCCAGAGCGCGGGCTTGGCAAACAACACCCTGAAGCCGATGACGATGCGCTGAGGGCGATTGCCAGGTTTGCGAATGGCGATGCGAGATCGGCGCTGAACCTGCTGCAACTCACGGTGTCGTCGGCCAGTAACCCGGCGGGACGGCCGAAGATCGATCAGGCGTTGCTCGAGAAGACGCTTCAGAATCGCACGCTGCTTTACGACAAGACCGGCGAAGAGCACTACAACCTGATGTCGGCGCTCCATAAGTCGATGCGCAACAGCGACGCCGACGCGTCGATCTACTGGCTGGCGCGAATGGTTGAAGCGGGTGAAGACGCGAAGTACATCGCGCGCCGGTTGATTCGCTTTGCCTCTGAGGATATCGGCAATGCGGATCCCCAGGCGCTGACGATCGCGGTGGCAGCCAAAGACGCGGTTCACTTCATCGGCATGCCCGAAGGCAACACCGCGCTGGCGCAGGCGGCGATTTACCTCGCCACCGCGCCGAAGAGCAACGCGGTCTACACCGCGTATGCCGCCGCCGCTGAGGCGGCCAAGAACGACGTTGCCTCGCCGGTGCCGTTGCACCTGCGAAACGCGTCCACGAAGCTGATGAAACAGCTGGATTACGGCAAGGGCTACCAGTACGCCCACGACCAGCCCGACGCCGTCGCGAGCATGGACTGCCTGCCGGACAACCTAAAAGGGCGGGAGTTCTACAAGCCGACCGATTACGGCTTCGAGAAAGAGATCAGGAAGCGACTGGCGTGGTGGAAGTCCAAACGGTCCGGCTAAAGCCGTTCGCTACATCGACTTCTATGTAGCGTCCGGCTGTAGCCGGATTATTACGGCAGCGCGAAGCCGTAGACCTTGCCCTTGCTGATCCCCGACATCACCGCGATGTACTGCTTGCCATCCAGCTCGTAGCTGATGGGCGTCGCCACGCCCTGGCCCAGTCGCGCTTCCCACAGCGTCTTGCCGCTCAGCGGATCCAGCGCGAAGAACCTGCCGGCGCTGTTGCCAACGAAGATCAGCTGGCCGGCCGTGGACAGTGCTCCGCCACTCGACAGGAACGGAATCTTCCACGCGGGCTTCTGCGCGACCGGATCCCACGCCACGAAGAAGCCGCCGGGTGGCGGCGCCTTCGGATCGGGCGGCGCCGCCTGCGGGTTCATCGTAAACGGCGCGCTGCCGCGGCGAATGCCGATGTTCCACTGCCCTTCCTTGAATTCGAACTTCTCTTCCATGGCAAACACCGAGCTGGTTTCCTGGCCCGGGTAATAGACGAAGCCGGTCGTCGGATTGAACGCCATGGGTGGCCAGTGGTGCGCGCCGACGGGCGACGGCGACAGGCGCACCGGCGTATAGCGGTACCGTGCGGCTTCCGTCTCGATCGGGCGTCCGGTCTCCTTGTCAATCCCGGTCGCCCACGAGGTGAACACGTACGGCTCACCTGAGATCAGCTTGCCGGTGGCGCGGTCGAGCACGTAGAAGAACCCGTTCTTCGGCGCCTGCATCAGCACCTTGCGGATCTGCCCGCCAATGGTGAGGTCAGCGAGGATCATCGGCTGCGCGGCGTTGTAATCCCAGTTGTCGCTCGGCGTCGTCTGGTAGTGCCACACGTACTTGCCGGTGTCGGCGTTGAGCGCCACGATCGACGCCAGATACAAGTTGTCGCCGCCACCGGGGCTGCGATGGTTCGCGTTCCACGGCGAGCCGTTGCCCGTGCCGACGTAGACCAGGTTCAGTTCGGGATCGTAGGCAATGCCGTCCCACGGCGTGCCGCCACCACCGTACTTCCACCACTGGCCGTTCCAGGTCTTGGCGGCGCGCGCGAGCGCTTCATCTTCAAACGGCTTCGCTGGATCGCCGGGAATGACGTAGAACTTCCACGCCTGCTTGCCGGTGGCGGCATCGTAAGCGGCGAGAAAGCCGCGCACGCCGTACTCGGCGCCGCCCTGGCCGATCACGACCTTGCCTTTCACGATGCGCGGGGCGCCGGTAATCGTGTAATCGGTCCCCGGCGGCGTCGTCTGCACGGCCCACACCGGCGCGCCGGTTTCGGCGTCGAGCGCCACGAGGCGGCCGTCGAGCAGGCCGACGTAGACGCGGCCGTCATACAGCGCCACCCCGCGATTTACCGGACCGCAACACGGACGTGGGCCCATGGCCTCGGTGCCACCGCGCGCGAGCGCGGGGTCGAACTGCCATTTCACTTTCTTGCTGCGCAGATCGATCGCGTAGACCTGGCTCCACGTGGACGTGCCGTAGAGCACGCCGTTGAAGACCAGCGGCGTCGTTTCGAGCTTGCCCTCGGAGCCGACTTCAACCGACCACGCCTCGGTCAGCTTGCTCACGTTGCTCTGGTCAATCTGCCTCAGGGGGCTGTGGTGCGTCTCCGCGTAGTCGCGGCCGTAGCCAACCCAGTCGCCATCGGCCGGCTTCAGCAAGGTCGCGTCCGTGACCCTCGGTGCCGCCTGCTGCCCCTGGAGAGCCGAAACCCCGACGCATCCAATCAGGCCGGCTGCGACCCAGCCCGCCCAACGCCTTGTCACACTCATGTGGAAATCTCCCGCCGGGATTATAACTTCAGGGTCGCCAAAAAGGCGTTCAGGGCGCGAATCACTTCATCCGGGATGTCGTGGCCGCCGTCATAGGGAAACCACGTCACGTTGAGGCCGGTCTCCCGCATCCGCGCCTGAAACCGCTCCATCGTCGCAAACGGCAGCACCCCGTCGTTTCTGCCGTGCGCGATGAAGATTGGCATTCGGCGGCGACCCGGGAATCGCTCCACCCACGCCGCCTCATTCACCGTGGTCCCGCCAAGCAACACCAAAGCGGCGAGGTCCTGATCGGTCTGGAACGCAATTTCAGCACTCAGCATGGCGCCCTGCGAGAAACCGCCGAGTACTATCGGGCCCGGCACGCTCGCCAGTAAATTGCGGACCAGTCGCGACGCCACCTTGATGCCGCCGGGGTTGGCGATCGAGAAGTCCGGATCGCGCTCGCCGTCGGGAACATGGCCCTCGATGTTGAGCCACCACCAGCCCCGCGCGCCATTCGGTCCTCGCAGCGGCCCCTGCGGAAAGACCAAGCGGCTATTGAGCGGAACCTGAATCGTGTGCTCGAACTGCAGCCAGTCGCTCGCGTTGGAGCCGTAGCCGTGCAGCAGTACCAGCGAGACAGGGCCGTCGCCGCCGCGCACGATCGCCGACAGGCTGGAGACCTGGACCCACAGCCACAGCGACGCCAGCACGACCGCCGTGACCAGGGCAGCGACCAGGGACCAGCGCTTCACGTCAGATCCGGTCGAAGTTCTTTTCAATTTCGCGCCGGGTGATGCGCAGCATCACCGGCCGGCCGTGTGGGCACACGGTCGAGTATGCGGTGGCTCGCAGCTCTTCGAGAATGTGATGCATCTTCTCGAGCGTCAGCGGGTAGTTGGCCTTCACGGCCGCATGGCACGCCGTCGTCGCGGCGATCTGCTTAAGCGAGTCCTCGAGACGCAAGCCACGGTCGAGGCCTTCGAGATCGTCGGCCAGCGCGCGCAGCGCCGCATCGCATTCGTCACGAGGCAGCAAGGCCGGCATCGCCGTCACCTTGACGCTGTCGCCGCCGAAGTCTTCCACCTCGAAGCCGAACTTCGCCAGGGCGTCAGCGCGCGAGATGAGGGCGTTACGCTCGGCCGCCGGCAGCTCGAGGATCATCGGCACCAGCATGCCTTGGCTCTCCAGCGACTCGGTGGTCAGCCTCTGCATGATCCGTTCGAACAACACGCGTTCGTGCGCGACATGCTGATCGATGATGCACAAGCCTTCGTCATCCATGGCGATGATGAAGGTGTCGCGGAACTGCCCGAGCGCGATCATCGGCCGGACAGTCGGCAGCGTCACGGCCGCCGCGATCGCCTCCGCCGGCATCGACGGTGGTTCGTATCGGGGGATGGCGTTGTAGGACGGGGCCGATCCCGGCGGCGCCCAGCGGCTCGTGAAACTGGCGCCCGCCAGCGCGCCCGGGATCGACGGCTGCACGGGACGTCCCGGCAACACATCAGAGGTATGCAGGGTCAATTCCGGCGCCGGGCCCTTGCCGAGGGCGTCGCCCAACGAACGGCGAACCATCTCGTGCACCATCGACTGGTCGCGGAAGCGCACTTCCGCCTTGGTCGGATGCACGTTCACGTCGACGCGGTCCAACGGCACCTCAAGGAACAAGTGCACCTCGGGGCTGCGTTCCTTGTTGGTGGCGACGCTGTACGAGTCGAGAATTGCATGCGCAATCGTGCGGTCCTTGACGATGCGCCGGTTCACGAACACGTGCTGCGGCCCGCGCACGGGCCCCTGCTCCGCCAGCGCGGCGATAAACCCGTGCAGGCGCAGGCCGCCGAACTCGCGATCCACCGCCACCAGGTCCTGCCGATCGCCGTAGATCTGATAGAGACGGTCCGACAGGCTGGCCACTGGCGGCACCGCCAGCACCTTGCGGCCGGTACTGATCAGCGTAAACCCCACCTCGGGATAGCACAGCGCCAACTGAGTGACGAAGCGTGAGACCTGGGCGGCCTCCGCACCATCGGACTTCAGGAACTTCCTGCGGGCGGGCAGGTTGTAAAACACGTCGCTGACTTCGACCATCGTGCCTTCGGGGCCGCCAGACTCGACGACTGACTCGATGATGCCGGCATTCACGCGAATCTCGGTGCCGCTGTCGTCGCCCCTTGCGCGCGTACGCAAGCGGAAGTGCGACACCGACGCCATCGACGGCAGTGCCTCGCCGCGGAACCCGAGCGTCACGATCGCGCCGAGGTCGTCGGCGCGCTTGATCTTGCTGGTCGCATGACGCTCGAGGCATAAGCGAGCGTCGGCCGGGTCCATGCCCGTGCCGTCGTCTTCGACCCGGATCAGCTTCTTGCCGCCGTACTCGACGGTGATGGTGATGCGGGTGGCCTTGGCGTCGATGGCATTCTCGACCAGCTCCTTGACGACCGAGGCGGGACGCTCGACTACTTCACCGGCGGCAATCTGATTGGCGAGGTCTTCGGGCAGGCGTGTGATCCGCCCCACTTACCACCAGCCCGACTTGCGGAACCAGATAAACAGGCCGGCGCTGGAGACGACCATGAGGCCGACGATCTCCCAGAACTGGTACTCAGGGCTTCCGAACAGGGTGGGCAATGGGACGTTCATGCCGAACAGCCCGGTGATCACCGTCATCGGGCCGAAGAGCACGGCGACCACCGCCAGCAGCTTGGAGACGCTGGCGAGTCGAATGGAGACGCTCGCCAGGTGCGCGTCGAGAATGCCCGTAACCCGATCCTGGAACACGAACGCATCGTCGGCCATCCGGGCGAACTGGTCGTAGTCGTCACGGAACCGGTACGCCATCTCCTGCCCAATCAGGTCGAACTCGCGGCGCGCCAGGCGACCCACCACATCGCGCTGGGGCAGGACGATGCGACGAAGGGTGGTGATGTCGCGTTTGATGGTCAGGATGTCGCCGGTCAGCGAGTCCGATGGTTCCTTGATCACCTGCTCTTCAATCTCGCTCAACCGCGTCTCGAGCTCGTCCAGTTCCGGCCGGTAATGATCGACCATGGTGTCGACGATCCGATGTAGCAAGGCGACGGGACCTTCCGCCAGAATGTGGTCGGTACGCGCGCACAACTGGCTGACCTGCTCGATGCTGCGCCGCTTGCCGTCATGAATCGTGACCAGGAACCGGGACGAGAGGAAGAAGTCGGTTTCGCTGGTGTCGAAGGTGTGTTCGGCGGCGTTGAAGTTGATACCGTGGAGCACGATGTAGAGGTGTCCGTCGTAGGCCTCCACCTTGGGATTGGTCTCCCGTCGCAGCGCCGCCTCGACCGCCAGTTCGTGCAGGCCGAACGCGTCACGCAGCACCGCGCCGTCCGCATCGGTCGGTTCCACGACGTCCGCCCACACCACGACGTCACTGTCGGGCAACAGCCAGGCCGGGTCGAGGCGATCGACCAGTTCGGTGCGACCGCCTCGATAAACAAAGTAGCGAATCAATCGCCGACCTTGACGCTCAGCGCCGCCTGCGCGGCGGCCAATCGGGCCACCGGTACGCGATAGGGTGAGCAGCTCACGTAGTCGAGCCCCACCTGGTGGAAGAAGTGCACGGACGAGGGGTCGCCGCCGTGCTCACCGCAAATCCCGAGCTTCAGGCTGGGATTGGCGACCCGGCCCTTGGCCACGGCCATGGCGACGAGCTGGCCGGTGCCGGCCGCGTCGAAGGTCGCGAACGGATCGCGTTCCAGGATCTTCTTGTCCTGGTAGACGCGCAGGAACTTGCCGACGTCATCGCGCGAGAAACCGAACGTCATCTGCGTGAGGTCGTTGGTGCCGAACGAGAAGAACTCTGCTTCCTTCGCCACTTCATCGGCCGTCAGCGCGCCCCGCGGCACCTCGATCATCGTGCCAATCAGGTATTTGATCTTGATGCCCTGCTCCTTGAGCACGGCCCTGGCCACGCGCTCGACCACGGCCTTCTGATCGCGCAACTCGCGGACGTCGCCAACCAACGGGATCATAATCTCGGGAATGACCTTCAGGCCTTCCTTGTTCAGCTTGCAGGCAGCCTCCATGATGGCTCGCGTCTGCATCTCGGTGATCTCGGGATAGGTGATGCCGAGACGCACGCCGCGATGGCCAAGCATGGGGTTGAATTCGTGCAGTTGCTCCACGCGCGACAGCAGCGCCTTCTTCTCGTCGAGCGCCTTGCCCTTGATGCCCTTGGTTGCCATGATGGCGACCTCCACCAGCAGGTCTTCGCGCTTGGGCAGGAACTCGTGCAGCGGTGGATCGATCGTGCGAATGGTCACCGGCGTGCCCTTCATCGCCTTGAAGACACCGTAGAAGTCTTCCCGCTGCATGGGCAACAGTTCATTGAGCGCCGCGCGCCGGTCGGCTTCGTTCTCGGCCAGAATCATCCGTTGAACGATTGGGATGCGGCCGTCACCGAAGAACATGTGTTCGGTGCGGCACAGGCCGATGCCGCGCGCGCCGAAGGCGTACGCGATCTCGGCCTGGTCGGGTTGGTCGGCGTTGGCGCGCACGCCCAGCCGGCGGAACCGGTCAGCCCACTCGAGCAGGGTGTGGAAGCGCTGGTAGATCGGCGAGTCGGCGGGCTTCAGCTTGCCCGCGATGACCTGCAAAATCTCGCTCGGCTGCGACGCCACCTTGGCCAGCTTGACCTCACCCGTGAGCCCGTCAAAGGCGATGTAATCGCCTTCCTTCACCGTGTGACCGTTCACCGTGAACGTCTTGCCGTGCTCGTCAATGCGCAGCTCGCCAGCGCCGACCACGGACGGCTTGCCCATCTGGCGGCCAACGACGGCGGCGTGCGAGGTCATGCCGCCGGTGGCAGTGAGAATGCCTTGCGATACCCACATGCCGTGAATGTCATCGGGCGCGGTTTCGCGGCGGACCAGGACGACCGCTTCGCCCTTGTCCGACCACGCCACCGCGGTCTCGGACGAGAACACGGCCTTGCCGCAGGCCGCGCCGGGCGACGCCGGCAGGCCGCGCGTGACGGTCTCGATGCCCTTCCATTCCCTCTGGTCGAACCCCGGCGCCAGCAACTGCGACAGCGCTTCCGGGTCCACCAGCAGAATGGCTTCCTTGGGCGTGACCAGCTTCTCTTTCGCCATGTCGGTGGCGATCACGACCGCAGCGTAGCCCGTGCGCTTGCCGCTGCGCGTTTGCAACATGTAGAGCTTCTCGTCCTGGATCGTGAACTCGAAGTCCTGAATGTCTTTGTAGTTGCGTTCGAGCCGCGTGGTGATGTCGCGCAGCTGCTTGTACGCCTTCGGCATCACCCGTTCGAGTTCGACAATCGGCTGCGGCGTGCGGATGCCGGCGACCACGTCCTCGCCTTGGGCGTTGATCAGGAACTCGCCGAAGAATTCCTTGGCGCCGGTGGCAGGATTGCGCGTGAAGCCCACGCCCGTGCCGGAGCGATCGCCGGTGTTGCCGAACACCATCATCTGGATGTTGACGGCAGTGCCAATCGAATCCGGGATGTCATAGATGCGGCGATATTCCTTGGCGCGGGCGTTGTTCCACGAACGGAACACGGCGTTGCGGGCGCCCCTCAGCTGCTCCATCGGATCCTGCGGGAACGGCTTCTTGGTCTTGTTCTTGACGACCTTCTTGTACGCCTCGACGACCTCACGCAACGCCGTCTCGTCCAGGTCGGTATCCATCTGCGTGCCTTTGGCATGCTTGATGGCTTCGAATTCATGCTCGAACGCCGTCTTCGGTATTTCGAGGACGACGCTGCCGAACATCTGCATGAAGCGGCGATAGCTGTCGAACGCGAAGCGGCCGTTCCCGGTCCACGCCTTCAGGCCTTCGACGGTGGCGTCATTCAGGCCGAGGTTGAGGATAGTGTCCATCATGCCCGGCATGGAGAACTTGGCGCCAGAGCGGACCGACACGAGCAGGGGCTGCTGCTTCGAGCCAAGCGTGGCACCGGCAGCCTTCTCAAGCTTGCGCAACTGCGTGACCATCTCGGTCTCGATATTCGCCGGCAGCTTGTTGCCGCTTGCGGAGTAGATGTTGCAGGCAGCGGTGGAGATGGTGAACCCGGCCGGCACCGGCAGACCCGCCCTGGTCATCTCCGCCAGGCCCGCGCCCTTGCCACCCAGCGTGTCCTTCATCGAACGGTCGCCGTCGGCTTTGCCGTTACCGAAGAAGTAGACAAACTTCTTCTTCGTGCCCTTCGTGGTTGCCGTGGCCGTCTTCTTCACGCTCTTCTTCTTCGCCATGTGCGCTTTCTACTCCTGCTTGTCCGCTTCGGGAACGATTTCGGATACATCCGCCAGCTGCAGGAGTGACCCCTCCAGCTGCTTCAACAACCGCAGCCGCGCGTCACGCAGCTTCAGATCGTCGGCCATCACCATCACATCGTCAAAAAATTTCGCCACCGCCGGACCTGCCTTCGCCGCTTCCGCGAAGGCCTGGCGATAACCACTGCCCGCGGCGACTGCGGCCGCGACGACCGGTTGCAGCCGTCCGACTTCTGCCGCCAGCGCCAGCTCTGAAGGGTCCGTCAACGTGCCTCCGAGGTTGGGCGCCGAGTCATCCAGGTTCCTGGCGATGTTCTTCACGCGCTTGAACAGCACGGCCAACTGCTTGAAGTCCGGCGATTCGGTGAACTCGGGCAGCGTCTCGAGCTTGCGCCTGGCCACCAGCGGGCTGACGCCGGCCGGTGCGCCGTGCGTCACGGCGCGAACGTTGCGCGTGTCGGATCCGCGTTGCTCGAGGACAAAGCGGACGCGGTCGAGCATGAACGACCAGAACGCGTCATCAAGGCCAGTGTTGTTCACGAGTTGGCCGAGCGTCAGCCGGAGGTCGAGGCCGGTCAGCTCCGGCAGATCGACGAGAATACGGACCATGCCCTGCGCGGCTCGACGCAGGCCATAGGGATCGCGCGAACCGGTGGGCCGCTCGCCGGCCGCGAACATCCCGGTGACCGTGTCGAGCTTGTCGGCCAGTGCGACGGCAGCCCAGGTGATGGCGGCCTTCCCGAGCTGGTCTCTGGTCGGCGGCGCGGTGGCTTCGACGCCCACCGGCAAGTAGTGGAAGTAGATCGCCTTCCACACCTCTTCAGGCCGGCCATCCTCACGAGCGTAGATGCCGCCCATGGTGCCTTGCAGTTCGGTGAGCTCGCGCACCATATCGGTGGCGAGGTCGGCCTTGCAGAGACGGCCCGCTTCAGCCGCGTGATCGGCGAGCTCGGCGCGGCCGAACACCTCCGCGCAGATCCAGCCCGCGAGTTGTTCAACCCGCGTCGCCTTGTCCTGGTAGCTGCCCAGCTTCTTGTGGAACAGCACCGTGCTGAGGCGATCGGTATAGGCCGCGAGCGGCTTTTCGCGATCGGCATCGAAGAAGAACCGGGCATCGCGCAGTCTGGCGGTGAGCACGCGTTCCATGTTGACCGCGATTACTTCAGGGTGTTCGGGTTGCATGTTCAGCACGGCGAGAAACACCGGCAGCAGTTTCCCCTGATCGCTGCTCACCGGAAAAAAATGCTGGTGGTGAATCATCGTGGTCGTCAGCACTTCTTCGGGAAGCTGCAGGAACTCGGTCGCGAACGCGCCTGACACCACCACCGGGTACTCAACGAGGTCTGGCACTTCCTCGAGCATGCCTTGCCCGACCAACGCCCGCGCGATGCGGCCGCCGCGCCGTCGCGCTTCGGCGTCGAGCTCGCGGGCAATGCGATCGTGACGCTCGCTGCGCTCGAGCACCACGAAGTTCTCGGCGAGGCGCTGGCGATAGTCATCGAAGTGCTTCACCTTGATGGCGCGGCCGGGGCGCCCGCTCGTGGTGAGAAAGCGGTGGCCGTAAGTGGAGGCGCCGGTGCTGACGTCGAGCACCCGCGAGTCTTTCGCGGCCGGCGAGCGGCCGATGGTGAACGGCACGACCCGGCCGCCATAGAGATACAACAGCCAGCGAATCGGCCGGCCAAACGGAAACTCGCCCTTGCCGTCGGCGAGCGTGGCATCCCAGCGCATCTGCTTGGGGAACGACATCGCTCGCAGCACGCCGGCGAGCACGTCGGGCAGCACGTCGCTCGCGGTCTTGCCGCGCTGGTGCTTGCGGACGCCGATGTATTCGCCCTTGGCCGTGGTGATGCGCTCGATCTGGTCCTCGCCGACACCCTGCTTCCTGGCGAAGCCGGCGCCCGCCGGGGTCAGCTTGCCGTCGGCGCCAAACGCCACCGACACCGGGGGACCGGTCACGAGCTCTTCGAGGTCGGTTTGGCGCTCGCTAATCTTTTCGGCGTGGGCGATCAGCCGCCGCGGCGTGCTGTAGGTCTGGACGGGCTCGTCGATCGAGAGCCGCGCTTCCTTGAGCTTCGCTTCGAGGGCCTGACCGATCTGCGCGGTGAGAGCGGGCAGCCAGCTGGCCGGGATTTCTTCGGTGCCGATTTCGAGCAGCAGTTCGCGTTCCACGTCAGGCTCCGGGCTCGGCTACCGCGGGCACTTGCTGGGCCGCGTATTCCTTGCAAATCGCGATCGCGAGCTGGCGGACGCGCAGGATGTACGCCGTGCGTTCGGTCACCCCGACGCTGCCGCTCGAGTCGAGCAGGTTGAACAGGTGCGAGCACTTCAGGCAGTACTCGAGCGCCGGCAGCAACAGCCCGCCTGTCAGCAGCTCCTCGCCGAACTTGAAGTGTTCATCAAACTGATGACGATGGAATGACGAGAAGCGCTCGCGGTCGATCCCGGTGTCCTGGTTGAAGGCGTATTTTGACTGCTCCACTTCCTCGCGCATGCGGACGTCGCCGTACGACTTGCCGCCGCCCCATTCGAGGTCGAACACGTTGTCGACCTTCTGCAGGAACATGGCGATGCGCTCGAGGCCGTAGGTGATCTCCGCCGCGATGGGCGACAGGTCCATCCCGCCGACCTGCTGGAAGTACGTGAACTGGGTGATCTCCATGCCGTCGAGCATCACCTGCCAGCCAATCCCCCACGCGCCGAGCGTCGGCGACTCCCAGTTGTCTTCTTCGAACCGGATGTCGTGCTGTCGCGGGTTGATGCCAACCGCCTCGAGGCTGTCGAGATAAATCCGCTGAAGGTCGTCAGGCGACGGCTTGAGGATGACCTGCAACTGGTGATGCTTGAACAGGCGGTTCGGATTCTGCCCAAACCGGCCATCGTCCGGGCGTCGCGACGGCTGTACGTAGGCGACGTGCCACGGCGTGGGACCGAGCACGCGCAACAGCGTCTCTGGATGCGAGGTGCCGGCGCCCACTTCGAGGTCGAGGGGCTGCTGGATCAAGCAGCCCTGCGAAGCCCAGAAGTGCTGCAGCGTGAGGATGAGGTCTTGGAATGTCACGCGCTTTACGAACGCCGCAGTTCGTTCAGCACGCGAACGGACCGGGGTTCCCTGTCGAGGTGCATCGTAATCAGCTTCCGATGAATCAGTTCAATTTCGCGCAAGACGCCGCTCGTGGCGCCGAGCGATTCCACCTCGCGTGGGCCAACGCGCCGAACGCCGTCCAGGAACATCGCCGCCCCGCTCGATAGCTGCAGGTCGGCCGGATACACACCCTGCAACCGCAACAACCAGCACTCGAAATATCTCGCCAGCGCCTCGACCGGCGTGCCCGTCACGAGCGCCTCGAGCGCCGAGGTCCCCAGCCGGTACAGCCGTTCGTCGACATCGGCCTCCGCCGCCCATTCGTCGATCAGCTCGGCAAAGTAGTGGCTGTAGCCGAGTGCCTCGGGGCTGGGCGCCGAGAGCGGCGACCGCACCGGTTCGGCGTAGTTCAACATCACCAACTCGCGCTGCTCCTTCTCGAAGTACGCCGCGCGCACTTCGGTCAGGGGTTCGAGCGCGGCGCCGAACCGTTTGCGCGACTTTCTCGCATTGGGTGCAACGCCCCGCTTCTTGCCGCGGTCGCGGGTCAGAAAGACCACAATGCGATCGGCTTCGCCCAGCTTGTAGGTGCGAAGGACGAGCGCTTCGGCCGTATAAAGCGGCATCCAGTAGCCGCCTATTGTACCGCCTCTAATGCACCAGATACCGCAGGAAGATGGTGGCGAGGCCCAGGAACGAGGCAAAGCCCACCACGTCAGTGAACGTGGTGATGAACACCGAGGAGCCAAGCGCCGGGTCCACTTTCATCGCCTTCAAGCCCAGGGGGACCAAGGTGCCAGCGGTGGCCGCCACGAACATGTTGCAGACCATGGCCATGCCCAGCAGCAGCGCCAACACCGGGTCGGCCTTCGTCGCCCAGGCCACGCCGGCCGCCACGGTGCCCAGCGCGAAGCCGTTGGCGAGCCCGACCAACGACTCCTTCGCCAGGGCCTTCTTGCCGCTCGCCCAACTGAGCTCGCCCAGGGCCAGGCCCCGCACGATGACCGTCAAGGTCTGGGTGCCGGCATTGCCGCCCATGCCGGCCACGATCGGCATGAAGATCGCCAGCGCCGTCACCTGCTGAATGGTGCCTTCGAACAGCGCCACCACCGAGGCCGCGACAAATGCCGTCACCAGGTTGGCGAGCAACCAGGGCAAGCGCTTGCGAAAGGCTTCAGAGGCGGGCGTCGTGACGCGCTCGTCGCCCGACACGCCAGCCAGGCGCAACAGGTCTTCGCTAGCCTCGTCCTTGATGACGTCGATGACGTCGTCCACGGTGACCACGCCGACCAGCTTGTTCTCTTCGTCAACGACCGGTACCGCGAGGAGGTTGTAGGAGGCCACCTGCCGCGCCACTTCTTCCTGGTCGGTATCCACCCGCACGCTCGTGACCTCGGGCGTCATGATGCGCTTGAGCGGCGTTTCCGGCGAGACCAGCAGCAAGCGGCGAAGCGACGTCACCCCCACCAGGTGCCGCCGCGCATCGACCACGTAGAGGTAGAACACCATCTCGACGTCGCGCGACCCCTGCAACGCGGTGATGGCCTCACCCACGGTCAGGTCTTCGCCCAAGGCAAAGACCTGCGGGTTCATGATGCGGCCGGCCGTCTGCTCGCCGTACTCGAGCAGGCTTTCGACCTGGCCCGACTCGCGCCGCCGCATCAACTCCAGCACTTCGGTCGACAACTCGTCGGGCAGGTAATCGATCAACGCCGCCGCGTCGTCCGATGGTATTTCCTGCAACAACTTGGCAATTTCTTCAGCAGATCGTCCGGTCACCAGCTTGGCGCCCTCTTCGGGCCCCATTTCGCTGACGGTTTCCATGGCCAGGCGGCCGTTGCGTTCGACCAGCAGTGAGAACACCGCCTGCCGCTCGGTGTCGAGCAGCGAGCCGAAGACCGACGCGAGATCCGCGGGATGTTGCTTCTGGAGGAGGTTCAGCAGGTTGGCGGTCGCGCCAATACGGAGCAACCGCTTGACTGAGTCGAGGACGACGTCGATTCGGCGGGACATGGCCATGCGATCGAGCAAATTTAGCATGGTCCGCCTAAAGGCGGACGCTACATTGAGGTGGTGGCGACGCCGATGTGGCGTCCGGCTTCAGCCGGACTTCCCCTTCCACCGCGCCGGCAGTCCGAGTGAGTCGAGCATGCGCTCATCCTCACGCCACCCTTCGCGCACCTTGACGTGCAGGTCGAGGAACACGCGCGCGTCGAAGAACCGTTCGAGCTCTTTGCGCGCGGCGGTGCCGATCTCCTTGATGCGCGCGCCGGCGCGGCCGACCAGGATCGGCTTCTGGCTCTCGCGATCGACCAGGATGGTGCAGAAGAACCGCATCAGGCCCTTGGCGTCGGCTTCCTCGAACTTGTCGACGACCACCGCGGTGGAGAACGGCAACTCGTCGCGTGTCTGCTGCAGTACCTGCTCGCGGATCAGCTCGGCCACGAAGAATCGCTCGGGCTGATCGGTGAGGTAGTCCTCGGGGTAGATCGGATCACCTTCCGGCAGGTGCGACAGCAAGACCGATTCCAGGCGATCGATGCTCTCGCCGGTCAGCGCCGAGATCGGGACCAGGTCGGCAAAGCCGACCTCTTTCTGGTATGCCGCCAGCCGCGGCAACAGCGACGGCTTGTCAGTAATGTCGATCTTGTTGAGTACCAGCACGCGCGGCACCTTGGCGTTACGAATCACATCCATCAGGAAGCGGTCGCCGCCGCCGCCGGGCTCGCTGCCATCGACGACGACGGCAATGACATCGGCTTCACGGAGGGTGTCGAGTGCGGCATCGACCATCCGCACGTTCAGGCGATGCAGAGGCTTATGGACCCCAGGGGTATCCAGGAACACGATCTGGCCACCCGGATACTGACGTACGCCGGCAATGCGATTGCGGGTGGTCTGAGGCTTGTCCGAGACAATCGCGATCTTCTGCCCGACCAGCCTGTTGAGCAGCGTTGACTTTCCCGCATTGGGCCGGCCGACCAGCGCGACAAAACCAGCCTTCATCGCGCCGCCTCGTGGCTGCCGGCATCGTCCTGCCGGCGCAGGCGGACCCGCGTGATGCGGCGTTGCTCGGTCTCCAGGATCTCGACGTCGAGGCTATCGAGGTCGAAGTGTTCCCCGACGGCCGGCACCCGGCCCAGTCGCGACAGCAGGAACCCGCCAACGGTCTCGAAGCCCTGGCCTTCAATGGTCACCTTCATCAGGTTGGCCATCTCCTCAACGTGCACGCTGCCGCCGAACACGAACCGGCCTCGCCCTTCGTCGATAATCCGCTCCACTTCGACGTCGTACTCATCACGAATCTCGCCAACGATTTCCTCAAGCAAGTCTTCCACCGTCACCAGGCCCGCGGTGCCGCCGTACTCATCCACGACGATGGCGCTTTGCAGCCGCTTGCGCTGGAACTCCTTGAGCAGCTCGGGCACCCGCTTGGTTTCGGGCACGAAGTGCGCGGGACGCGTGAACGGCGCGATCGGCCCGGAGGTGGGCGCGTCACGCATGATCAGGTCTTTCACGAAGATGAAGCCGGTGACGTTGTCGAGCGTTTCGTTGAACACCGGGATGCGCGAGTATTGCTGCTCGCGGAACAGCGCGTAGAGCTGCTCGATGGTTGCGCCCTGGTCGATGCCGATGATGTCGGGACGGGGCGTCATCACCTCGCGCACCATGGTTTCGCGGAAGTCGGCGAGGTTGCGCAGCAGTTCCCGGGCCTGGCCGTCCTGGGCCGCTTCCACTTCAGCCTGGATCGGCGTCGACTCTTCGGCCGGCGGCGGGTCGGCGTGGCCGTGGCCGTTACCATTGGCCGGGCGTTCTTTCCGGCGGCTGGTCCCCATGCGCAGCAACGCCGCCGTCAGCGGGCGCAGGGTCTTGGCGACGACATCGAAGGCCGGCAGCAGCACGTCGAGCACCCGCTCGGGATCCCGCCGCACAATCAGCAGCGGGATCAGGTGCTCGCAACTGAGGATGATGCCGATCACCGACAGTACCAGGATGGGAAAGCCGGCGGGATCGACGCCGGTGACGCGCGCCAGCAGTGCCGTCGAAACGACCACGATGATCGAGAACAGAATCCTGATCGGGATGAACAGCCGGCGCGGGTCATCCAGGTACCACCCGAGCGCGTCATCGCGATCGGTGCGCTCGGCATGGATCCGGAGGGACAGCCGCATCAGCGCATTGAATCCCGCTGACACTGTGCCCAGGTAGGTGGCGGCACAGCCCAGGAGGAACAGCAGCAGGGGTGTCATCTGCGTCGTTCTATGAGTCCTTCGCGCAGACCCGCTTTCTTGCGCAAGCGCGCTTCAGTGCGCGCCATCTTGCCATCATCGAGATCGTGGTCGTACCCCAGCAGGTGCAACAGGCCGTGCAGCGCCAACACCTTCAGCTCCGTACTCACCGGGTGCCCGGCTTCGCGAGCCTGCCGGGTCGCCACGCCCGAAGCGATGACGATGTCGCCGAGGAACGACGAGACGCCGGGCATGTGCGTGGCCTGAAACGAGAGGACGTCGGTCGCCACGTCCTGGCCGCGGAACTGGCGGTTCAAGGCGCGCATGCGGCGATCCGACACCACCGCAATACTCACGTCGCCGCGGGCCGACACCGGCGCGGCGCGCTGCAACCAAGCCCCCAGACCGCGCGTCGCGGTGATGCTGGCGTCGGGAGTGGCGAGACTAACGTGCAGACGGGCCGCTGCCATATGCGTCGTACGCTTTCACGATGGCCTGCACGAGCTTGTGCCGGACGACATCACGATCGTCGAAGTGGATGAACGACAGTCCGTCGACCTTCCCCACCACTTCCATGGCTTGCACCAGGCCCGACATGCGCCCGATCGGCAGGTCAATCTGGGTGACGTCGCCCGTGACGACGGCCTTCGAGCCGAAGCCGAGACGCGTCAGGAACATCTTCATCTGCTCGGCAGTGGTGTTCTGCGCCTCGTCCAGGATGACGAACGCATCATTCAGCGTGCGGCCGCGCATGAACGCGAGCGGCGCCACTTCGATGGTGCCGCGTTCGAGCAGGCGATCGGCCTTCTCGGTGTCGATCATGTCGTAGAGCGCGTCGTAAAGTGGGCGCAGATAGGGATTCACTTTCTCTTGCAGGTCGCCCGGCAGGAAACCGAGCTTCTCGCCGGCTTCGACGGCTGGGCGCACCAGCACGATGCGGCTGACCTTCTTGGCGAGCAGAGAGCTGACGGCTTGCGCCATCGCGAGGTAGGTCTTGCCGGTGCCCGCCGGGCCGATGCCGAACACGATGTCGTACTGGTCGATCGCCTCGAGATACCGGCGTTGGTTGACCGACTTCGGCGCAATGCGCTTCTTGCCGGCCTGGCGCAGTTGCCCGTCTTTGAGGAAATGATCGCGGAGATCGATGGCGCCGTCTTCGAGCAGCAAGTGCGAAGCGGTCTTGACGTCGCGATCGGAGATGGAGTGGCCTTCACTGATGAGCGCACCCAGTTGTTCGATCAGGCGCGCCACCTTCGCGGTGTCCGCCGCCGTGCCCTCGACCAGCAGTTCCTGGCCCTGGGTCCGGATGCGGACGTTGAGGAGGTCTTCGAGTTGCCGGAGGTTGCCGTCGTAGGCCCCAAACAGGGTCGACATGCCCGCCTCGGGCACTGCTACCTTACGCGTCGACGCGGTACTGATTCGCGTATCTCCTTGTGTAACAAACAGTTAACGGTGCCATGCCGAGCGTCGCACCGCACAACGACTGGTCAAGGCTATCACTATCGGGTTCCGAGCTCGGCTCCGTGCAGGGTTACACAGCCGTTCGGTGCGCAGGCGCCGCATCAATACGGCCCTGGCGTCCTGGTAGACCGCATGAAAATGGGGGCGATGATGGGGTGCGCCGACTTCCATGCACATTCGGATGATGATCCCGAAGAAACGCGATAACTCAGGCACGTCGTCACTCGACATCGTCCGCTGTGCGCTCCCCTGGTTTCGGATGATGGGTGTGGTCGGCCCAACGCCCGGCTTCAGCCGCGGCGGCCTCAGATGCTTGCACGCGCCGCCGGCGGCGGCAACACCACACGATCGGGCGATCACCCGAGCCCGAAGAAACTCTCCTAGATCCTCCTAGATCGGAGGCTTTCTCAGTAAGCCTTGTTAGGCCGTCCCGCTTACGGGTGCCGACCGCACTGCCAGCAGATCGTCATCGCGGACCGACCGAACATCGTGGACGTCCAGTGTCAGAAGAGCCTGAGTTCGACCGGAAGCCGTCACGAATTCGACTTCCACGGCTTCGCCGCCGTAGACCTGAACAACCGCTCCGAGATCACCAGCGCGAAGACCAGAATCAGGCAGATCTCGAACGAGCACTACCGTATCGAGTTCATGAAAAGCTGTGGTCATAACTTCGCTCCAGGATAGGCGGTGACGAACCGGGGAACGTCCTCACCATTGAGGATGATCCACACGACGATTACCGGCGCGCTCCGACCTGATGGTCCGTGTCTCGGACCCGCCACCACGTATTTCTGTCCACACCTCGTGGCCTCGCCGAGACGGGCCTCTGCCATGACGAATCGCTTCATTTCGTCGCGCGGAATGGCCCAGTCCTGCTGCTCAAATCCAAGCTGAGCAAAGAACTTCGCCTTCGCGCTGCCGACACGGTGGTCGGGGGAAAGCACATAATCCCGGACCTTGGCGACATCAATGACAGCCCGTTCGGCGCCAGGAATCGTCACGATGTTGCTCCACTCCTTTGTCGTTCTTCGTTATCGGCCTAGCG
>SHUG01000170.1 GCA_009694735.1 Acidobacteriota bacterium | reverse complement strand
CGCTCATGACGGCCGTGGTGTCGGCGCAGGGCGAGGCGCCGGGCATTCGTCCGGCGGCGGCGCTGCCCTCGAACCAGGTGCCCGGCGTGCTCAGTAAGGTGGCGTTCGAGCAACGCCTCAACGAGCAACTGCCGCTGGAACTGCCGTTCACCGACGAGTCCGGCAAGGCCGTGAAGCTCGGCGACTATTTCGGCCGCAAGCCGGTGGTGCTGGCGTTTGTCTATTACGAGTGCCCGATGCTATGCACGCAGGTGCTGAACGGCCTCGAGAGTTCGCTGCGGGTGATCAACGAGAGCATCGGCAAGGAATTTGACGTCGTCACCGTCAGCTTCGACCCGCGCGAAACGGCGGTGCTGGCGGCCGGCAAGAAGCAGGCCTATCTCGAACGCTACCAGCGTCCCGAGGCGGCGCACGGCTGGCACTTCCTGACCGGCAGCCAAGCGTCGATCGACGCGCTGACCAAGGCGGCGGGTTTTAGCTACGCGTGGGACGAGGCCTCGCAGCAGTTCGCGCACGCCAGCGGCATCATTGTGGCGACCCCGGACGGCAAGCTGTCGCGCTACTTTCTCGGCATCGACTACTCGCCGCGCGACGTCAAGTTCGCGCTGATCGAGGCGTCGAGCGGGAAGATCGGATCGCTGGCCGACCAGTTGTTGCTCTATTGCTATCACTACGATCCCGCCGCGGGTAATTACGGCTTTGCGGCCATGAGGGCCGTTCGGATTGGTGGCGCCGTCACGCTGGTGGCGCTGTTTGGATTCATGTTCGTGTCGATTCGGCGCGACAGCCGCAGATTAGACGCCGATTCGACACCGATCCGTAACGGGACGAACGCTCCGCTGGACGATCGCGCGGCCGGACACTAGCTAATGAAAATATTCGGCATTCCCATTTTCCCGGAACAGGCCTCGACGTTCGCCAAGGACGTCGACGCGCTGTATTTCTTCATCTTCGCCGTCAGCGCGTTCTTTGCGCTGGCCGTGGCGGTGTCGGTGATCTACTTCGGCATCCGCTATCACAAGACGCACGACGGCGAGATCGGCGCGCGCATCGAAGGCAACCTGTCGCTGGAACTGCTGTGGAGCGTCATTCCCACCGTCATCGCGATGGTGATGTTCGGCTGGGGCGCGTCGGTCTTCTACCACCTGCGACGCCCGCCCGCCGAGGCGATGCACATCTACGCGGTCGGCAAGCAGTGGATGTGGAAGTTCCAGCACCTCGAAGGGCAGCGCGAGATCAACGAGCTGCACATCCCCGCCGGCCAGCCGGTCAAGGTCACGATCAGCTCCGAGGACGTGCTGCATAGCCTGTTTTTCCCGGCCTTCCGGACCAAGATCGACGCCATCCCCGGTCGTTACACCGAGCTGTGGTTCGAGGCGCAGACGCCGGGTTCGTACCATATCTTCTGCACTGAGTATTGCGGCACTAACCATTCCGGCATGATCGGCACCGTCACGGTGCTCGAGCCGGCGCAGTACCAAGTGTGGCTGCAGGGCGGCGGCGTGGAGGGGACATTGGCCCAGCGCGGCGCCAAGCTGTTCAACGACCTCACCTGCTCGACTTGCCACCTCGACAGCGGCCAGGGCCGCGGGCCGTCACTGAAGAACATCGTCGGCAAGACGGTGGAACTGCAGAATGGCTCGTTGGTGATGGTTGATGAGGCCTACCTGCGTGAGTCGATCCTGAATTCGCAGGCGAAGATCGTGAAGGGGTTCCAGCCGATGATGCCGACCTTCCAGGGGTTGGTCAGCGAAGAGAACCTGGTGGCGCTGATCGAACACGTCAAATCTCTGTCGCCCGACGCGACTACGGCGGCGCCCGCGACGGGCGCGCCATCCGCGGCTGTCTCCACGCAGAAGCCCGCCGCCGCTGAGAAGAAGTAAGCCATGCTGGACAAGCTCAAGATTCCGGATCACCACTACCTGCACGACGGCCACAGCCTGAGGTCGTGGCTGCTGACGAAGGACCACAAGCGGATCGCCATCATGTACCTGATGTCGATCTCGGTGATGTTCTTCATCGGCGGCCTGTTCGCCGTCGGCATCCGCTTCGAACTGGCCACGCCGCAGGGCGACTTCGTCACCGCCGACACCTACAACAAGTTCTTCACCATGCACGGCGTGATCATGGTGTTCTTCTTCCTGATCCCGTCGATTCCCGCGGTACTCGGCAACTTCCTGATCCCGCCGATGATCGGCGCGAAGGACCTGGCGTTCCCGCGCATCAACCTGCTGAGCCTGTACATCTACTGGATCGGCGGCATCTTCACGCTCTACGCGATGATCTCGGGCGGCGTCGATACCGGCTGGACGTTCTACACGCCGTACAGCGCCACCGGATCGAACACCAACGTGGTGCCGACGGCGATCGGCATCTTCATCGCCGGCTTCTCGTCGATTCTCACCGGCCTCAACTTCATCGTCACCATTCACCGCATGCGCGCGCCCGGCATGACGTGGTTCCGCCTGCCGCTGTTCGTGTGGGCGCACTACGCCACCAGCCTGGTGCAGGTGCTCGGCACGCCGGTGATCGCCATCACGATCGTGATGCTGGCCGTCGAACGTGGCCTGGGCTTCGGCATTTTCGACCCTGCCCGCGGCGGCGACCCCGTGTTGTTCCAGCACCTGTTCTGGTTCTACTCGCACCCGGCGGTCTACATCATGATCCTGCCGGCGCTCGGCGTCATGAGCGAGCTGATCTCGACGTTCTCGCGCAAGACGGTCTTCGGCTACAGCTTCGTCGCCTTCTCGTCGCTGGCCATTGCCGTGTTCGGCTTCATCGTGTGGGCGCACCACATGTTCGTGGCCGGCATCTCGACCTACGCCGCGATGGTGTTCTCGTTCCTCAGCTTCTCGGTCGCCATCCCATCTGCAGTCAAGATGTTCAACTGGACGGCGACACTCTACAAGGGCGCCATCTCGTTCGAGACGCCGATGCTCTACGCCTACGGCTTCATGGGCCTGTTCGCCATCGGCGGCCTGACCGGCCTGTTCCTGGCCACGCTCGGCCTCGACGTCCACATGCACGACACCTACTTCGTGGTGGCGCACTTCCACTACATCATGGTGGGCGGCGCGATCATGAGCTACATGGGCGGCCTGCACTTCTGGTGGCCGAAGATGACCGGCCGGATGTATTCCGAGTTCTTCTCCCGCGTCTCGGCAATCATGGTGTTTGTCGGCTTCAACATCACGTTCTTCCCGCAGTTCGTGGTCGGCTACCTCGGCATGCCGCGCCGCTACCACTCGTATCCGGACGAAATGCAGGTGCTGAACGTGATGTCGTCGGCGGGCGCGACCGTGCTCGGCCTGGGCTACGTGCTGCCGGTGATCTACTTCCTCTGGTCACTCAAGTACGGCCAGGTGGCCGGCCCGAACCCGTGGGGCGCTTCCGGTCTCGAGTGGCAGACGCAGTCGCCGCCGCTGACCGAGAACTTCCTCAAGGTCCCGATCGTCGACCGCGAGCCCTACGACTACGAGCACCTCGTCGCCAAGGAGAAGCATCTTGTCTAACGCGGTAGTGCACGCTGACGGGCACGGTCACGCGCACGCGACCCATCACTCGGCGCTGCAGCACCATTTCGATACGATGGCGCAGCAGAAAGAAGCTGCCGTCGTCGGAATGTGGGTGTTCCTGGTCACCGAAATCCTGTTCTTCGGCGGCCTGTTCGCGGCGTACATGGTTTACCGCATCTGGTACTTCGATGCGTTCGCGGAAGCCAGCCGCTCGCTAAGCCTGTTCTGGGGCGGACTGAACACCGCCGTGCTGATTGGCAGCTCGCTGACGATGGCGATGGCCGTGCGCAGCGCCCAGACCAACAAGCGGACCGCCACGGTGAACTGGCTGGTGCTGACGATGATCCTCGGCGCCGTGTTCCTGGGCGTGAAGGTGATCGAATACGCCGACAAATTCGAGCACCACCACGTGCCCGGTTACAACTTTCAGTGGGCCTCACATGAAGCACCCGCGGCCGGTGCCCCCTCGACTTTGCTCGGGGCAGGCGAGCACGCTCCGGCAACAGAAGGCGCGGCTGCTGCCGAAGGTCACCGCGAGCTGTCGCTCAACGCCGACCAGTTGCAGCTGACGACGCAGATTTACTTCAGCCTTTACTTCACGATGACGGGGCTGCACGCCCTGCACATGATCGTCGGCATCGGCATCATGCTGGTCATCACGTGGATGGCGTGGAAGGGCAAGTTCGACGACCAGTACTACACGCCGGTGGAGATGGCCGGCCTGTACTGGCACTTCGTCGACATCGTGTGGATCTTCCTGTTCCCGCTGCTCTACCTCGTCGAGAGGCACGTCTAATGTCTGGACACGTTTCCCCGATCAGCCTCTACATCACCATCTTCATGGCGTTGATGGTCCTGACGGGCCTCACTGTCTTCGCGGCGTTCATCGACCTGGGCCAGTTCAACTTCCTGGTCGCGATGATCATCGCCGCCTTCAAGGCGGCGCTGGTGATCTGGTATTTCATGCACGTGAAGTACGCGAGCAAGCTGACCAAGCTGACGGTTGCCACCGGGTTGTTCTTCCTGGCGATCCTGCTCGGGCTGTTCCTGGTGGACTACGGCTCGAAAGCGTTCACCCAGTTGCCGCCGTTCCTGTCCTAGCGAGCCGACCGATTTCCCACACTGCACGACAAGACGCCGGCGGCCATCCGCCGGCGTCGCTGTTTGTGGAGACCTCGCGCTTACTTGCGTGAGGGCTTGGCGCCGCTCGACGGAGCGTGCGTGGCGCTGGTCGGGAGTTCGACCAGGCTCACGGTCTTGATCCCATTGGCCATCGCGTACTCCACCTTCACGGCCTTGCCGATCGCCGAGGTCAGGTCCGGAAGCGTGGCCTTCTGCTTGCCACGCATGACGCCCGCTTGATCGCCGAGCGTGAAGGTGACGTCCTTGCCGGCCTGCTTCACGACGAGCGTGTGCGTCGACGGGTCGAACTTCTCGAGGGTGCCCGACGCCCAGGCCGATTCCGTCTTCGGTGCCATGGCCTTGGCCTTCTGTGGCGCCGCCTGCGCCACCGTACTGGAAACGAGCATTCCGCCAACGAGGAGCAGGCTTGCGGCGACGATTGAGGTTTTCATAATGCGACACTTTCTGGCGCGCCGTGCGCGCCGATGAACGACTTCACTTGATTAGACGATGCCCGCACCGGGCTGCCAATTACATCTGTGTCACAATCGGCCAATCAGCCTGAAATGACACGGATGTAATCCGGCTGGGCGGCTTCCGGCCACACAGTCTCCGTCTTACCCAGTGAGGACGGTGAACATGACCCAGCGTCGACGATTCGGCTCCGTCATGTTTGCCCTGGTCTCAAGCCTGGTGATGGCTTCGTGCTCGAGCCTCCCACCCCCCAGGCTCGAGCCGAACCAAACCCTGCAACACCGTGCAATGCCGGTGACCATTTCCGGCGGGTCAGTGGAAATTCACCTGGCCCGGCGGTTTCCGGCCCGTGCGAACGGACCGCTCGTGGTGTTCGCCAGCGGCGATGGTGGGTGGTTTGGCACGGCCGTCGGCATGTTCGAGACCGTGG
>SHUG01000002.1 GCA_009694735.1 Acidobacteriota bacterium | reverse complement strand
GCTACTGGAGAAGGGCGAAGTCACGTGGTTCTGGATCGGTGGTCATGCCGACTACGATCGCATTCTCAAGAAGCTCTGACTTCGACGGCCCAACGTTCGCGGCTCACCGGCGGCCGCTCATCTCTCTTCACGTGCGGCCGTCCGGTGCAGCCGCTTGTTGGGCCGTCGAGTTCCCTGACGCTGGGTTTTCGACGGTTGTGGAGCGACTGCCTTAGGCGGGCGTGTCACTGTGCCCGCTGGCCAGTCCGCTTCCTCACGCTGAAACGCCGCGAGGATCGCATCGAGTCGATTCCCGTGCTCGGCTGCGATGGCCGCACGATGTTTTCGGACTTCTTCCACGATCGGATCCCGGCGAGCGGTCATGACGATGGCTCCATCAGTTCTTCCGGCGTACAAATGATCGGCGGCACAAGTCCCGCGCGTCGGCATGCCTCATCGATCTTGCCACGAATAGCGGCGTTGGCGAGATGCCGGAGATTCCAAGTCAGCAGAAAGTCGACGCCGTTAATGGCCGCGATCGCGAGATGCGCTGCGTCTATCCGCGCCTGTGGTGGCAGCGCGCCACTTCGGACAAGGGATCGGACCAACGCGCCCGCTCTCGGCCCGGCGGTCAACATTGGAATGCCGCGAAGCGCATCGATTCGCCGGGCGGCGATCGTGGCGTCGCCGCGCCTCGCTTCAGCGACCACCGCTGCCGAGGCGAAGAGATCGAACCGGTCTCGCGTGGCCCACCACTCGAGAGTCACCTGTTGGTGCGCCGCCTGAATCAGATCCTTGGACGGCCTTGCGACCAAGTAGCTGACAATCGTCGTCTCGATGTAGGCGCTTGCTTTCATCGGCCAGCGCCAATCCTACCAGCTTCCGGTTTCGTCGTTTCGTCGGCCCAACTATTAGTAGCCCACGAAGCGGGTCGCTCGCGGGCTACTGCGCACGAGCGATCGTCACGTCGACCACCGCAATAGGCAAAGAACGCAAGAGCTTGACACGGTCCAATCGCCCTCAGGGCCGGTTTGGATACGTGCAAGGGCGAACGAGCGGTTCCGCGGATACGCGCGGGCCGCGCGCCTATCCCTCCGAACTTAATGAAGCGCGGCGGCGGACCCAAACCATTGAGGGCAGCAGGGTTGCCCGGCAATACGCTTCGCAGGCCTCGGTGTGGTTACGCGCGAGCTTCGCGGGCTAAATACCGCCGCACCCGTACGCACAATTCCGACTCGTGGAAGTGAAACCGAGAGGGCGGTCCCCACTGCGGGTCGCGGCAAATCCGCGCGGCCGGAAACACGAACTGCCAGGCCCAGTCCGTGGAGGCGTTGGGGTATTTGCGGGCGAGTGCGAAAGGAGGACACCCAGAATTCCGAGAAAGGTATTTCAAACGCCGGTTGTGCGACAGCCGCAGTGTGCCTGCATTTCGAGGAGACTACTCAGTGTCTCTGTGTGCTCTGTGGCCAACTAGCCCTCGAAGAGGTGCCGGCCCTCTTCGTTCAGCAAGACCCAGCACGCATAACCACCGAGGGCCGTGCCGAATGGCAGCAGCACGAGGTTGCCCACGGCGAGCCCCAACGCCATTAACCGTGCGGAAGGACGATGGCGGCGCAGCGTGCGGCCGACGAACAGGTGCAGCGCGCCCCACACCAGCGCGATGGCCGAGATGATGCTGATGGTCACGGCCGTCAGGCTGGCGGCCATCTCGGAACTGAAGCGCACCGGGCCGTCGGATGAGGCGATGGCGGCGGCGCCGGCGGCGAGCGCGAAGCCGGCCAGGGCGACCAGAGTGAAGATGCCGCCCCAGGTCAGGTAGAGCGTGGAGAGGAAGTCGACGTGGCGCTTCACGCCATGACCGCAACGCGCACATCCACGCGCGTGCGCGGACCACGGGCGAGCGACACGCTGAAGCTGAAGCGATCGCCGTGCGAGACGCCGCGCGGCACACCCACGGTCAGGCGCTGGGTGTGCAGTTGCTGGCCCTCGCCATGACAGTGCGTGCAGTGTTCGCTCCACACCTCGCCGCGGCCGCCACACGCACTGCAGGTGCGCGGCACGCGCACCACGAGCGGGACCATGGCACCGGTGCCGGCCTGGCACTGCGAGATGGTGATCTCCGCATGGGTCGACCGATCGGTGCCGCTCGGCTCGCCGTGATCGCGGCGAAACAGCTCGGTGGCCGCGCGCGAGGAGGGGAAATCGATGGCGACTTCGTCGCTGAACGAGCGCCGGTACGCGCGCTCGTGGGGCACGAGCGTTTCAAGCGCGAGGCGCGACGCGTGAGTTCGATGAGGACGAAACACTCTGGCCTCACGATAGGGTCGAGCCCGAAGGGTTGTCAAGAACAAGCGGCGCGACTACGATGCGCGCATGGGGAAGGAATGCCCGATGTGTGCCGAGTTCATGAGCTTGGTGACGCGGGAGACCGTCACCCGCGTGCCGGGAACCTCACAAGAAGTGAAGACCGCCGTCCGCGAGTGGGTCTGTCCGGAGTGCGACTATTTCGAAGATGCGGAACCCGGCGATTAGCCGGGGTCCTAGCGGGCGCCGAGGGTGAGGAGCACTTCCTTGCGGATCGCGTCCTCCACTTCATCGAAGTTGAGCGCCGTTTCGCACTCGTCGCACAGCACTTCGATTACGCCGGGTTTGCTTTCTTCCGATACTTCAACCCGGGTGTCGTCGAGCTGCACCACGTGCATTTGCAGCGTTTTCACGAGGAATTTGCGGGTGTTCCCGCAGGCCGAACACGTCAGTGGCACGTAAATACGCTCCTTGATCCTTCAAAATTGTATGGGATGCCTTCGGCCTAACGCAACGCAAATCGGCCCGTCCTAGGGCATTTCGACGGGGGTTGCGGACTTTCGCACCTCGAAGGGCTCCAGGTCGACCAGGCTTTCTCGCACGGAAAGCGAGGGGCGCCAGGCCCGCGGAGGCTCCGCCGCCGCCGCGACCCGGCGAATCCGGTGCGCCGTCGAATGCCCCTGCCACAGCAGTTCGGGGTCCCCGCCGGTTGAGGCGGCTGTCATCAGCGCCGTCGGCAGGATGCGACCGAGCGAGCCGCGCTGAAGAATGAGCTTGCCACCCGCGGCCGTGCCCGACAGGTACAGCCGATCCCGCGCGCGAGTGAGCGCGACATACAAGAGCCGCTTGGTTTCCTCGCGATCCTTGTCTTCGAGGTCGCGGTCGCTCTCACTTTCGTGGTCACTTACGCTCACCGACGCCTCGCCCGCCTCGGCCTCGCCGTCCACAAACGGCGGCGCCACCACCCGGATGTCGTCGCGGCCACCGCCGCTGCCCTTCCCGATGTTGACGACAAACACGATCGGAAACTCCAGGCCTTTCGCGGCATGCACGGTCATGAGGTTCACGGCGTCGGCGGCATCAACGATCGCGTTGGACTCGTCGCCCCCCGCCACCAGCTCCGCAAAATAGTCTGACAGCCGGCCGAGGGTCGCGTAGCCGCGGTTCTGGATGCGGCGAATCAAGCCGCGAACCTTCTTGAGGTTCTCGCGCGCCTGGGCGAAGCCCGTGCCGCCAATCTCGACGGCGTAGGCCGATTCGGTCAGCACGCGGTCGACAACTTCCGCCGGTGGCAGCTGGTCGGCAATCGCGATCCATGCCGGCACGCTGTCGCGCGCCAGCATGAGCCGGTCGCGGTCGTCGGGCTGGAGCCGGCCGGCCGCATCGGGCGCCGCGGCCGCCGTCAGCGAGGCGGCAATCGCCGGTGCCAGCAACTTCAGCGCTTCGTCCGACAGCCGCACGATCCGCGAGCGCAGGAACGCCGCCGCGCGCAGGTTCGAACCGGGATCGGCGAGGTAGGCCACAAGTGCCAGCACGTCCTTCACTTCGTCGGCGTCGAAGAAGCCGAGGCCCTTGTAGACATAAAACGGCACGCCGCGCCGCGCCAGGGCGGCCTCGAACAGCGTATGACCTTCGCGGGCACGGAACAGGATGCCGATGTCGCCGGGCGCGATCGCCCGGCGCACACCGCTCTGGCGGTCGCGCACGGTGGTGCCGTCTATCAGCAACCGCGCGATCTCGTCGGCCACCGCCTCGGCCTGTGCCGCGTCCGTGTCGGTCACGACCACGCCAAGGGCGTCGCCGTCGCGCGCGCTGTCCGCCATCATGGGGAACGCATCGTCTTCGGTATAGCGAAAGGCATCGGCCCGATCGGGTGCCTTCTCGACGCTGGCGAAGACGTCGTTGACGAAGGCCAGTAACTCCTGGACCGAGCGATAGCTGCGCGTGATCGCGGCGCGCGCCGGCGCCTCGGGACGGAGCGCCTCGATGAAGCGGCCGGCGGCATCGAGCACGGAGACCTCGGCGTCGCGAAAGCCGTAAATTGATTGCTTGCGGTCGCCAACGATGAAGATGGACGGCGGGATGGGACCGTGGACCATGCCCTCGCCGGCGGCCCACGCCCGCACGAGCTCGCGGACCAGTTGCCATTGCCCGCGGCTGGTGTCCTGAAACTCATCCACCAGCACGTGCTCGTAGCGCGACTCGAGCCGGTAACGGCTGCGCGAGAACTCCTCCATCTGCCCCAGCAGTTTCAACGTGCGCTCGAGCAGGTCGGGAAAGTCGAGCACGCCGTGCTTGTCGAGCGTGCGCCGATACTCGTCCTGGGCGATGGCAAACAGGCGCCGGACGCCGCGCGCCAGCACGATGTTGAGGTCACGGCGATAGGCGGCGATGGCCGCCTCGACGTGTGGGCCGAGGCCGAACACCACCGCCTTGTGACGCTCGTAGTCGGCCGCCGAGCGATAGTCCGCCTTCTTGTGCTTCAAGCGCTTGCGCGGTTCCCGCTCTTTCGTCAGCACCAGGTCGGCCAGCCGATCCAGGCCGCTGCGCAGCAGCGCCGGTGACGGCGGCGGCTCGGCCACGATCAGATCGACGTCGCGGGCCACCAGGTCGAAGCCCGGCGCCGGCGGTCCAGGCGCGCGAAACGCCGAGGCGCCACCGACCGACGACACCGCGGCGCGCAGCGTGTGCAACAACCGCGCGCAGGCCGCGTCGACCGTGACATCGCGGCCGCGCAAGAAGCGATTGAGCGCGTCCCACGCCACCAGCCGCCGGTCGAGCAGCGCCGTCAGTCCCTTGCGCAGCCGTGGTTCGCCGAGTTCGGTGAACAGCAGCGCCACCTCGGGATCGGTCAGCGACACGCCGCGGCCGATGCCGAGCGCCCGGTCCAACGATGCTTCCACAAAGCGCGGCGTCTCGGTTTCATCGGCCAGGTCGAAACCGGGGTCGACCCCGGCCTCGAGTGGGAACTCGTGGAGCAACGACAGGCAGAAGGCGTCGATGGTGCCGATCGAGATGTCGCCGAAGGCGTCGCGGATCTCGCGCCAGCGGTCGCCGGTGAGGCTGCCCAGGCGGTGGCGTTCACGCAGGGTGGCCATGACGCGCTGCCGCATTTCGGCGGCGGCCTTGCGGGTGAAGGTAATCGCGAGAATGTTGCGCGGCGCCACGCCGACTTCGAGCAGCCGCACGTAACGGTCGACCAGCACGCGCGTCTTGCCGGTGCCGGCGGAGGCCTCGAGGGCGACGTTGCGCGCGGGATCGACGGCCAGGCGCCGCGCGCGCTGATCCGCCGTCTCTTCCTCCTCGAACAGCAACCGGGGCTGATCAGTCATCGCCCGCCCCTGGTTCGTCGGGCAAGCCGCCCGGCGTCCGGCAGATGGCCACAAACGCGCACATGCCGCACAGGTTGCGGGTTTCCGGACGGGGCGGGTAGTGGCCGGCGGCGATGTCGTCGAGCGCCCGCACCAGCCGACGTTCGGCGGCGGTCACCAGTTCGTCGAACGACTTGCCGCGCTCTTCGAGCGGCACCACCGCCCGCGGCCCTTCGAACGACAGGTAGATCGCCTCGCTCGCCTTCAGGTCGCTGCCGCGCTCGGCCGATAGCCGCGTTCGCACGCCGGCGCTGTAGATCGGCAGTTGCAGCGCGATGCGCCGATTGGGCACGTACTTGGTCTTGTAGTCGATCAGGCGGAAGGTGCCGTCGGCCAGCACGTCGACGCGATCGATCTTCGCGCGCAGGCGCACGCGGCGGCTGGCGCCGTCCTCGCCAGTGAAGGCGAACTCGCCATCGAGTTCGTACTCCATCAACCGTTCGCGAATCTCGACGCCTCGTTCCGCCTCCATCGCGAACACGCGATCGGCGATGCCCGAGCCGACCGCGGATCCGTACAACCGGGCGCGCTCGAGGCCGGCGTCCGACGGCGCGAGCGACGCCAGCGCCGGCTCGCAAATCGCCACGAACAGCTCGCGCGCCTCGCTCATGCTGGCGGCGGTGATGCGGCCGCGACCGCGCGCCTGCCATTCGTGGAAGAACGTTTCGAACAGCTCGTGCAGGAAGCGGCCGCGCTCGATCGGCGACCGCATATTCTCGTCTTCCGGCTCTTCATCCACTTGCAGCACGTTGGCGACGTAGAACTGAAAGGGGCACTTCAGGTATCGCTCGAGGCGGCTGACGCTGACGCGCGGCAGCAGCCACGGGCCGGCCTCGCCGGCGAAGCGCGAGCGGACGCGCGCCGCGCCGCCGGCTCGCACGCGGGCCCAGCGGGCCACGGGCGCACTAAAGTGCGCCGCTATGTTTCCTAGTGAGGTGTCGCCTCCGTTCGCCTCGGCGAGCGCTTCGTACGCGAACACGCGCACCGACGGGTCGAGGGTCGACACCTCGCGCGACAAGCCAAACGATGGCAGGTCGTCCAGGAAGGAAGAAGGCTCGACCACCGCATCCGACTCGAGCGCGAAAGTGGAGACGCGCACACGCAGGCGCGCCGACAGCAACAGGTCGCGGAAAGCGGCCCGCGCGAAGCGGACGAGGTCACGCTCCTGGTGAATGGCCACGCGATCGGGGCGGGTGGGCTCCAAGTGCGCGAGTAGTGACTGCGGATAGAAGATGTTGCGCCGCGGCCGTTCCGGCCACTCCCCTTCCACCAGCCCCATCACCTGCACGTCATCGAAGTCGCCGAACCGCGCGGACTGGGCGTCCACCACCTGCAGACCGCCTTCGCCCGTGCGAATGGCGAAGGTCTGCGCGCCGAGCCAGCGGCGGATGGCCGCCGACAGGTCGGTCACCGTGCCCGAGGCGCCGGGGTCGTGGCGGCGATACGCCTCAGCGAGCCCCGACAGCGCCAGCACCACGGCCGCGCGCACGCGGTCGCGTCGCTCGTTGTCCGGCTGCGCTCGATCGTGGCGATCAAGAAACGCCCGCAACAAATCGACATGGTCGACTAACGGGCGAGCTTCCGCCAACGGCGCCAGCAACCAGGCGGCCGCCAGCGCGGCGCGAAACGCCGGCTGGGCGGTTCCGCCGCACGCCTGGGCGAGCGACGCCAGGCGATCGAGGCCGCCGAGATAGCGCCGATCGGCCAGTGCCACATCGAGCCCCGCGATCGATTCACGGCGCACTTCGACGCCGTCGACGTCGAATCGGAAATGGGGCGAGCGCAGCAACGCGACCAACGCACGGCGGGTGAAGCCGGCGGCGACACACTCCATCGCCACGTCAACCGCGGCCGCATAGGGCTCGGCGGCCAGCGGCAGCGTATCGAGGGCCTCGAATGGTATGCCGGCGCCGGGCAACACGTCGCGCGCGAGATAGAGATAGGGGAGCGGCCGGGCGACCACCAAGGCGGTCTTCTCGAGGTCGATCGCTCGCCCCGATCGCCGATCGGCCTTCAGCCGCCGGGCGACACCCTCGAGCTCTTCCTCGCGGTCGCGATACTCGAGCACGAACGGCAACTCGCCGGCGGCGCCGGCGGGCACGACGATCGCGGGCGCGGGGGCCGGCGGCGGCGACGCGATCTCGTCGATGCCGACAAACGCCAGGCGCAGGCGATCGAGGTAGCCCGCTTCCAGGGTCCCGTCGGTGGCAACTACGTCGATCGCCTCCAGCCCGCTGATGCTCGTCAGCAGGGCGACATCGGCGGGCCACAGGCCGTCGGGATCCAGGGGGCGGTCGCCCACCGCGATCACGATGTGCCGCAGGGGGGTGGCCGATGGCGTCTCGATCAGCTGCCGGCGCGCGGCGTGTTCGTCGAGCACCGCGGTGTCGAGCAGGCGCGCTTCGTAACCGCGAAAGGCCGCCGCCAGGAATCGCGTTTGTTCAAGCAGCTGCGCGGCGCCCCGATCGGCTTCGGCCGCCGGCTCGAGCTCGCCCGAAAGCAGGCGATCGAAATCATCCACCGTGCGGTGCAGGCGGCGCAGGTAGTCGTAAAGCGCCAACATCTCGGCGACGAGCGCCGGCCGCACATGAAACGGCGGCGGCAGGCCGGCGTCCTCGGCGTCGCGCGCCGCCGCGGCGATCAGCGCCTCGCGCTCGAATCCCGACAGCGTTCTCGCGGCGGGGCGCAGACGCGCCATCAGCAAGCCGTAGAGATCGCCGCGGGTGCCAATCACTGGTCCCTGCGGTGTGTCGCCGAGACGGGCCCGCAACGTTCGCCGAAGTTGCTCGCCAGCCGCTTGCGTGGGCACCAGCACGAAGCTCGCGCCATCCACGGCGAGGCCGCGGACGATCTCGACCAGGTGCGCGCGAAAGCCGGCCAGGTCGGCCGCGCGAATCAAGCGTGTCCTTCGGGGAGTAATCACCGGGGCGATGGCGGCGCCATGGCCGTGGCAAGGTCGGCGCGGGCGCGGTGATACAGCATGACGGTGCCGGCCGCGGCGGACGAGGCGCGCCGGGCGAGATCGGTGCTGTTGATTGACACTGATTCCGAGCGGAGGCGAAGCGCGTTCCCGGCCAGCTCCCACGCACTGCGAAGCAGGGCGTGTCCGGCCTGCAGATCAGGTGGCGGCGTGACCTTGCCAATCTTCACGGCGGCGGCCGACAACCGCCTGGTGGTCGAGCCAATGGTGTGGAGCGGCGGTCCTGCCATGGTGCGCACCTGGTCGAGGCTGACGGTCGCATCGCTAAAAGCCTTGAAGGATCCATTCATGGCACGGCGGTAGCGCCGATACGCGTGCTCGCGCCGTTCCCACTGCTTGCGCGCTTCTCGTGCCTGCAGCGCGTTGGCCTGCAGGTCGATGGTGGCCAGCAGCGCGGCCACTTCACCGGCGCGGGCGCCGCCGAGACCGCGACCTTCGTCCTTCACGCGATCGCGGAGCCGCTCGAAATCGCGACGATCTCCTTTGCGCGCCAGCTTCAAGGCGTCGTCCAGGGCGCGCTGGCGCAGGTGGGCGTAGGCGCGCTCGATCTCCCGGTCGCGGTCGAGATCGCTCATGACGCTTTGGCGAACGCGGTGCGCCCACTCGTCGGGCAGCAACCCTACCGCGCGATCGAGCAGGCGCACCACCGATTGCAACAACGTGACGCGCTCACCGGGCGTGTCTGACAGCGACGCCGCCGCCACGAGTTGCTCGACCAGTTCGGCGTCGGTCGGCGGCGGCAGCGGGGGCGGGGGCGGCACCGCGAGCGGCGCACTCAAGGACAGGTCGAAGCGCGTCTGGCCCACCGCGATGCGCAGCTGCGAGATGATCTCGTCGAGCACGTCGAGCGCCTGCCGGACCTCGCCGATGCGATAGCCGTAATGCGAGGCCGGCCAATCGGCCAACGACTGGCGGGCGCGCTCCGCGGTGACCAGTCGCACGCCGGGATCGGCAATGCGCGAGACGTCATTGAGGGCCTTTGCCACCTCAGCACTGAACCGGCTGAAGTCGGCTTCGCCGCGGGTTTCCGCGTAGGCCACCGCGCGCACCGATTCGGCATACAACTCCGTGCGCGGCCAATCGACCCGTCCGGACGGGATGTTGACCAGGTGCAATTCCACCGGATCGCTGGTCAAGCGGGTTGGAATGGAGAAGATCACGCGGTCTTCGACCCGCGCCCACTCGCCGTAACTGGCCAGAACGCGCCCGTCCGACAGAAACACCCGAAACAGCACGCGGCTGGCCGGCGTCTGCGCCATGGCAGCAGCCGGCAGCAGCAGCAGGGCGGCAAGAACGAAGGCGGCAGACGGCCTGTGCGTACGCAACATGTTGGGCTCACCCGCCGTCGTTTTTGCGAGGGCGGATGCGGCTAGTTTATCGCCTTGTGGAAATCCTGTGGACGAACGGTCGAAAAACTGTGGACGACGCGACACGGAAAATAAAGTCGGGGCCGTTATCCCTCTGATCCAGACGCCCGAAATCATCAACCGGCCGCTTTCGCGCCGCGCTTCGCTTGATCCGTTCCAGCAACGACATACAATCGTCACCTCTCACCGTGGCTATCCACTTTTTCGAAGAACACATCGCTGGTCGCACCTACCAGATCGAGGTTTCGCCGGTCTCGGCGGAACGCTGGCGCGCTCAGATCGTGCGCCGGCCTGGGATCCAGACCTCGCTGATGCCGTTTTACGGCAAGACCCCCGAAGACGCCGCACGGGAGCTGAGCAACTGGCTTTCTCTGGTGTCGGGCGCGACCCCGGCCAATACATAATCAGGGCAACATGATTCGACTCGTCTTACGTCCGACATGGCTGTTGGCGATGGCGTTGCTGTGCCTGAGTGCGGCGGGCCCGGCGCCGCTGCTTGCCCAACCCGAGCGCGCGGCCGCACTGCCCCGGGTGCATTTCGTGGCGACCGGCGGCACTATTTCAAATCGCGACGGTGGCCGTCTCACCGCCGAGGAGCTCGCCAAGTCGATGCCGGGGGTCGACCGCTACGCGCGGCTCACGTTCGAGCAATTTGCCAACGTGTCGAGCAGCGAGCTGAGCCTGCAGCAGTGGCTGGCTCTCGCCAAGCGCATCAACGAGCTCTACGCCAACGAGAAGGACATTGCCGGCGTCGTCGTGACCAGCGGCACCGATACCCTCGAAGAGACCGCCTTTTTCCTCCACTTGACCGTCCGCGACCCGCGGCCCGTGGTGGTGGTGGGATCGATGCGCAACCCGAGCACGCTCGGCTACGAAGGCGCCGCCAACCTGCTCGAGGGTGTGCGCGTGGCGGCCGATCCGGCGGCGCGCAACAAGGGTGCGCTGGTCGTGCTGAACGACGAGATCAATTCCGCGCGCAATGTCACCAAGACCGACGCGTTGCGCCTGCAGACGTTCCGCAGCCGCGAGTACGGACAGCTGGGCGTGGTCGACCGCGATCGCGTGGTGTTCTTCAGCCAGATTACGCAGCGCACCAACGAGCGGATGGAGTTCGACGTGTCGAAAGTCACCGAGCTGCCGCGCGTGGACATCATCATGGTCTACCAGGGTGCGCCGGGCGATCTGATCAAGGCCGCGGTCGACAACGGCGCCAAGGGCATCGTGCTCGCCGTGGCCGGAGCGGGCGCCACCAGCGGGACGCAGAACCAGGGGTTGGCCTACGCCGCGCAGAAGGGCGTGTTTGTGGTCAACAGTACGCGAACGGGCAGCGGCCGCATTGCGCCGGCGCGCGGCGACGTTCCCGGCGCTCCGCAGGCCAACGAGGCTCAGCGCCGGCGGCGTCAGTTCAGCGTGGCGGGCGAAGATCACACCCCCATCAAGGCGCGCGTGTTGTTGATGCTCGCGTTGACCAAGAGCACCGATCGCAACGAGATTCAGCGAATCTTCAGCGAGTACTGATTTGTGGGGGCAACCCCTTGTTGAGGTTGCCTACGCCTTCAGGAACGGTCGCAATTCAGCGAGCACCTCAGCCGGAACGTCTTCCTGCAGGTTGTGGCCGCCCGGCAGTCCCTTGCCCGTCACGTTCACGCCGCGCTCTTTCCAAATCGACAGCACGTCGTAAATCCGTCCCATCGGCCCCTTCAGGCCCCAGAGCGGCATCAGCGGGCAGGCAATCTTCCTGTCGAGGTCGGCTTCGTCGTGCTTGAGGTCGATTGAAGCACCGGCGCGATAGTCTTCGCACATGGCGTGGATGTTCTCGGGCTGGCTCGATGTGCGCAGATACTCGATCTGGTTCTCGGCCGTGGCGCGCGCCTTTTGCGCTTCGTACTGGGCCTTGAGATCGTTCTCCGGCCCCGGCGCGGGACGCACGTTGTTGAACCAGTGAAAGTACGCCTGGATGAACTCGATGGTCACATGCGTGTAGAGGTAATAGGTCGGGATGATGTCGAGCACGGCGAGCCGCGTCACCCGGTCGGCATGATCGAGCGCCAGGCGATGGCCCACCCGTCCGCCGCGATCGTGACCGACAACCGCGAACTTGTCGAAGCCGAAGCTGTTCATGACTTCGACCTGGTCGAGCGCCATGGCGCGCTTTGAGTAGTTGGCGTGGTTCTCGCCGTCAGCCGGCTTGCTGCTGTCGCCGTAGCCGCGCAGGTCGGGCACAATCACCGTGTAGTCTTTCGCCAGTTCCGGGGCGATCAGTCGCATCGACACGTGCGTCTGCGGTGCGCCGTGCATGAGCAGCAGCGGCGGGCCTGAGCCGGCGTGCACCAGATTGATCTCGGCGCCCGAGGTCTTTACGCGGGCGGCCTTGAAGCCGGGGAAAAACCGCAACGTGTTTCCGGGGTTTGCTTCCTGGGCCGTCGCCGCCGTGGTCTTAGCCACGACTGCGGCGCCGGCCAGGGCGGCGGTCATCTGCAACCACTCTCGGCGATTAATGGCGTCCATGCCTGGCATTCTAGTCGCTGACGAGGCTCGCTACACCGACTTCGCCGCGTCCAGCCGATCCTTGATCGCGGCGAACGCCGCTGTCGGTCCTTGATACTCCAACTCATCCACCGACTCGAACACCGGCACATCGGTGCGGATGGTGGCGATCTGCCGGAACAGCATCGCCTGCTCACGATCGCGCTTCAGCGTAGCGGCCAGCGCGCCCGCGCGAGCGACGTTGACGGCGTCCCACGCGTGGTGGTCGTCGGGAATCGCCTCAATGTGACCAAAGCGAGCCAGCACCGCTGACGCCGACTTGGCGCCCCATCCCGTCAGGCCGGGATAGCCGTCGGAGGTGTCGCCAACCAGCGCGAGGTAGTCGGGGATCGACGCCGGCGGCACGCCAAACTTGGCAATCACGCCGGCCTCGTCGCGAATCGTCCGGCGCAGGCGATCTTCCTGCACGATGCGGGTGCCCTGCACGCACTGCGAGAGATCCTTGTCGGGCGTGCAGATCCGCACCTGCGTCACCCGCGGATCGCGCGCCGCCTTCATCGCCGCCGCGCCCAACGCATCATCTGCCTCATGTTCCACCATGGGCCACACCAAGACGCCGTAGGCGGTCAGCGTCTCTTCGAGCAGTGGGAATTGTGCCCACAACGCCGGCTCAATGCCGTCGCCGGTCTTGTAGCCGGGCCACAGCTGGTTGCGGAACGACTCGATCACGTGATCGGTGGCCACGCCGACATGGGTCGCGCCGCCGTTGACCATGCCGCGAATGGAGGCGAGCACGCCGCGCACCGCGCCTACTTCCATGCCGCCGCGATCGTGTGCGGAAGGAACCGCGTAGAAGTGCCGGTACAACTCGAAGGTGCCGTCAATGAGGTGGACGATCATGGGGCTCGCTCCGCTCGTGGGGACCATTGTAAGATCAACTCCGATGTCATCCGTAAGGTCAACGTCAAGGCGCCTGAGGCGATCCACTGCCTTGCTTCTGATCACCTGCGCCGTCAGCGGTGGGTGCGGCGCGCCTGCCGCGCCACCAGCAGCCACGCCGGCGCCGGCCGCGGCGACGACCGTGGCCGAAGTCACGGGCACGGCGCCAAGGGGTGCGGTCGTCTCGCTCTCGCCCGTGGGAGCCAGTGTGCCGATGCCCGAGGGGCCGGCCGTGCTGGATCAGTATGCCAAGCAATTCGTGCCGGGCGTGTTGTACGTGCGCGTCGGGCAGCCTGTTGAGTTTCGGAATACTGAAGACATGGGTCACAACGTGACCGTGAATCGCCGAAGCACGGGCGCATCAGTGTTCGACGTCGAGACCGACCCGCAAGAGAAGTACGTCCACACTTTCGATCGGGTCGGCCAGTACGACGTGCTGTGCAGCGTGCATCCCGGCATGCAGGCCACGGTGATTGCGGCTGACAGTCCGCTCGCCACCGTCAGTGACGAAGGTGGGCGCTTCGTGATTGCCAACGTCAGTGCGGGCGCTTACACCCTCAGCGTGACGTTCGAGGGCCGCACCGTGAAACAGGTGGTCGAGGTCAAGGGCCCGCGCACCGACGTGCGCGTCAGCTGGTAAAGTGGCGTCCGGCTTCTTGACCGCCGTAGCTTCAGCGAAGGCGGTTAGCCGGACCGATTGGTTCAGGCATTCGCTTGCGGATTGTGGAGCTTGAGGATGGTGACCAGGTCGCGATGCGCCAGCACGGCATCCGGTAGTTCCTGGAGCGCCGCCTGGTAGCGGGTGGAGTGGACGCTGCCGGGAGCGGGCGAGGCAAGTTCCCGCGTCTGGGCAATGAGTGGCGCCACGGCGGGCGACTCGGGCGGCTTGGCCGCGAGCGCCTCGTCGATGGCGACGATCAGGCCCGACATGGGACGGAGCCAGGCGAACGCCCGATCGTTGAAAATGACCTGTAGCAGTTGGCTGGCCGGCATCGGTCCGTGATCCAGCTCGTAGTCGGCCCGTTGCCAGTCGATCAGCGTCTTATGCAGGTGCAGCAGGGCATTCCGGAGCTCGCGGAGCAGGGCGCGATCGGCGTCGTTCACGGCGGGACCTTGGTGCCAATCTTATCAGCGAATCGATCGCGGCTCGACGTATGATAGATCACGCTCCGGCACGCAGCGCATGGCGTTCGAGCCCGCCGATCGTTCGAGTATTCGCCCGACTATGACATTACCGAGTCTGAACTTCCTCTCGTTCGAGAGCCGCAAAACCAACTCCCTGTCGTTGCCGATGTTCGCGGTGTTTATCGCCTTGCATCCGCTGGCGGCATTCGCGGCCATCCGGTACTTCTTTCCGTTCACGTGGGAACAGCAATGGTCCGGCGGTCTGGGCGCGGTGGTCCTCACCACCCTGGCCTTCAACCTGGTCTTTTGCTTTGGCGAGTACCTCTTCCATCGCTATTTGCTGCACGCCAACAGCATTAGCTTTCTCGGCAAGCTGAGCTTCAGCCACCTCGCGCATCACAAGCTCACGAACATCAAGTTTCCGGGTGATCGGGTGATCAGCGCCTATCCGATCGAAGACGAAGAACACGGCGAGTTCGCGACCTTTCCGCCCTACGCACTGCTGGCGTTCATGGGGTTCTTAACGCCGTTCCTGGCGGTCACCGCGTTCTCGTTTCCGCACATCCCGATTTTGATCGGCGGATACCTCGCGATCTCGATCGCGCACTTCTTGTACGAGACCATTCACGTCGCGCACCACACGCCGTACGAGACGTGGTGGAAGCGCAAGATCGAGGGCCCGCTGTTCGGCACGACGTGGCGAAAGCTCTACGGCTTTCACCAGGCCCATCACGCGAACTACAAGTGCAACATGAACATTGCGGGCTTCTACGGCCTGCCCTTGGCGGACCTGGTGCTGGGCACCTACCAGCAACCGGCGGTCCTGCTGCTCGATGGCGCGCCGGCCACGAAGGAACTGGCGGCCAAGCTGACATCCACCCCGAACTGGCCGATTTCGGTGATGGATAGCGCCCTGCTGAAGCGCCGAAAACGCATGGCGCGCGAGCAAGAGCAACGCGCGGCTCGCAAGGCCGCGGCGCAAGACGCCGCCCCGGCCGACGCTGGCCAGCGCGTGGTTGATCCTGCCGGCCCAGCCGAGTTACGATAGGCTCTTCCCCAAGGGGCCAGTGGCGCAGTTGGGAGCGCGCATCAATGGCATTGATGAGGTCACCGGTTCGATCCCGGTCTGGTCCACCATCCTTCGCTCATGAATGCAGGCGAAGGATGCCCACCATAGCGCCGACTAGTCCGCCATAGCGCGTGAGCGCGGAGGTGGAAGGCGCGACGGTGGGCCCCACACTACAGAACATGAGCTTCGGATGGCAGGCCGTGCCGCGTCCATAGCTTGGCCAGGCTCCATCCAAGCGACGGTGGACTACGCGGCTCACTAAGCGGCGACCCTGATCGCAGATTTCTCGCCATCAGATCGGCTCAGGCGTTGTAATTCTCGCGACGCCGGATCTGTTCCCAATAGATTTCCCGGCCAGTTTCATTGATTCGGGTGCGGCGGCCGGATTGCTTCGTCTGGCGGCATGGAACTGCGCAAGCGAATCGTCTACGTTCTCAGGAGCGAGGCCGACCCGACTCGCTACTACACGGGCCTGACGTCTGATATGGCTGCCAGGCTCGAAGATCACAACGCGGGGCGGTGCCCACACACGGAATCGGGCAGGCCGTGGATCATCGACGTCATCGTGGAGTTCGCCGACGAGCGCCGCGCTGTCGCGTTTGAGAAGTATCTGAAATCGGGGTCTGGCGGCGCGTTCGCGCGACGGCACTTCAGATGACGCCGCGGCAGCCGGGGCGTTCCGCTGGACAGGAGCGATCAGGGGCACCCTGCCTGACAGCACGACCGCTTGCGTATTCCTTGAATAACCGCTGAACGATCGGGCCACGAACCGGATCGGGTCGGGCTCACGCATGGGTCCGGACGGACGCGTTGACAGCCCTCCCCTTCACCCCTACCCTCAGCCCTATGGACTTGCACATCCCGCCGGAGCTTGAAGCCAGGTTGAATCAGATTGCCGCCGAAACCGGCCGCAACGCCGATCAGGTCGCGTTGGAGTTGCTTGGTGGATCGGTCGAGCACGATGAGTGGTTCCGTCGGGAAGTGGAGACCGGCCGTACCTCTGCTCGCGAAGGTCGGCTGCTGGACCATAGCGAGGTTGCCTCTCGGATCGAACAGCGATATCGGGGCTGATGCGCGTCCGCTGGACGACGGACGTGGCCGATGATCTCGATCGGATCTGCGATTACATCGCGGAGAGCCGGCCGGAGTCGGCCCGCAAAGTTGCGAAGACGATCGTCGGTCTCGCCCTCACACCCCGAGCGCGCCGCTCCACAGCTGATCGAGGAACGTCTGCCACGGCAGCACCTCGATCCCTGGCGCGACGGTTCGGGGCTGGCGCTCGAGCGACACCACCACCGACCGCTTCACGCGGTGGTCCTCGCGCAGGGCGCGCAGGCCGGCCAGGTCGCCGTCATGCACGCGCGCGCTGCCCTTCACCTCGATGGCGACCTGCATGTCGCCGAGCACGAAGTCCACCTCGAACCCGCTCGCGGTGCGCCAGAAGCGGATGTCGAGCTCGGGCTGCCGGTAGGCCTGATAGGCCTTGAGCTCCATCAGGATCAACTGCTCGAACGCCTTGCCGAACTCGGCGCTGCCGATGCGGGCCTGCCGCCGGGCCAGGTAGTTCGTGACGCCGACGTCGAACAGGTAGAACTTCTCGGTCAGGATCATGCGCCGCGACCGCGCGCGCGTCCACGGCGCGATGCGATAGCCGAGGTAGGTGTCTTCCAGGATCTCGAAATACGTCCGCACCACCTTGGCCGAGACACCGCTTTCACGGGCGACGTTCGTGTAGTTGAGCAGCTCACTGCTCGTGATGGCCGCCACGCGCAGGAATTCAGCGAACGTCGGGATGTTCGCGGTGAGCGATTCGGCCGCGATCTCTTCCTTGAGGTAGTCGCCGACGTAGGCGCGCAGATCCTCGACCGGATCCGAGGACAGGAAGTGGGGCGGGAGCAGCCCGCTCACCATGACGCGCTCGAGGTCGACGCGGTCGACCTCGGCGACCGTGAGCGGCATCATCTGCCGGCGCCGCGCCCGTCCCGCCAGCAGGTTGGCGTGCCCGCGCCGCAGCTTACGCGCGCTCGATCCCGTCAGCAGAAAGCTCTGCCGCCGATTCTCGATGAGCCAATGCACCTCGTCCAGCAGCGCCGGGACCTTCTGCACTTCGTCGATCACCACGAGGGGATGGCGTGCGTCGGCGATGCGTTCCCGCAGCAGCGCGGGACGTGCGGCGTACTCACCGTAGACATCGGATTGGAGCAGATCGATGAGGACGGCGTCCGGAAACTGCTCGCGAATCCAGTGGCTCTTGCCAACGCGGCGCGGGCCCCACAAGAACGCCGAGCGACCCTTGGGCAGGTGCAGGTCGAGGGCGCGTTTGACGATCGTTCCCACGAGGGAACATTATCATGATAATCTTACAGGCCTAAGCAACTTCTATTTCACGGCCCGGTACGGCGCGAAGTCCTGCCAGAATTGCTGGACCACTTTCGCGTGGACGAGGAGCATGTCCGTCTTTTGAGGCTCCTTTGCCGAATACAACTGGAGCGTGACGGTCGTGCAGGCCGGCGCCAGAGCGCCGGGGTCGAACGCATAGAGGCCTTCGACGAGGGTGTCGTTGTCGGACACACGGTGCTCGAGTTTAAAGGGATGCACGGGCACGATCTCGGCGGCGCCGCAGAACGCGCGCATCCGCGCGAAATCCGGCTTGAGGCGCTTGATCGGCGGAATCGACATGCCTTGGGTCATCGCCGCCCCGCGCGCGACCTTGGTCCAGAACCCCTCCACGAGCTTGGGCGTGACGCGAATCAGCAGCACGGGCGGCGTCGCCGCCACGTACGCCGACCAGTTGCTGAAGTCGGTGAGCAGCCGCTCGGTGATGTCATCGGCGTCGGGCAGGCGCGCGCTCGCGTTCCGGCCGCGTGCCCCCGTCCGATCGGACGGCGCCCGCGCGGCCATCAGCTGCACGGGGGTAATGAACACGATGTCGAAGTCGGACGTGGACATCCGATAGAGACTCTGACTGCGAGTGCGACTTGGCGCGTCGGCCCCGGCCGGATCAGACGGGAAAGGCCGGACCGACTCGACCGGAAGATGCGTGGCCGACGCCGGCGGTGTGCCCTTGATCTTCTGCGCCGACGCCGCGACCAGCTCGCACAGGCGGCCGACGCGCACGATGCGGCCGCGGGCATCCCGAGTTCCGTCGCGCTCGATGACCAGCGTCGTGAGGCCGATCAGCCGGCCGTTTGGCGCGAACGCGGGCCCACCAGTGCCGCCGGCGCTCGGCACGAGGTCGGTATCGATGGCGTTCGCCAGAATGCTGTCGACCGATCCGGAGCTGGTGCCCCGCGGCCGGCCAAGCGGCGCTTCGAGCGCGGCAATCTCCTGGCCGATGGTCAACGGCTCTGCCGCCTTGTCGCACTCGAGCGGCAGCGCCTTCGCCGACGCGGCAATCGACGGATCGATTCCGATCAGCGCGACACCCCGCATGGCATCGGAGGCGATGACGGTGCCGGCGACCTTGACGCTCGGCGACAGTTGCACCTCCACCGACGTGGCCGCGCCGATCACCTGCTGGTCGGCGGCAATGAGCCCGTTCGAATCGATCAGGAAGCCAGACCCATGACTGGTTGCGGTCCAAATCGCCACGATGCTGTCCTGCCACCGGGTCAACAGCGAGGAAGGGTCTGCCTCTAACGGCGACGTGACCGAGGTCGCCTCATTGGTGATGGCCACCATCTCCGCGTTGTCGCCCGTCAACTCGAGCACCGCCTCGCGGCCCGCCAGGATGTCGACGATCTGGGTCCACTGGTAGGCCTTGCCCTCGAACGCCACCGGCCGGTCCGACTCCACGGTGTAGTTCCCCGGTGCCAATCGAACGTCGACGGAGCCGTCGAGCGCGGTCAAGATCCGGCGGGGCGGAGCACTCGACGGGTTGTCGCTGATCAGCAGCGCATGGCGCGGCACCGGCATCGCCTGGCGATTGCTGTCGACGATGACGATCTTGATGTGAAGGATACCGAGCGACTGGACGGCGTCCATGCGCGGGGTGATCAGGAAGAGGATGGCAAGGACCAGTCCGCGACACATACCGGCGATCCTTGCCCTGTGACCGGTGGATGTCAATCAGCGGTCGACGACGTCAACCACGCGACGCTCAATCTGCAGTTCGCGCGCCGGCGGAATCAACAACTGGCCGACCCTGTTCCAGAAGAACTCCTTCACCATGGTCCAATCGTCCAGGCCCTCTCCCGGCAACGCCGCCTCACATTCGGCATCGTCTAGGGCAGATCGGCGACCGCGCGGCCGATGGGCGGCGGCATGACGTCGACCGGTTCGCGCGGACCCACGCTATATCCCCCGCGCCCGCATGACGGCCTCAACCAGGCCGCGGCTTCTGGGCCGGTAGCCCGGCAAACGCCCGGCCTGGTACAAGGCCAGCCACGGCAACCCGGCCGCGAAGCTCATTGCCGCCAGGTCGCCGTAGTTGAAACAGAAAAAGGCCAGCTGGTGGGCCGGCACCTCGCTGTCGCCGGTGAGGTTGTAGAGCGCGGCGCGCACCGCGGGCGGCAAGCCCGCTACCTTGTAGGACGGCGTCGGCAGCGTCGACAACAGCTTGTATACCGACGCTCGCGACGGGGGCTTGCACCCTTCGCGCTTGCAGCGGTGATCGACGCTGGACAACAGGTCGGCCATGCGAGGCCGGTCGTAGCCCCCTGCCACTTCGGCCAGCACATCCAGTGTCCGGGCGTCGGTTCGCGGGGTGCCGCGATCCGACCGCGGCCGCCGGCCCCCTGCCTTCGCCTTCCCCTTCATGCGTTTCTCGGCCCGCTCAAAGCTCGCCGGCAGGTTAAAAAAGGACATGTGCGAGTTTAATTATGGACGAATGGTTCTGTAACGCTGCACTCATCATTCGTCGGCATCCGCCAACGCTCGTTCGAGCAGGTCGCTGACGCCGAGCGCGGCCGACCACTGGCGCAAATACGTGCGATCGGCGTCGGCTCCAACCCTGAGCACGGTCGGACCGACGACGGCCAGTTCTGGAGAGGCAATCGCGATCGCGTTCCGTGGCCGTTCGTCGACGCGTTTGTTCGGGGCGATGACACGCGGGCTGACGACGTCAAACCGTGTGTTCCCTCTTTCAGACGGCGCCTTGCTGAATTTGACGACTGCGGCATTTGCCGATCGGACGGGAACCCCATACCGAGAAGGCGTCACGCCAGACGAGGTTTGGGACGGCCCCTCGGACATCGGCAAGGGGAGTCTTCCGCTCAGTTGGTTGGCCGCTCAGCAGGGCTGCTCGGAGTGATGGTCGACCTGTTCTCGTTGACGGCCCCGGTTACGCCGCCTTCACGGTCTGCGCCTTGAGACCGACCTTCAAGCGGTGTCTCACCGCATCGAAAATCGCGGCCAGGTTGTCCATACTGGGATTGCCGCTCCTGGACAGCATCCGGTGGAGGCTCTTCGCTGGCTTGTCGGTCATCTCGGCCAGCGCTTCGAACCCCACCGTCGCATTGACGAGATCACGCAGCAGCAACCGCGCCGCTTCCGGTTCGCCGTTGAGAAACAGCGTGGCCGACTCGTCCAAGAGCGCCCGCGCGAATTTCGGGTCGCGCCGCACCCGCGCCACCACCGTGTCCTTGAAGTCTCGCGTCAATGCCATGTCGTTCACCGTTTCCCGCGCGCCTGAGGAGGGCCGGCTCTCCTTGCCGCCTTCTTGCGCGCTTGGTATTCGTCGTGGAGGCTCAGCGCCGTGGCGATATCGGCCTGCTGCCGCTTCTTGGTGCCACCGCAGAACAGCAGGATCAACGTCTCGCCGTCCTTTGCCAGATACACACGGTATCCCGGCCCCCAATCGACTTTGAGCTCCCCAATACCGCTGAACCATTTTACGTTGGACGTGTTTCTCAAACTCAGCCGAGTCACGGCCGTCGCCACCTTCGCCGCCGCGTGCGAGTCGAGTCGCTCGAACCAGCCCTTGAACGGGACCGACCCATCCTCACGGACGTACTCCTCGACGCGAAGCGTCACACCTTCAAGGTAACATATTCGTGACTATTGCTGAAGGCGGACGGGTCTCAAGCCCTCATCCTCCCCAAGTAGTTCAATCCCTTTTCAACCTGGACGATCGATTTTGCACCGACGTCATCGTCGCGAGATCTGACTGTCGCGCGCGGCCCTGACTATCTGACGCATGCATCCGGCGACGGACTGTCGCCACAGGAGGATCAGCATGCGTCAGCGCCTTGTCACTACGTTCGCCATCATGGTTGCGTGGCTGCTGGTTGCCACCACCGCGGCGGCGCGGCAACTGGAGATTCATCAGATCAACGTCGGGTGGGGAATGTCGGTGCTGGTGAAAGGCCCGGACGGCACGACCGTGCTGCTCGAGGCCGGCAACACCGGCAGGGGCACCGCCGATGTCGTCCCGTACTTGCAGTCCATCGGCATCACGCCCGCCGCGGGACTCGATTACACCATCGTTGGCCACCAGCACTGCGACCACAACGGCGGCATGGACGAAGTCGTGAACGCCGGCGACAACGTCCGCGTCACCAACTATGACAACGGATCGTCGTATTCATCGAGCTGTGTGACCGGCTGGAACACCGCGGCAGGCACGACCACGGCCGGCGTGCCGCGCGCGCCTCTCGTCGGCGATCAGGTCCCGCTCGGCAACGGCGCCACGCTCACGTTCATTGCCGTCAACGGCAGCATCGTCGGCGGCGGCAGCGTCTCCGTGTCAAACGAGAACGATCGTTCGATCGCGGTGCTCGTGAAGCACGGCGGCTTCGACTACCTCTGGGCGAGCGATCTGGGCGGCGGCTCCATCGACACGGCATGCACCGGGCGATCGACGACGCAGGTTGACGTCGAATCGGCGGTCATCACCGCGATCTCGCCTGGCGGAGCGTTTCCGCTGATCAGCACCGGCGGCATCGACGTGCTTGAAGCGAGTCATCACGGCAGCGAGAGCAGCACCAATATGAACTGGATGAACATGTCCCGCCCGGCAGTTGCGCTGATCGGCACTGGCGCCGGGCAGAGCCCGGGGTGGGATTTTCCGCGCATCGACATCCTGGAGCACGTGCTGCTGTCGCAGGCAACGTCCTGCATCACGGCTCCCGCGGCGTTCGTGCTGCAGACTGAAGAAGGCAGCCCGACTGGATCGCTAACGAGCTTCATGGGTTACAGCGTCGGCGACATCAAGGTCACGACCGACGGCGCGACGGGATTCACGGTGTCCGCCAACGGCGCGGTGGCGCAGGGACCGAATGAGGTTGCGGCCGCCGGGCTGCCGCGAACGTTTGCGCTGGACGACGGTGGGGCGCTGCCCGATACCATCCCGCCGACGACATCGATCACGTCGCCCGCGAGCGGCGCCACCGTGTCGGGCACCATCTCGGTCACCGCAAGCGCCGGTGATAATGTCGTCGTGACAAAGGTCGAGTTCTATCTCGATGGCGTGCTGCAGGCGACCGACACGACGGCGGGCTACGCCTGGAGCTGGAACACGACCGCCACGCCCAACGGCTCCCACAGTTCTGACGTCGAAGGCATACGACGGCGCTGGCAACACGCCACACAGCCTCTGTGCCGGTAACTGTCAACAGCGCGACGAGCCAGGATCGGTCGATTTGGAAGATCGTGCAGGGGAACGGCTATGTGGTCGTGGGCCGCAACGCCACGAAGTCCGCGTTCGAGACGTTCTGGGGTGTCACGCTGCCGGCCAACGTCGTCTATATCAACTCGGCGGACGCGCTGCCGGTGATCAACGGATCGGAGAACTACACGCTCGACAACGCCGCCGGCACGAAGATCGACGGCGCGACCATCAGCATGAGCTCGTCAGCCGGGCAGAGCATCCAACGCAAGGATCCATGTCTTGCGGCGAACCTGTCGAGCAGCTGGAACATTCTTGCCTCGTCGGCCGGCACGCCCGGGTCCGGAGCGGCAGCCGGCTGCGTCAAGGGGATGGTCATCCATGAGTTCTCGGACGCGCTCGGGACAGGCCACTACGGCTTCGAGTTCGTCGAGCTCCACAACGACAAATAAGAGTCGATCGGCACGGTGAAGGTGGGCCCCCGCGTGGTCTGCCTTCACCGCTCCATGACGATACCGGCTCGCGGTCTCGGCCGACGTCGGTTCCGGAAGTCGGCTAGAATTTGCAAGTGGTTCGTTCGGCTCCTCATAGGCTTCCCTTGTTCGAGCCGGATTCGGCCTTGCCGGAACCCATTAGCCCCGAAGCGCCACGGCCATTCGTCGATCTCGTTCAAGAGTTCAGTCAATTTGGTCAGTCGTCGACGCAGGTCAGCGAAGGCGAGATTCCTTATCTCATCAACGAATTCTGGACCGCTGGACAGCGTCAGGCTCATTCGATTCACGAGGTGAGCTACCGGGCTTGCTTCAAGCCACAGCTTCCCGAGTTTTTCATCACGCGTCTCACGAAGGCCGGGGACGCCGTCTACGATCCGTTCATGGGGCGCGGGACCACTCCTGTACAAGCCGCACTCCTGGGCCGACGACCGATCGGCAACGACATCAATCCCTTGAGTGTTCTGTTCACTCGGCCCCGATTAGAACCACCGGCGGTCACCGAAGTTGCCCGCAGGCTGGACCAAATCAAATGGGATGAAGGCGAGATCGATCAGCCAGACCTCCTCGCTTTCTACAGCACGCGGACACTGCGTCACATCGGCGCGCTCCGCAAGTGGCTCATTGAACGAGCGCCATTGACCGGCACGCCAGACCCCGTTGACGACTGGATCAGGATGGTGGCCATCAACCGATTGTCCGGCCATTCACCGGGCTTCTTCTCGGTCTACACACTTCCGCCCAATCAAGCGGTGTCCGCTCAGTCGCAGCGCAGGATCAATGAGCGGAGGGGACAGACACCCCCTGACCGCGACGTCAAGGCGCTGATTCTGAAGAAAACCGCGTCGCTGCTCAGCGACGGCCCAATGGCATCCCACCCACCATCGCTGTTGACCACTGGCACAGCGCAATCGACCCCGGCGATTGCCAGCGGTTCGGTTCAGTTGGTCGTGACCTCGCCACCGTTCCTCGACATTGTGCAATACGCCGAGGACAACTGGCTGCGAAGCTGGTTCGCGGGCATCGATGTGACGAGCGTCGCCATCGCGCACCACCGGACCGAGGTGGGATGGCAGCACATGGTCCGCGACACGCTGACCGAACTGGCGCGGGTTGTTCAGCCGGGCGGGCACGTCGCCTTCGAGGTGGGCGAAGTCCGCAACGGCAAGGTTCTTCTTGAACGTCTGGTATGGGATGCCGCCGAAGGGCTCCCATTCGATCGCCTGTTTGTGATGGTGAACCAGCAGGAATTCACCAAGACGGCAAACTGCTGGGGCGTCAAGAACAATGCCAAAGGGACCAATACCAACCGGATCGTTGTCCTGCAGCGAAATGAGCGAGGCACACCTGGCGTCCCTGCTCAGCGAGAACGCCGATGAACCGCACGCCCAACTCATTGCCAGTCTGCTGAAGCAGACACCGATCGACACTTCGCCAACCGGCGGGCCGCGCCGGCGAAGTTGCGCTGGGCCGTGCGCACGCCCCGGTAGTAACTACGCGCCGACTCTGATGACACCCAAGGCACGGATTTCAGACCGCTTCGAAGAGCACCGCGACCAGCGCTGGCGCCGCGAAGGCGCGCGCCAGGTCGAATCCGCCACCGACGCCGAGCGCTTCATCGAGCAGGTCGGCTTCGCGGCCTGCCTGACCGACTCGCGCAAACCCGGGCCGTCGCTCTACGTGGCGGTGTGCGGGCGGCGCGACGCGGTGATGCCACGCAACGTGCAGAAGGATCCCGAGGCGTCACTGACCTGGGTGGTAAAAGACGATGTCATCAGGCGCGGCAAGGTGTATTACGGCAAGCTGGCGCGCGGCAAGGCCACGTTCATCGCACCGCGGATAATTCCCTACTTCCACGCCATTTGGGGCATGCGGCGAGCGGATGAACCGGCGCGACTCAGCAAGCATGCACAAGCCATCCTGAAAGTCCTCCGCAAGGAATGGGAGATGAGCACCGGCGACCTGCGCACGGAGTCCGGTGTCGGCGACCGCCAGGCGTTCACCAGGGGCATCGACGAACTGCAAGCGGCGATGATCGTCATGCCGAGCGAAGTGCTCTACTTGCCCAGGTTCACCTACATCTGGACCCTGGCTGTTGGCCGGTTTCCAGACGCGTTGCGCCAGCGCGTGACACGTGACGTTGCCGTCCGGGAGATCGCGCGCTGCTTTCTCGCGGGAGCGGGCATGACGATTCCGGGTGAGCTGGCACGCGTGACCGGTCTGTCGCGCACCGAGGCCGGCCGCGGCAACCTGGCCCTGGTGGCCGAAGGCTTCGCGACGCGGCTGGCACCCGGGCGGTATGAGTTGACCGAGCGCCAGCGCGACACGCCCTGACCCGATTGGCGTCGCAATGACGTATTCTCGTCGGGTGCAGTCAGGGGACGGCGACGATCGCCAGGCACTGAGAACCCGCCGCTTCCTGATGGCGGCCGGCACGTCGCTGATGGTGATTGCCCTGCTGGGCATTACCTACGCGTTCGGCGGGCTCGAATGGACCGGGCTGGTGCAGGGCACCGCCCTCATCCTGCTCTGGATCGCGGTGTTCTTCATCGCGATCCGCAGTGGCTTCAACCTCCGCTTCAGCGACCCCAGCCTCACCGCCCCGCAAGTGGCTTCGTCCATCGTCACGATGGCGTAGATCATGTACTACGCCGATCGCGGACGCGGGGCCCTGCTGCTGGTGTTCCTGATGGCGTTGCTGTTCGGCGTGTTCAAGCTGCGCACCCGGCAGTTGGTGCTGCTCGCGGTTACCGCGATTCTCGCGTACGGCGTGCAGGTGCTGGCGCTCGATCGCTTCAAGCCGGGCGTCGTCGCGATGGAGGACGAGATCCTCAAGCCGATCGTGCTCGCGGTGACACTGCCATGGTTCGCGGCGATGGGTGGCTACGTGAGCAAGCTGCGCGACGACATACGCGACTCGAACCGGCAATTGGAGTCGGCCAAGACCGCGGCCGAAGCCGCGGGGCTCGCCAAGACCACGTTCCTGGCGAGCATGAGCCACGAGATTCGCACGCCCATGAACGGCGTGATCGGCATGACCAGCCTGCTGCTCGACACCAAGCTCAGCGCCCAGCAGCGCGAGTACGTCGAGACCATTCGATCGAGTGGCGACGGCCTGCTGGCGATCATCAACGACATCCTGGATTTCTCGAAGATCGACGCCGGCAAGCTGGATTTGGAGCGGCAGCCGTTTGAGCCGCAAGGTTGCGTCGAGGACGCGCTCGACCTGGTCGCGGCACTGGCCGAGACCAAGGGCCTCAACCTCAGCCACCAGATTGAACCGTCAGTGCCGTCGGTGATCGTCAGCGACGGTGGGCGCATTCGGCAGATTCTGGTCAACCTGCTGGGCAATGCGGTGAAGTTCACCCACGCCGGCGACGTTTCGGTGACCGTCAGCGCCGTGCCGCTGCCGGCCTCGGCCCTGCTCGACGTCACGTTCGTTGTCGAAGACACCGGCATCGGCATTCCGGCGGGCGGGATCGCCACGCTGTTTGATTCGTTCAGCCAGGTCGACGCGTCGACGACGCGCAAGTACGGCGGCACCGGGCTGGGCCTGGCGATCTCCCAACAGCTCGCCAAGCTGCTGGGCGGCCGCATCTGGGTCGAAAGCGAGTTTGGCAAGGGCACCCGCGTCTCGTTCGTGATCCAGGCGGCCGCTGGCCCCGCGCGCGCGCCCAAGACCGTGAACCAGGGCGTGGCGGCCGGCGGCGATCAACAGCATCTGGCGGGCCGGCGCGTGCTGATCGTGGATGATCACGCCGCGACCCGGCGGTCGCTGCTCCGCCAGTTTGAATCGTGGGGACTGGCGGCGACCGCGGCCGCCTCGGGACGCGAAGCACTGGCGTGGATCGGCGAGGGTCAGCGGTTCGATCTCGCCCTGGTCGACATGCAGATGCCCGAGATGGACGGGTTCGGGCTGGCCGCCGAGATCCGCAACCAACTTGGCGGCGGCACGCCACCGCTGATCCTGTTATCGTCGCTCAGCCGCCCGGAGTTCGGGCCCAACGACGCCTTCGCAGCGGCGTTGACCAAGCCGGTCCGAGCGTCGCGCCTGTATAACGCGGTGTCGGATCTCCTGGCGCCAGACCCGGCGCCAGAGCGGCCGGCGTCCGACATCATGTCGCTGCCGCGGATGGCGGATCGCCACCCGCTGCGCGTGCTGGTGGCGGAAGACAACTTCGTGAACCAGAAGATTGCGCTCCTGATGCTCGATCGCCTCGGCTATCGCGCCGACCTGGTGGCCAACGGGCTCGAGGCCGTCAAGGCCGTGCGCCAGGTGCGGTACGACGTGGTGCTGATGGATCTACAAATGCCGGAACTCGACGGCCTGGATGCCACCCGCCAGATTCTGGCGGAACACCCCATCGGCCACCGGCCCCGCATCGTCGCCCTGACCGCCAACGCGTTCGAGGACGATCGCCTCGAGTGCCTGGCGGCGGGCATGGACGATCACCTGAGCAAGCCCCTGCAGAAAAAGAAGCTCGAAAACGCGCTCGCCCGCGCCACGCGGATCAGTTCTCCAAACTGAACGCGACCGACACGTTCATCAAGACTTCGACGGTCTCACCATTGAGCAGCGTTGGGCTGAACTGCCACTGACGCACGGCGTCGGCGGCGGCCTTCGCGAGGTCCGGGTGCGCCGGCGAGCCCGTGACCCGCACCGACGAGACGCGTCCCGTCACGTCGATCAGTGCGGCGAGTGAGACGATGCCTTCAAGTCCGGCATCGCGCATCGCCTGCGGATACACCGGCCGGACGTCCACCAGCTTGCGCGGCGGCCGGATGTTACCGCCAACCCGCACCGGCGCGCGTTCGACGCGGCCTGGCGCCGTCGATGGACGTTGTTCCTTGACGGTAATCCTCTCCTGGATGGTGCCGACCTGGATCGTCAGTGACAGACCCCACTGCCGGGCGCTTTCCAGCCGCACTTCCTCCGCCAACGACAGGAAGCCGGGCAACTTCGAGCCCACCAGGTAACGGCCGGACGCGACCGTGCCGAAGTCGAAGCGGCCATGACTGTCAGTGGTGGCGGTCAGCCGATGGGCCGCGTGGTCGTCCAGCGTCAGGGCGACACCGGGCAACACCGCGCCGGTGACGTCGTATGCGGTGCCGGTGAATGGCATGGGCCCAACCTGCTCGTTCGCCCGGAAGCTGGCGGTGGTGAGCGTGATGCCAACGATGACCGCGAACACCAGGGCGAGCGTGCGGCGCGTGGGACGTGTGCGTGCGAGCGTGTGATTCAACATTGCAGCAATCCTCCATTCGAGCGTGGACGGCCGCGCCATCGGGACGAGCGTCGCCAGCGGAGACGGCGCGCGGCACGTCCTGGCGATCGCCAACAGGTGTGAGGCATAGTCGGCGGCGGGGACGCCGGCTTCGAGCACGGCGTTGTCGCAGGCCTCTTCGCTCTCGCGACGCAACCGCGCGCAGGCGATCCAGAACAGCGGGTTGTACCAAAACACCGCGCGCACGACATCCGCGGCCATCTGCAGCGGCCAGTCGGCCCGGCGAATGTGCGCCAGCTCGTGGCCGAACACGATGCGGATGCGCTCGTCGCGCCAGGTTTCACAACCCGCCGGCAGCAGCACGCTCGGCCGTCGCCAGCCCCACGTACCGAGCGCGGTCAATAGGTCGGTTTGCCGCAGCGTCACGACTGCGCCGACGTCGAGGCTCGATGAGAGTTCCTGCGCCAGCCCGAGCCATCGGGAATCGGTCATCGGTGGTGCCGCGTTCGTCAGCCGCGACAGCCGGCGTAAGCTGACCAGTATGGTGAGAGTGCCGACGAAGACGCCGGCTGCCCACACCATGTTGACGACAGGCGCAATCGATAGACCGGCCGGTGACTCGGCCCGCCTTTCCGGCTTACTAGACGACGCCGCGGCGGCGCCGATCGGCTTTCCGGTGACCAGCGAGCCGGCTGGTGTCTCGCCCGTCGGCGGCCGCGCTGGCAGATCCCATGCCGGCAGCGCCAGGCCCCATGGCGCCACCGCGGCCGCCGAGAGAATGCCTGCGGCGAGCACCCAGTGACGCAGGGCGGCCGCGCGCCGGCGCAGCGCCGCTGATGCCAGCAGTGCCATCAACACCACGACGGTGGCACGCAGGCCGATATCGATGGCGTTCATCGCCCCGCCTTTCGCGCTGTCGCGATCAACTCGGCAATGCGGTCCAGGTCGTCATCCGACAGCCGCGACGGGTCGCTGCCGAGCAGGGTGGTCACGACCTTGGCGTGGGAGCCGTCAAAGAAGGTGTCGACGAGGTGATTGAGTGCCGACTTGCGCGCCGTGTGTCGCGGCACGGTCGGCATGTAGACGAAGCGCAGCCCGTGCTCTTCGTGGCGGACGTGGTCCCTCCCCGATCCCCGATCCCCGATCCCCGATCCCCGATCCCCGATCCCCGATCCCTGAGGTAGGATGCGAGGCATGCGCGTGTCACTCGTCCTCCTCTGTGTTGTGGTGATCGCCGGCGCCTCGAACGCGGCGGCCCAGGGCTTCGGTGTCACTGGGCTGCTGCCCTTCACGGACAAGTGCGCGAGCTGCCACGTGAATCCAGAACCCGGCAGCCGGGCGCCCGCTCGCGCGCAACTGCAGGGACGGGCGCCGGAGGCTATTTTCTCGGCGATCACCACCGGCAGCATGGCGCCGATGGCGTCTGGCCTGACCGAGGCGCAAATGCGTGCGATCGCCGAGTATGTGTCCGGACGATCATTCGGCACGGCAACGGCCGGACCTGCATCAACGATGAAGAATCAGTGTGCCGCGAAGCCGCTGGGCAATCCCCTCGACGGACCAGGCTGGAATGGCTGGGGCGCTGACAAATCCAACACCCGCTTTCAGCCGGCAGCCGCAGCGGGCCTGACCGCGGCCACCGTGCCGACGCTGACGCTGAAATGGGCGTTTGGCTTCCCTGAAGGCCGGCAGGCTTTTGGACAGCCGACCGTGATGGGCGGCCGCATCTACGTCGGCTCCGATAACGGCTTCGTCTATTCACTCGATGCGGCGAGCGGCTGCGTCTATTGGTCGTATCAAGCGAAGGCGGCCGTGCGCACGGCAATCACGGTCGCGCCGGTCAAGACGGGCGGCTCGCGGTTCGCGGTGTTCTTTGGTGATGTCAGGGCGAACGTTTACGCGATCGATGCCGAGAGCGCCGCTCTCCTGTGGTCGAAGCATGCCGACCCCCATCCGGTCGCGCGCATTACCGGCGCCCCCGCGTTTCATGACGGCCGTCTCTACGTGCCGGTGTCGTCGATCGAAGAAGCCTTGGGTGGCAACCCGGCCTATCCCTGCTGTTCGTTTCGCGGCAGCGTGATCGCGTACGACGCCAGCACCGGCGAACAGCGCTGGCAGTCGTTCACCATCTCCGAAGCCGCCGTGCCGATGCGGAAAACGTCCACCGGCACGCAGTTGTGGGGACCCGCGGGCGCCGCCGTGTGGTCGGCGCCCACCATCGATCCGGTGCGCGGGCGAATCTACCTGTCCACCAGTAACGGCTACACCTACCCGGCCGTCAACACGACCGACGCCGTGATGGCGCTCGATCTCGCGTCGGGCAAGCGATTATGGACGCGCCAGCTGACACCGAACGACGCCTATGTCATCGGTTGCGGTCCGAACGCCAAATCAGAAACGTGCCCGCAAGAAACCGGTCCCGACTTCGCGGTGGGCACTTCTCCCATCCTTCGCACGCTCGCCGGCGGCCGCCGCATTCTCGCCGTCGGCCAGAAATCAGGCCTGGCCTGGGGCCTCAACCCCGATGATGGCTCGGTGGTGTGGCAGCATCGCGTCGGCCAGGGCACGGCACTCGGCGGCATCGAGTGGGGTGGCGCGGCTGACGATCGCCTCGTCTACTACCCGAATGCCGATGGCCTGCTCGGGATGAAGGCGGCCGGTGGACTCGCGGCCATTCGCCTGGCGACCGGCGAGCGCGAGTGGTGGGCGCCGCCCATTGCCACCTGCCCGGATCAAACCATGAAGTGCATCCCGGCGCAGTCGGCGGCGGCCAGCCTGATCCCCGGCGTGGTGTTCTCCGGCGCGACCGACGGGATGATGCGTGCCTATAGTGCCGCCGACGGCAAGGTGCTGTGGGAGTTCGCCACGGCGCGCGACTTCGAGACCGTCAACGGCATCAAGGCGCGCGGCGGCTCCATCAACGGCCCCGGCGCCACCATCGTCAACGGCATGGTGTTCACCAACTCAGGCTATGGCTCGTTCGGCCAGATGGCCGGCAACGTGTTGCTGGCGTTTGGCGTGCAGTAAGCTGACAGGGTCTTGGGCGCCGACCTCCTGATCTGCACGGCCACCGAACTCGAAAGCGCGCGGCTGCGCGAGCGAACCGATTCGGCGCGGATCGAACTGTTGTGCATGGGCGTGGGCCCGGTCAACGCCGCACATGCGGTCACACTGGCGATCGCGCGTTCGCAGCCAAGCGCGATCATCGTCTGTGGCATCGGCGGCGCGTATCCTGAATCGGGTCTGCACATCGGCGATGTGGCGTGCGCCGAAACGGAATGCTACGGCGACCTCGGTGCGAACAGCCCGGGCGGATTTCTCGACATGCAATCCCTGGGCTTTCCGATCGTGGCGGGCCCGCCGCCAATCTACAACCTGCTGCCGATGCAGGTATTTCCGTCGCCGATCAGGGTTCGCTTCGTGACGATGTCGTCGTGCACGGGCACCGAGGCGGCCGCGCGCGCCATCGCGGCCCGCACGGGCGGCGCGGTCGAGAACATGGAAGGCGCCGCCGTCGCCCACGTCGCTGCCATCCACGGCATTCCCGTCGGCGAGCTGCGCGGAATCAGCAACCTGGTGACCGATCGCGACACCAAGGCGTGGCGGATCGCAGAGGCCGCCACCGCCGCACAGGAGGCGCTGCTGTCGTGGATCGCCCAGCGTTAGACTTCGGGTTCTCGTCCTGCCCCAACGACACGTTCGCCTTTCACGCCCTCGTTCACGGCCTGGTGACCGGGCCGGCGGTGCTTCCTCATATTGATGATGTCGAAGCGCTGAACGCGCGGGCTGAACTGGGCGGTGCCGAGGTGACTAAAGTCTCGATCGCCGCGTATCCGCGCATTCGCCATCGCTATGCGTTGCTGCGGGCAGGCGGTGCAGCCGGCTTCGGCGTGGGGCCGATCGTCGTGGCGCGATCGGCGCGCACGGTCGGCGGCCGAATCGCCATTCCGGGCGAGCGGACGACGGCAGCGTTGCTGTTACGGTTGCTTGGGCAGTTCGACACGGTCGCGATGCGCTTCGATCGGATTGAAGGTGCGGTGCTGCGCGGCGATGTCGATTGCGGTGTGCTGATCCACGAAGGCCGCTTCACGTACCAGTCGAAGGGCCTCACGCTGCTCACCGACCTCGGCGCCGTCTGGGAAGAGCGGATGCAGTGCCCGTTGCCATTGGCCGCCATCGCAATTCGACGCGATCTGGTTACGCCGATTGGTGCCGCCGTCGACGCGGCGCTGCGAGCCAGCGTCGAGTACGCCTTCGCGCATCCCGAGGCGAGCCAGGCATACGTCGCGGCGCACGCGCAGGAGATGTCGGCGGATGTCGTGCGGCGGCACATCCAGCTCTACGTCAATCGCTACACGGTGGAACTGGATGAGCGAGCCGTCCACGTGATGCTCGATTGGAGCAGGGACCAGGTGTCGACAGACTCCACACGCGACGAGTTGCCCATCTTCGCCTAAGTAAGAGGCCAGCTGGCTCCCGCCGGCTCAGCCGCAGTGCACTCCTTGGTATGTCCCTTGCACTGCTTCTGGTCGGGGAGGTGTTCACATGGCTTTGTCGAAGGTTCGTTATGCCGTGGTCGGGCTCGGCCACATTGCGCAAGCGGCGGTGCTACCGGCGTTCGCGCACGCCAAGCGCAACTCCGCACTTCACGCCATTGTGAGCGGCAGCGACGAGAAGCTCAATAAACTGGGCGATCGCTACCGCGTTCCAGTTCGCTCGAGCTACGACAACTACGAGCGGTGCCTGAAGGAAGTGGACGCGGTTTACATCTGCACGCCGAATTCCGAGCACGCGGACTACGCCGTGCGGGCGGCCCGCGCTGGCGTGCACGTGCTCTGTGAGAAGCCACTGGCGGTCACAGCAGCGGAATGCACGAGGATGATTGAGGCGGCAGCAGCTGCCAATGTGCGCCTGATGACGGCGTGCCGGCTGCACTTCGAGCCGCTATTCCTTGAAATCGTCGACATGGTGCGCGCCGGGAAGATCGGCGAGCCGCGCTACTTCACGTCCTCGTTCTCGATGCACGCCAAGCCAAATGGCATTCGCACCCAGCGTGAGCTGGGCGGCGGGACGCTTTTTGACCTGGGTGTGTACTGTATCAATGCGGCCCGCCTGCTGTTCCGCGCCGAGCCCACCGAGGTCTTTGCCTACTCAATCGATGGCGCGCGCGCCGATCTGCCGGAGATTGATGAGATGACGTCGGGCATGATGCGGTTTGACGGCGACCGCCTGGCGACGTTCACGACCAGCTTCGCTGCCAATGGCGTGTCGGATCTGCGCGTAGTCGGAACCGAAGGCAACATTCACGCTGAGCCCGCATACGACTACGCCGAGGCCCTCGGCTACACCCTGACGGTCGGCGACGACGTGAAGACGAAGAAGGGCCGACGCCGCGATCAGTTCGCAGCGGAACTGGTCTACTTTTCGGATTGCGTGCTGAACGGCAAAGACCCTGAACCATCGGCGGAGGAAGGGTGCCGGGACGTGCGCGTGGTGGATGCGTTGTATCAGTCGGCGCGTCGAGGTGCACCGGTGTCGTTACCGCACTTCGGGCCGGAGCGCTTGCCGGTTCGCAGCCAGGCCGAGGATCTGCCGCCCGTCATAAGACAACCGGAGTTGGTGGCGGTCGAAAAGCCGCACGACTGACGAGGCTTGGGGCCTGGGGCCTGGGGCTTGGGGCTTGACGAGGCTTGAATGTGGCGTCCGGCTTCAGCCGGACCTAGCCCGGCGAGCGTTTACACGGTGTCGGCCAGTTCTCGCACGGCCCCACGTTCGTAATCCGGGTGTCTGGCGCCTGGGCAGACAATGTCGTGGCGTCCCTGATCCCTGATCCCTGATCCCTGATCCCTGATCCCTGATCCCTGATCCCTGATCCCTGATCCCTGATCCCTGATCCCTGATCCCTGATCCCTGATCCGGGGGGTCGGTTCCAGCGCATCCGCCGTCGTGCATAATTACGAGATGCTCAGACTTTGTTTTGCAGTCTTGGTCGCCCTGCTCGCCCCGACGGCGTCGTTCGCGCAATCGAGCCAGCCGCCCACCGTGATTTTGCCAACGGTGATCGTCACCGCGCAGAAAGAGGCGGCGGACGTGAAGGCCGTTCCGGCGAGCATCACCGCGGTCACCGACGACACCATTGCGAATGCCGGCTTGCGCGTGATCACCGATGCGGCCATGTTCGCGCCGAACACCGTGTTCACCGAGTTCACGGCCCGCAAGGTAAGTAACGCGCGCTTCCGGGGAATTGGCTCGAGCCCGGGCAATCCTGCCATCACGACCTACCTCGACGGCGTGCCGCAGTTGAACAGCAACTCGTCCAACGTCGAGTTGCTGGATGTGGATCAGATCGAGTTCGTGCGCGGGCCGCAAAGCCCGCTCTTCGGCCGCAACACGCTCGGCGGCATCGTCAACGTCACCAGCACGCGGCCGTCGACGACGAAATGGACCGGGTCGATCGTGGCGCCGTTCGGCGACTTCGGCTCGAAGGAAGTCCGCGGCAACGTCTCGGGCCCGCTCGGCGACCGGGCCGCGATCGGCTTCGCGGCGGGACGGCAAGAGCGCGAGGGCTACACGGTGAATCGCATCACTGGGCACGACCTCGACTTCCGCGACGGCACGTTTGCCAAGGCGCAGCTGCTGCTCACGCCAAATGCGAACTGGCAGGCGCGGGTGATCTACTCGCACGAACGCAATCGCGACGGCGATTACGCGCTCGGCGATCTAAACGCGATCCGCGCGACGCCGTTCATGGTGTCACGTAACTTCGAAGGGTTCACCAACCGCGACATCAACGCCACCACCGTGAACCTGCGCGGCAACGGTGAACGGGTGTCGATTGAAAGCACCACCGGTTTCGTGAAGTGGAACACCGAAGACCAAACCGACCTCGATTACACGCCGCTGGCGCTTGCCACGCGGAGCAACCGCGAAGAGGATTTTCAGTTCACCCAGGAGGTTCGCCTGGCGTCCCCTGACAACGCGCCGTGGCAGCTCGCTGACGCCGTGACGCTCAAGTGGCAGGGTGGTGTCGCGTATTTCAAGCAGAACTACGACCAGCTGGCCGTCAATTCACTCGGCGCGTTCGTGCTCTCGCGGCAGATTCCCTTCCCGGTGGCACAGACCTCGCCCGAGGCGGCGATCGACAGCGCCGGCGTCGGCGTGTTCGGCCACGGCACTGTCAGCTTCAACGAGAAGGTCGACCTGACGGCAGGCCTGCGTTTCGATCGCGAGCAGAGCGATGCAAGGCTGAATACGTTCTTCTCACCGGCCATCGCCCCGGCAAACCCGGTGGCCGCTGACGCCACCTTCTCGGATCTCTCACCGCAATTCGCGTTGGCCTTCCGCCCGAATGCCAACAGTTCCGTCTACGCTTCGGCCAGCCGTGGCTTCAAGGCCGGCGGCTTCAATCCTGCCGCGCTGCCCGGCAGCGAGGCCTACGGCGAAGAGCATGCCTGGCACGTCGAAGGCGGATTGAAGTCCACGCTCCCCGGCGGGCGTATCTCGGCCAACGCCGCGGTGTTTTCGATCGAGTGGGACGACCTGCAGCTGAATGTCCCGAATCCGTTTGTTCCGGGTCAGTTCTACATCGCGAACGTCGGCGGCGCCCGCAGCCGTGGCGTGGAAGTGGAACTTGCCGCCCGCCCGCATGCCTCGCTCGACCTGTTCGCGTCCTTCGGCTACACGCACGCGCGCTTTGCCGAGGGCACCGTGTCGGGCGGCGTGAATGTGGCCGACAAGAAACTGCCGTACACCCCGGACTACACGGCGGTGGTTGGTGCGCAGTTGTCGCGCGCCCTCACCTCAGCCGTGACCATTTACGGCCGAGGCGAAGCGGTCAGGTATGGCGCGTTTGAGTACGACGAAGCCAACACCGCCCGGCAGGACGCCTACGGGCTGGTGAACTTTCGCGCCGGCGCGCGCGGCAAGCGGTTGTTCGGCGAAGCCTGGATCCGCAACGCCTTCGACACGATCTACGTGCCTATCGCCATTCCCTTTCCGGGGTTTGCACCATCGGGGTTCATCGGCGAGAATGGCCGCCCACGCACGTTCGGCGTCAGCGCCGGCATCACGTTCTAAGAGACAACACGAAGTTCACGAACAACCACCTTCGTGTTCTTCGTGTTAGCAAGGACGAACCATGACAACACAAACGATGAGTCCGTCGGCGCCGTTGGCGATTGAGTCGCGCGCGTTGGTGCCGGGTCCCGCGGCGATCACGGCCGGGGTGATCGCGCTGGCCGCCTGGTACCTCTACGCCGCCATCAACTGGCGTCAGGCCGCGCTCTTCCTGGTGGGCGCGGGGGCCGGTGTCGTGCTCTATCATGCCGCCTTCGGCTTTACCTCCTCGTGGCGGGTGTTCATCGCCGATCGACGCGGCGCCGGCTTGCGCGCGCAGATGTTGATGCTCGCGATCACCTGTGCCGTGTTCTTCCCGCTGATCGCCGCCGGTACTCTGTGGGGACAGCCGCTGCGTGGTTCGGTCTCGCCGGTTGGCATCGGCGTCGCCGCCGGCGCGTTCATTTTTGGTCTCGGCATGCAGCTCGGCGGGGGCTGCGCGTCGGGCACGCTGTTCAGCGTCGGCGGCGGCAGCACGCGCATGCTCGTCACGCTGTTCTTCTTCATCATCGGGTCGGTGATCGGCACCGCGCACACGCCCTGGTGGAACGCCCAGCCTTCATTCGCCGCGACCTCGGTCGTCACGTTGTGGGGTCCCTGGCTCGGGTTGGCGGTGAGCCTGGCCGTGTTTGGCGGCATCGCCTGGATCACGCGCGTCGCCGAACAGCGGCGGCACGGCCGGCTGCTCGACGACACGCGTCCCGCCCATGGACCGCGCTGGCTTACCGGCCCATGGCCACTGGTCGCAGGCGCGATTGGTCTCGCGGTCGTCAACATTGCCACCCTGACCATCGGTGGACGCCCGTGGGGTGTCACCTCCGCCTTCGCGCTGTGGGGTGCCAAGCTGTTTGCCGCACTGGGCGTCGACGTGGCGTCGTGGGCCTACTGGACGACGCCGGCACAGGCCACGGCCCTGCGCTCGAGTGTGCTGATGGACGTGACGTCGGTGATGGACTTCGGCATCATCCTCGGCGCGCTGACGGCGGCCATCCTCGCCGGCAAGTTCGCGCCGGTGTGGCGGGTGTCAAACCGCTCCCTCGCCGCCGCGGTGATTGGCGGCATCCTGCTCGGCTACGGCGCGCGCATCGCCTACGGCTGCAACATCGGCGCCTACTTCAGCGGCATCGCGTCGGGCAGTCTCCACGGTTGGCTGTGGTTGGTCACGGCGTTCGCCGGCAACATCGCCGGGACGAGGCTGCGGCCAATGTTCGATCTCAACGTGGAACGGACGCAGACCGCTTGCTGACATGCTCCTGAGCGTCCTGGTCGCCCTGACGACCATCATGGTGACCGCCCGCCTGGTGGGCGCGCTCTTTAAACGATTTCATCAGCCCGCGGTCATCGGCGAAGTGGTCGGGGGCATTCTGCTCGGACCCTCGCTGCTCGGACGCGTGTCGCCGGAGGCGGCAGCGGTGCTTCTGCCCGCCGAGGCCGCGCCCTTCCTGGGGGTGATCGCGCAGCTCGGCGTGATTCTGTACATGTTCCTCGTCGGCCTCGAACTGGACCTGCGAGTGTTGCGGAGTCGCGTCGCGATCACGGTCGCGATCTCCGTGACCAGCATCATCGTGCCGTTCGCTTTGGGTGCAGGAATGGCGTCGGCGCTGTTCGAGACGCTGGCGCCGGCGGGCGTGGGCTTCACGTCGTTTGCGCTCTTCCTGGGCGTGTCGATGTCGATTACCGCTTTTCCCGTGCTCGCGCGCATCCTCAACGATCGCGGGCTGCAGCGCACCGACATGGGCATCGTGGCGCTGACCTGCGCCGCCATCAACGATGCCATCGCGTGGTGCCTGCTCGCGTTTGTGGTTGGGGTCACCCAATCGACCACCAGCGCCGCGGTACAGACGGTGGTGCTCACGGCGGTCTACATCACGCTCATGCTGACCGTCGGCCGGCGGGCGATGGCGGCGATGGTCGAGCGGTTCGACCGCTCGCCGCGAATCGGCGAGCGCAGCCTGGCGCTGGTGCTGGTCGCGGTGCTGCTGTCGGCGGTGGCCACCGAGTTCATCGGCATTCACGCCATCTTCGGCGCGTTTCTGATCGGCGCCATCATCCCGCACGAAAGCGTGATTGCGAGACACGTCACCGAGCGGCTCGAAGACATCGTCCGGGTGATGTTCATGCCGGCGTTCTTCGCGTTCACCGGCCTGCGCACAGAAATCGGGCTGGTCAACACGCTTGACGACTGGCTGCTGTGCGGGGCCATCATCGCGGTGGCCACGGCCGGCAAGTTTGGCGGCACCCTGCTCGCGTCGAAAACCGTGGGCCTCGACTGGCGCGACAGCGCGGCGCTGGGCATCCTGATGAACACGCGCGGTCTGGTCGAGTTGATCGTTCTCAACATCGGCCTCGATCTGGGCGTGATCTCGCCGCGGTTGTTCACCATGCTCGTGATCATGGCGCTGGTCACGACGATGATGACGGCGCCGATTCTGTCGGCGTTGCTGCGCAAGCGGCCGTGGGCGGTCGCGGACTGAAGTGGAGGCCGCGACCATTGGTCGCGGTGGGGCTCGGGCGCTTGCGCGCCCTCGTGGGGAAGTGCATTCCCCACGAACGAAGTGAGCCCAACGACGGTCCGCAGGACCGAGCCCCACGAGCGACCTGTCCGGCCGGAGCGCGAAGCGCGAAGGAGGAAGCGAGCCCTACCGATTTGACCTGTTGACTATCAACATGGCACCCAACAGCGAAGTTCCCTACGGCACCCTCGACCTCATGGTCCTCAAGACCTTGGCGGCTCTCAGTCCACTGCATGGCTATGGCATTGCCCGGCGCATTGAGCAAGTCGCGCAGGGCTCGCTCGCGCTGAACCAGGGAACGATTTATCCAGCGCTGCTGCGGCTCGAGCAGAAGGGGTGGATCAAGAGTGATTGGGGCATGAGCGAGAACAACCGACGCGCCCGTTTCTATGCGATCACCGCTGCCGGCAAGCGCCAACTCTCGGCAGAAGCCGACTTGTGGGCGCAGACGGTCGCGACGGTCAATCGGTTGCTCGAGGAGTCATGAGCGATGCCGACCTTCATCTCGCGATTGCTTGATCTCGTGCTTCGGCGCCAACGCGAAGAGCGGCTGTCGGAGGAGATCCAGGCGCATCTCGACATGCTCACCGATGAACACGTCGCGAAGGGGTTGTCGCCGGCCGATGCCCGGCTCGCCGCGCGCAAGAGTTTCGGCGGGGTTGACCAGACGAAGGTGCGCTACCGCGAGCAGCGCGGCCTGCCACTCGTCGACGGGTTGATCCAGGACGCTCGCTACTCGCTGCGCGTAATCGTGCGCGATCGCTGGTTTACCGCCGCCATTGTCGTCGCGCTCGCTCTTGGCATTGCCTCGAGCAGCACCATCGTGTCGCTGCTCTACGGCATGAGCTTCCGCGGCTTGCCGTTCGACGAGGCCGACGCCCTGGTTGGCGTCACCGGCGGACCGAATCGGACCCAAGGCCGGCGAGTGCCGTTCGGCGTGTTCGAGACCTGGCAATCAAGCGCGACGGGCTTTGCCTCCCTCTCTGCTGAAGTCGATACAGTGATCAACCTCGGCGACGATGAGAATGCGACGGATCGGTTCCCAGGCACTTACCTCAGTCACACGGCCTTTGGTGGATTGCGAATACGGCCGACCCTGGGCCGCGACTTCCGGCCAGAGGACGATCTGGCTGGCGCGGCGCCGGTCGCCATCATTGGCTATCGGGTGTGGACGGACCGCTATGGTTCCGATCCCGCCATCCTCGGTCGATTGGACGCACGAACGGCCAGCCCGCCACGGTGATCGGCGTGATGCCGGACGGCTTCATGTATCCCATCGACCAGCAGGTCTGGCGGCCGCTGATCGCTTTGCCGGGCATGGATGGTCCCGATGCCGCCCAGCGTCCCGTGCGCATCGTCGGGCGTCTTGCCGACGGCGTGACGCTGGGTCAAGCACGCTCGGAGTTGGCGACGATTCTGTCGGCATCGCCCGTACCCGAGGGTGATCGGACCCGCCAGACAGTGGTGCAGCCGCTGAATGAAGCCTATGTCGGACCACCGACCGACACCGCTCCCATGATGATGCTGGCGGCGGTGATGATCGTCTTGCTCATCGCCTGCAGTCACGCGGCCAGCCTGATGCTCGCGCGCTCGGCGGCGCGGGCACGAGAGATGTCGATGCGCGCAGCGCTTGGCGCCAGCCGCATGCGGATTGTGCGGCAGCTCCTGGTCGAGAGCGTGTTGCTGGCCCTCGTGGCGGGACTGATCGGCGGCGGCCTGGCCTGGATGGGTGCGCGGGCCTTCGCAGCCGAGACGGTCGGGTTTGGCATGCCCTACTGGATTCGATTCACGTTTGATCTCCGCCTCGTGACTTATCTCGCCGTGTTGTCCGCTGGCGCCGGCATTGCCTTTGGCCTGCTGCCAGCGCTGCACCTGTCACATACCAACCTGACCACCGTGATCAATCAGGGCGGTCGCTCGGGAATGGCCGGCAAGCGTGCCGGCCGCATGGCGACGTTCCTGCTGGTCGGGGAACTCGCGCTTGCCGTGATCCTGCTCGCGAGCGCTGGCGCGCTCGTGCAAAGCGCCGCCAGCGTCTATCGGTCCGACCAAGCGCTCGACCTCGCGCGCCTCTGGGAGATGCGCGTCGCCTTGCCGGAACCTCAGTACGCCTCCGCTGATCAACGCCGGGCGTTCTATCGCGCCCGCGATGAACGGCTCGCAGCTTCACCGGGCCTGGAGTCAGCGGCGCTCGCCGGCAGTCCCCCGTTCAATGCCGCCGAGAGTCGCGACGTGATTCTCGACAATACGACACGCGGCAACGTCCGCGTCGTGCCGATTGGCGATCGTTATTTCGAGACGCTCGGATTGAAACTGGTTCGTGGCTCAGATCTCGAACACGTCGCCACGGCCGGAGGGGCTGCGACCGCGCTCGTGAACGAACGCTTCGTGGCGCGGTACTTCCAAGACGTGGATCCGATTGGACGCGAGGTGTCGCTCAATGCCACAACCGAAGGCGCCCCCCACGATCGCTTCACCGTGGTGGGCATTGCCCCGCCATTGCGGCACCAACCGGCGTCGGGCCATACGCCGGTCATCTACGTGCCGTACGCCTCGCAACCGGGCAAGGTGGCGTCGGTGCTGGTCCGCGGCCGTCCCGAGCAGTTTGCCGATGTCCTGCGGCAGGAAGTCAGACGCCTCGACGCCGACCTGCCGCTGTTCAATCTTCAGTCGTTGGAACACGTCTCCAGCGGGTCGCGATTCCTGCCGAGGATGATGAGCCTGGTGTTCTCGATCGTCGCGGTGATCGCCACGCTGTTGTCCGCTCTCGGCTTGTACTCGATCACGGCCTACGCGACGACGCAGCGCACGCAGAAGGTCGGCGTGCGCATGGCGCTCGGCGCCCGGCGTGCGCAGATCGGCTGGCTGTTCCTTAAGCGCGCGCTGGTGCCTGTCGGTATCGGGCTGGCGCTGGGCCTGGCCGGCGCGCAGGCCGCCGGCGCCGTTCTACATGGTTTGCTGGTCGAGGCCAGAGCCAACAGTCCGATCGACCTGCTCGCTGTCTCGGCGCTGCTGGTTGCCGTGTCGATCGCGGCGACCCTGGCGCCAGCGCGCAGGGCGGCGCGGCTGGATCCGGTGGCCGCACTGCGACAGGACTGAACGCCGGTGGCAGCCAGAACCAGGGCCGCCGACCTGTCCCGCCATAGCGCGGCGCGCGACGGCGGATGACACAGATGACGCGGATCTTGAAAAAGGCAGCGCATGAAAATTCTCATCTCGCGACTGCTTGAGGCGGTCTTGCGGCGCCAGCGCGACGATCGGCTTTCAGAAGAAGTCCAGTCGCACCTCGATCTGCTCACCGATGAGCACATCGCGCACGGGCGGTCGCCTGACGATGCCCGACTGGCCGCACGCAGGGCGTTCGGCGGCGTCGACCAGACGAAGATGCGCTACCGCGAGCAACGCGGCCTGCCGGTGATCGAGACGTTGTTGCCGGATTTCCGCTTCGCCATCCGGGTGCTCGCGCGCGATCGCGGGTTCGCGCTGACCGCCATCGTCGTACTCGGCGTCGGCATCGGCGTCAACAACATGTTCTTCACGCTGGTCTACGCGCACACATTCCGCGGCGTTGCCATCCAGAACGTCGAGCGGGTGATGTTCATTTCCACTTTCGACGATCGCGGCACCAATCGACTGGTGTCGCTGCCGGAGTTCCACGACTTGCAGACGGCGGCCACCAGCTTCACCGGCCTGGCTGCCTGGGTGAATGGTGTGGCGACCGTTGGCGATGAGGGGCACGCGCCAGATCGGTTCAACGCCGCCTATGTCACGGCGAACGCCTTTCCGCTGTTGGGTCTGTCGCCATCGTTGGGGCGGCTGCCGTTTCCGGACGACGACCGTCCTGGTGGCGAGGCGGTTGTCCTGCTCGGTAGCGATGCGTGGCGGCAGCGCTACGATGGCGACCCGCGGATTCTAGGCCGCTCGGTGCTCATCAACGGATCACCGGCCACGGTGATCGGCGTCGTTCCCGAGCGGTCCGGCTTCCCGAGCACGGCAAGCGTCTGGTTGCCGCTCGGGCAGTATGCGGATCTCAAGCCGGATCGTTCGACCAGGCCGCTGAACGTGGTCGGCCGGTTACGAGAGGGCGCCGGCAAGGAAGGCGCTCGCAGCGAGGTCGAAACCATGTTCGGCGGCTTCGAGGCCGCGCACCCTGACAGCAACCGCAACGTCCGGGCCAGAGTCGTGCCGCTCAACGGGCGTCTGCTCGGGACTCTCGATGGATGGATGCAGTTCATCTGGGCCGGCGTCATCGTGATCCTTGTCGCGTGCGCCAACGCGGCGAACCTGATGATGGTGCGCGCGGTGCAGTCAGGCATTCCTGATGGCATCCTTCCGTACTGGAACGACTACACGATGGACCGAGTGGTCTTCGGGGGACTGGTAGCGCTGTCACTGGCGACGACCGTGGTGTTCGGGTTGATTCCCGCCATTTACGCCTCGCGCACCGACGTCAATCGCACGCTCAAGGACGGCGGACGCGCCAGTACCGGCGGCGGCATGAGCGTACTGACCGGCGCGTTTCTGAGCGCGGAACTGGCGCTGGCGATGATCCTGCTGGCTCAAGTCGCGGTTGCTACGTTCATCGCGAACCGGCCGATGCCAACTGACGCCAACATCAACACCACGGAGATCGTCACGGCTGCCGTGACTCTTCCCACGGCGTCGTACGCCACAGCACAGCGACGGAGCGACTACTTCGCACGGCTCGAAGAGCGCTTGCGGGCGCGACCGCAAGTTGTCAGCGTGTCACGCGCCACCCTGCTACCTGGCGGCGGGTCGGTCCAACGCAGCCTGCAGATTCGCGGCCAGGAACCGCCGCAAGGCGAGCCGGCACCAAGCGTGATGACCATCGACATCTCGCCACAGTATTTTGAAACGCTCGCGCTCGGCGTGCTGCAGGGACGAGACTTCACCGCTCTCGACGGCAGCTCTGTGGCGATCGTCAACGAACGCTTCGCGCAAGTCTTCCTGAAAGGCGGCGAGGCCATCGGTATGCAACTGGCCGTGACGGCGGCGAATGCGCCAGCCAATGCCGAACCGCGCTGGACAACGGTGATTTGCGTGGTGCCGACCGTGCGCCAGGGTCCGGGCGGCATCGGACAAGAGTCGCCGGTGGTTTACGTGCCAATTGCCGCCGCGGCTCCGGCAACAGCGACCTTATTGATCAGACATCGCGTGGACCCGGAGCGCGCCGCCAGCGTGGTGCGCGCCGAGGCCCAAGCGATCGATCCCAACATCGCCCTGTACAGCATGCGCACGTTGGAGCGCGCCGTCAGGGAGGCGCAGTGGAACAGCCATACGTCGGCGGTGCTGGCCGACACGGTGACGTGGATGAGCGTGCTGTTGGCGATGGTCGGCCTCTATGCCGAGACCGCGCAGCGCGTGACGCTCAAGACGCGAGAGATCGGCCTGCGGATGGCCCTCGGAGCGCGGTCGCTGCAGGTCGCCAAAGTGATCATCGCCGGCCTGCGTGCGCCGTTGCTCGCCGGGTTGTTGCTCGGCACGGCGGGCGCCATGGCGTGGGACGGCGCGTACGCCTCAGGCATCGCCGGCATCTATGCCAGCGCACCGCCGACGCTGCTGAAGATTGCCGGCTTCATCCTCGTCTTGGTCATGGTGTCGTGCTTCATTCCGCTGCGCCGCGCGACGCGGATGAGTCCGGTCGCGGCGCTTCATCACGACTGAGAGGCGGCGACCACCACCGGTGTCGTGACCGTTTAGGGTCGCGGCCGGATCACCAGAATGCCGGCGCATAGCGCCGGCGAATGACGCGGTCCTTGGTCAGCAGAGCGGTCGCCCGTATCGCCGCCTGCGCGACAATCAACCGGTCGAACGGGTTTCGGGTCCAACTGTGGGCCACGGCCTCCCGCGCCACGCGGGGAAACGGCAGGTCACAGATCGTCAGACCGATTCGCCCCGCCAAGTCGTCGATGACGGCGGTACCCGCGGTTGTCGTGCGCTTGGTTTCGAACAGATACTGCAGTTCCAGCACCACCGCTGGTGACACGAGCAGATCATGTTCTTCCACGGCCCGGCGTCCAGCGGCCGACAATCGCCGGTGCTCGCCGGCGAAGAGCCACGCGACCACGTGGGTGTCCAGGTAGATCACGGCCGCCAGGTGTCACTCCAGTCAATCGAGACGATGGCGTCAGGATCGCCGCGCAGGAACGTGGTCCTCGGCACCAGCCTGCTGAGCTTGGACGCCGGCACGACCGGCGCAATCTTCAGTCGGCGCCCGCGGCGCTCCACTTCGACCGGCTGACCGCTGTCGAGCACCGAGTCGAGAATGCGGTAGATGTCTTGACGCAGAGCGGAAGCGGTGATCGCCATGAAGCTCTCCTGGGCTGAGGGCCGATCGTATCGTCCGTACGTCGGCGATGGCAATCGTACGCCACAGCCGAACGGACGGGCTGACGGGTCGTGGATTTCGCACCGGTGGACGGCGTCTACGCGGGCGGGTTACGATGACCGACTGATGACGCAGGCCAAGGTCGGCCGTGCGAAGGAGACACTGATGAAGCGAACTGTTCTGGCCCTCGCGGTCACCGCCCTGGCGCTTGGCGCGGCTGTCAACGCGCAGAAGTCCACCACCGTCCACCCCGGCAAGGCCGGCAGCCCGCACGTGCGAACTGAATGGACCGTTGATAGCGGCAACCTGTCGATCGAATACGGCCGCCCGTCGCTCAAGGGCCGCACCCCCGGCAAGGACATCGACCCATACGACGGCCGCGAGTGGCGCACCGGCGCCGACGAGGCGACCACGTTCAAGACCGACAAGATGCTGATGATCGGCGCAGTGCATGTGCCGGCCGGCACCTACACGATTTACACGATCCCGACCGGTGGGACGTGGCACCTCGTGCTCAGCAAGAAGACCGGGCAGTGGGGCGTTCCGTACCCCAAGGGCGAAGACCTCGGCCGCGCGCCGATGACGCTCGGCAAGGCGCCCGCGGCCGCCGAGCAGCTGACCTTCTCGATCCAGGACACACCCGCTGGTGCCACGCTCCACATCGACTGGGGCACCACGCGCGCGAGCATTCCGTTCACGGTCGGCTAAGACAGGGTGCTGAAGTGCTCGGGTGCGGCAGCGCACTTCAGCACTTCAGCACCTCTGCTATTGTTGCCTCCTCACACCGAGGAGGCACCTGATGTTCAGGCGACTTTCGCTGTTGACCATGGTTTGCACCGTGGCGGCGGCCGGCGTAGCGCGTTCCACTACCGTCATTCCCCCGACCTTTGATGCGCTGGTGTCCAGCGCGGCCACGATTTTCGTCGGCGAGGTGATGAATGTCCGCTCGGAGTGGGAAACCACGCCCAACGGCCGCGCCATCATCACCCTCGTGACGTTCCGCGTGGAAGACGTGTGGAAGGGCGACCTCGGCGCCGTCACCCAGCTCGAATTCCTGGGCGGGGAAATTGGCGACCTCGGCATGCGGGTCGAGGGCAGCCCGGTCTTCCGGCTCGGGCAGCGTGATGTGCTCTTCGTCAACTCGATTGTCCGTGCCGTCAGTCCGCTGGTCGGGTTCATGCACGGCCGCATGCGCGTGGAACGCGACACCGTCTCGGGTGTCGACCGTGTCCGCACCTTTGACGGGCGGGCGCTTGGCAGCGTCGCGCAGGTCGGCCCTCGGCGCGCCGCGCCCTCGCTGGCGTCGATCACCCCGATGCGATTGGCCGAACTGGAAACCGCCGTGCGCTCGCGCCTCGGCGCCGGGAGGCCGCGATGAACGCCCGTCGCCGAACCTCTTGCGGCGCCCTCGCCGCCCTGTTGCTGTGCGTCACGACCATGGAGTCGCCGCGCGGGTTCGCGTTGCTCGCCAACAAGTGGCCCAATGGCACCGTCACCATGCAGCTGCAACTGCAACTGGGTCCCGCGTCCGGCACGCTGATCGATGGCGCCACCAGCTTCAACCAGGTCGCCGCCAGCGCGCTGTCGATCTGGAATAACCATAGCGACCTCGTCAAGTTCGCAGCCGTTCAGAACTCGACCGTTCCGCGCGTCGAGAATGACGGCGTCAACAGCGTGTTCTTCGACTCCACCGAGTTCGGCCGCCGCTTCGAAGGCGACACCCTCGCCATCGCCACCTCGTGGTACCGGGTCAGCACTGGCGCCAAGCTCGAGGGCGACGTGGTGTTCAACAGCAGCAAGACCTGGAACTCGTATCGCGGCGCCCTGCGCCAGTCGAACGACTTCAATCGCGTGGCGCTGCACGAGTTCGGTCACATCCTCGGTCTGGACCATCCCGACGAGAAGGGCCAGAGGGTCGCCGCGTTGATGAATTCGGAGATCACCGGCCTGGACGCACTGACGGCCGACGACATCGCCGGCGGCCGGGCCCTGTACGGTTCGGGGGGCGTAACTTCGAACATCAGCTTCCCGCCGCGCAACGAGCCCAACGACTTCTTCAACCAGTTGATTGCCGTGTATCAGAACCAACTGCGCGCCGGACCGGTCACGACCTACGTCGACCCTGAAGGCATCGTGGTGTGGCTGATCGAGTACGCGCGCTATCGCGTTGGCCTGTGCGATCACAGCACCTCGCAGACGCGCGTGTTTTCGGCGATCGACAACACCGGCGTCTACGGCGTCTGCGCCCTCACGCCGTCGGGCACCATCCCCTTCCCGTCGCGCAATGAAGGGTTGAACTTCATGAACGCCTTGCAGGTGAAGTATCGCGACGACCTCCGGCGCGGGGCCGGCTCGTCGTTCGTCGACAACGAAGGCGCCGTGGTGTGGGTGCTCGAGTACTTGCGCTACCGCCTCAACGCCTGCGGTCACGGCGACGCCTCGACCAAGGTATTCATGCAGATCCGCGGGCAGGGCATCCAACCGGTCTGCCGTTAGTGGGTGACGGCAGGGGGCACATCGGGCTCCCTGCCGGATTTGGGATCGGATTCCGGGATTCGGCGACGCGCTTGGCAGTTGTACGACCTTCACGGCCGGGCTGTGTACTCGCTCGCCCTGCGCATCGTTGGTGATCCGCACGAGGCCGAAGAGGTGGCCCAGGACGTTTTCCTTCAGGTCTGGCGGGCTCCCACGCGTTACGACCGGGGGCGCGCCACGGTCGCGGGCTGGCTGCTGATGATGACGCGCTCGCGCGCCATCGATCGCGTTCGCGCCAGGCAAGCCAGGCCGATCGGCACCGATACGGGAGAGATCGTGATTGCCGGCCTCGCCGATGACGCGATCGGGCCGGAGGCCAACGTCATTACCGGACAGGCGGTGGAGCGCCTCAAGGCGGCGCTGCAGGAACTGCCCAACGCCATGCGCGCCGCGATCGAGCTCGCCTACTACGAAGGATTGACGCAGTCGGCAATCGCCGAGCGACTGGGTGAACCGCTCGGCACGGTGAAGACGCGGATGCGCACCGCGCTCCAGAGACTGCGCCTGGCACTGGCTCAGGACGGCACCCAGTGATGGGCCACCAGCAACTCGAGGAACTCGCCGGCGCGTACGCATTCGACGCACTCGATGCCGCCGACCGGGAGGCGTTTGAGCAGCACCTGGCATCATGTGCGCAGTGTTGGCAGCTGGTGGCAGATACGCGATTGGTGGCCGCAGCCATGCCTCACACAGTGACGTCCGTGGAACCACCAGCAGCGCTCCGCAAGCGAATCATGATGGCGGTCAGCCCGGCCAGGACCGCGTTTCCGGCAGGGTGGCTCGCCTTGGCTGCCGCACTCATGGCTGCGATCGCCGGCACGGCGGCGTGGACGCAGTACCGCCAGGCCGCCACGGCGCAGGTGTCCGCGGCGCAGTCGCAGTCCCAGGTCGAGTCGCTGCAGGCACAACTCTCAGCGCTGCAAGGCCAGGCCGACACGGCGCGGCAGGCCATCGACATTCTTGCGGCAGACGATCTGGCGCGCATTGAACTGAAGGGCCAGCCGGCATCGCCGGCTTCCACGGGGCGCGCCTATTGGAGCGGCACGCGGGGCTTGCTGTTCTCCGCCGTGAACCTACCGGCACTGCCTGCAGGGCGCGTCTATCAACTGTGGTACGTGACAGCCGCGGCACCCGTCAGTGCAGCGCTCGTGACCCCGGACGCGGCAGGCCGCTTCACCCTGATCACCGAGGCGCCCGCCGGCGTGACGCCAACCGCGTTTGCGATGACGATCGAGCCGGCCGGTGGGTTGCCGGCGCCAAGCGGCGCATTCTACCTGCTCGGCTCGTTCTGAATCGTGCGGTAGTCGTCCGGCGTATCCATATCCACAAACGCGCCATCGTCCTTGATGGGCACGTCCAGCCGTCGCGATGCGTGCGTGGCAAACACCGCCTTGGCGCCGACTGTCTGATCCGCGTGACGTAGATCGTCGAACACGGTGCGATCGAACACCACCGGATGACCGTGCCGATCGCCATCGACGGGCCGCACGATGGGCGCCCGGGTCTGGCGCCAGGCGTGAACGATGGCCGACACCGATTCCGGCCGCACGAGCGGCACGTCGGCCAGCGTGACGAGAATCGCCTCCAGCTGAGGGTCGTCTACCGCCGCCAGGCCGGCGAGCAGCGACGACAGTTGTCCCTGCGCCCACCCCAAGTGCTCAATGACACGGGCGCGGGGCTCGAACGCAGGCATCGCCGCGCGAACCGCATCGATGTGGGCCCCGGCGACGACCGTCACGCTTGGCAGGCCTGCGGTAAGGAGCGTGCGCACCACCCTTGCCACCACGGTCTCGCCGGTCGGGCCCAGAGGCAGGGCGGCCTTGGCCTGCCCCATTCGCGACGAGGCGCCGGCCGCAAGAACGATTGCCCTGATCATCTGGATTCCTCAACAAAAGGGAGGTTCTTGCGCGATTACAAATTGAGACATTTGCTTGACATCCCATTGTTGACCTGCCTACACTAACCGCGTTTTCCGTCTCCCCTGCCTGTGGCCACAGTGTAATCGGCCTCATTTCTGATACCACCGGTATCGTGGGTGCGGCGGCCTGGCGGGCGTTTCCTCCAGGCTTCGGTTCATCGGAGGACAGGTTATGCCGACCGGAACAATTGCACGGCTCCTGATCGACAAGGGCTTTGGGTTCATTCGCGATGAATCAGGCCTGGAGCATTTCTTTCACCGCAGTTCGGTTCAAGGAGCGGTGTTCGAACTGCTGCGCGAAGGACAGCGGGTCGATTTCATCATCGAGGAATCCCAGAAGGGGCCTCGGGCGGGAGACGTGCGGCTCGTCGATTGAAACGGTTACTCGTACGGCTGGCCGCGCTGGCGGCGTTCCTCCTGATCCTCGCCGCGGTCGCGGCGCCTCGCCTGGGCGCCTGGCTGGTGGTTGAAGATCCCTTGCAGAAGGCCGACGCGATCTTCGTGCTCGGCGGCACCTTGTTCGAACGCCCGCTTGAAGCCGTCGACCTGTACCACGCAGGTTGGGCTCCGCGCCTGCTGCTAATGCGGCAGATTGCCGACGATGGCGAGGCGGAGCTGAGGCGGCGGGGCGTGGTCTACCAGCGCGAGATCGACGTGCAGGTGGATGTCCTGATGCGGCTAGGCGTGCCGAGGGCGGCCATTGAGATCCTCGACGAGCAGGACAGCACCAAAGACGAAGCCGACGCCCTCCGCGCCGTGGTTGTCGCCAACCGGTGGCCACGCGTCATTGTCGTCACCTCGAAACAACACACGCGGCGCGCCAGGCTGGTGATGAACCGGCGAGTGGCCGGCACCGGCGCGCAAGTGATGGTGCGAGCCTCGCGCTACGACAAGACCGATGTCGACCGGTGGTGGCGTCAGCGTGGCACGTTGCGCTTTACGTTGTTCGAGACACAGAGATTGATCGCGTACTGGCTGCGGATTGCTGACTGATGGGCGTGGGGTGTGGCGCTTGGGGCGTGGGAGTGTGACCCGAGCGAAGGCGAGCCGAGCCCATGCCTGGGAGTCGAGCCGATTTAGGCGAGGCCGAAGGCCGAAGCCGGTCTGACTGACGACCAGGCGCTGAAGCCATTCGAGCTGCGGCAGGTAGGATCGCCCGCGATGGGTGCATTCAGGCAAACGTCAGTCACCTAAGTACTCAGCAACCAGTTGCGACATGTCGCAAGTGTGTTGCCGAAAACGTGGTGTCAACTTCGGTGTCAAGAAACGCTGTCCTCGCAACGTGAACCGCGCACGCCGTCACGACTTTTTCCGTCGCCCTCGCCGATGCATCTCCGCTGTCGCCACGTCATTCGTGAGCGTTCGAACCGTATCGACCGAGATCGGTTCGCCGCGCTCCACCACCCGCGCCACGATGTCACGCAGCGACTTCCCTTGACTGCGCCACGCCTTCATCTGCGCGATCAATGCCGTTTTCTTCACATCTGCCACGAACTTGCCATCCACGACCGTGAGACCCCACTTCACAGCACCACCGACGAAATAGCCCTCTGCTAAGCGCTGTCGCTTCACGTCCCTCGTCCGCTCACCGATCTTCTCCCGTTCAAACTGTGCGACTGCCGACATGATCGTCTGGAGTGTTCGGTAGGATCGTGGGCAGTGTCAGGAAAGTCATCGACATCGCACGCCTCGGTAACCATAATGGTCTGAACCGGCGAGCTGCTGTTTGAGATTCAGCAGGAAGTTACGCCATTTTTTAATTTCTACAGGACTCGGGACGGATTCTGGCGATGTCAATGCTGCTTGGCGGAACCCTCGTCGTGATGGTGGCGTGCGTGGTGACAGCGGGGTGCGGCGCCGGGACCAGCACTTCCTCCGCACCAACGGCGCCGAGTGCACCCGTATCGACGCTGTCATCCTCGCCGACGCCAGTCGGTCCGGCGCTACCCACGGGACCGGCTCGCTACATCACCGTCGGCTTCTGGCAGGACGCGACGTGTAGTGGCACGCCGAACGCCACGACCGAGTTTCCACTCCATTACGATTCTGCGCAATGTTTCTCGTCGCCGGGGCGTTCTGGCGAGAACTCCGTGAGCCAGTTCTCGTGCGGACAGGACAGTTTCAGCTATACCCAGTGGACGACGCTGACCTGTAGCGGCGGACAAGTGCCGACCGGGACGCGGAAGAACGTCACCAGTGACGGCTGCACGCAGGGCGTGCCGCCGACGCAGTATGCGCGGATCCTGGATTTCAGCGGGTGTCGCTCCGCACCGTAATCCGGGTGCACGTGACTGTCAGAATGGCGTTGCCGGCACGATCCTGACGTGCCTGCGCGATCCTCTTGAGTAACGCAGGACTCGGGACGGATCCGTCCTCCGCGCTCCTGGTGACAATGAACAGTGCGTGGTACTGGTCATTCGCTAGAGGCATGACGGACGACGTGACCACGACCCCAGACGATCGTTACCGCAGCAATGTCCCCAATAATGCCGTTGCGTGCGTTTGCTCATAGAACGCTGCGATCATGGTCGGAGATGTCCGTGCATATTTCGCGATCGCCCGATAGTCGAGCTGTTTTGGCCCATCGTTCAGTCACAGACAAATGCCTGTCGACCGCAGCGACTTCATATTGCGCGTGTCACCCGTTGCCGTGACTCGCAACTGCGCCGCCTCGAGCAGTTCGCGAAACTGGCGCCGATGCAGCGATGGAAACAACAGGTCATCTGCCTGAGCCTGCGGTCGACGTTTCGGGAGTGCCGTGAATGCCGAAACTGCACCTGCAAGACCGAACGCCTCTTCCCGATCATCTCCATTCAGGGAATGTTTGCCCAGGACTTTCATCAACAAGACCGCCCGAGCCGTTGTCCCAACCATGACCGTCGAGAGTACACAGTCACGAAACCGTAACGAGCGTGCTTCATCCACGCGCAGACAGCCACCAACACACAGTTCCATAAACCAGAACAACACCTGCCGCGTCGAGCGTTGCCGATCCGTAATCGCGGGATTATTGATGCGCGTCAGAGCCGTCTGCTGCAGTACCGCGTATTCAGCTGCGGTCAAGAACCGACGTGGTCGCGCGTGGATCTTCCATTTGCGTTCAGCAAACGAAGGAAAGGTCGGTACCGATGCCAGCGTTTTTGTCCGTTCCAGCGCATGCCGTAAGACCAGACGAATGACAATGAAGTCTTTCTTGAGTGTGGACGACGAGATCGCTGCCCCAGACCTGTTCAGATCACGCGACCGTCGATTGCGCAGCTGTTCGAGCCAACTGAGATCGATCGCTGTGAGTCGAATACCCGTGAGATGCGGCTGTAACAAGCGCCACTTTGAATGATGGTTGTTGCGTTGCCCATCAGACACTGCTTTGATGTGATCTTGATCGGTCAGAAATGCCCGTGCCGCAACCTCGAACGTCTCGCCGTGGATCGCAATGCCGAGTCGTTGTTGTGCCAAGAGATCGAGACGCCACTTCGTCGCTGCCGTTTTCGCTGCGCCGATCGTGATCTCACCCGTACTGTTCCCAAGGGGTTTCCCGGAAAGAAACGTCCGCGCATACAGAATGGCATTCGCATTCCGCTGCTCGATACGCAGACCTCCCTCAAATAATGCCGCGAGCAGTGTAGTGCGTTGTGGTGGGTATTTTCGCGCCGTGGTCATCGCGACCGAACGGTAGAAGATCCACTTTTGTAGCTACAAAAGCGTTCGTACGGACGTCGCGACGTGTCAAGAGCGCGCCAAGTGCGACTGTGACGATAAGTGCTTTTTTGCAACGAGTTGGAGATGAGTCCAATAGACCATCGAGCTGGGGCGAGAATGGCGGAAGCGCCTGGGAGTCGAACCCAGCCTGCCCCGCAAGGAGGCAGCGACCGATTTTGAAGACCGGGAGGGCCACCGGGCCCCGTTCACTTCCGGTCAAATCATATCAGCAGCGCGACGACCCTTTCGGTGTCTGACAAGTCGGCCAGCACGATGTCGGCACCGGCCGCGCGCAGCTCCTCGACTGAGTGGCCCCCGGTCGCCACCGCAATCGACTGGGCGCCGGCGACCCGGGCGCATTCGATGTCGTGCGGTGTGTCGCCGATCACGATCACGCGGGCCAGCGCCTCGGGTGGCACATCGTAGGTTTCCGCCCGCTGCCGCGCGATCGGCACCAGCGCATTGCGGTCCGCCGCATCGTCGCTGAAAGCGCCCCACTCGAAGAAGTCCCACAGTTCGAAGTGCCGGAGTTTGATCTCGGCCGCGGCGCGATAGTTTCCGGTCAGTAACGCAACATGCAGGTGGTCGTGATCGACGAGGGCCTCGACCAGCGCGCGGGCGCCCGGCATCAACCCCTTGTGGCCGGCGCCAGGCTGCTGAATCTCTTCCTCCAGGAGCGGCACGTAGGCCTGGCGGAAGCGCGCGTGGTGCTCCGCGGTGTCGGGCAGGCCGGCCGCCTGCAACGCCTGCGAGACGAGGAACGAATCGGTCCGGCCGCCGAACGACTGGTCCTTGAAACCGTCGGCGATGCCGAAGGTCGCGGCAAAGGCGCGCGTCATGGCGCGCAGGCCGGCACGGCCGCTGAGCAGCAAGGTGCCGTCGATGTCAAAGAGAATGAGCGCGGGGGGCATCAGGGATCAGGGATCAGGGATCGGGGTTAACCGAAGATCTTCTTGAAAAATCCGACCGGCCTCAGTTCGCCGCTGGCGGCCACCAGTTCGAGCCGCTGGCCACCGATCGCCTTGGCGAGTTCGTCATCGGCCGTCAACGCCAGCAAGGCGAGGCCGCGCGAGCGGGCCAGGCGGGCCAGGTCGGCGCCAAAGGCAGCGACCGTCTCGCGCGGGAGGCTCGCCGACGGATGCTCGGCGATCAACATGCGCGGACCCAGGGCCAGCGCACGCGCCAGGTGAATCCGCATGTGCGCGTCGGGAGACGAGCGGCCGACCGCCACGTCGAAGCTCGAATCGTCCAGGCCGACCTCCCGGGCCAGCGCGGTGGCCTTGGGCAAGACGTCGGGATCGATCGGGTCGACCTCGAGCGTGAACGACAGGGCGATGTTCTGCAACACCGTGAACATCTCGATCACGATGCCGCGAGCAGTCACCATCCCCACCCCGTCGAGTGACTTGAGCCAGGCCTCGCCATCGGTGATGGTCCTGGTGTTGTGGCCGAACAGCGCGATGTCGCCGTGGTCGGGCAACGTCGCCCCGGTCACCAAGTGCACAAATGTCTCGGCGGCCGCGGCATCGAGGCCACTGACGGCGAGGAGGTCACCAGGCACGAGGGTCAGTGACTTGATGCGGAGCGGCCGCAGCGCCTGGTAGTCCTTCACCAGGCCGCTGATTTCGAGCAGCGGCCCGGTCACGACGGGCGCCGGATCTCGGCAGCGCGGCTCTCGAGCGCGGCAAAGTCATCCGGCGGCAACAGCACGACACCCAACGAATTGCGGCGTGTGCGCGACGAAGGGCCCGCCCTGAGCGAAGCCGAGGGACCGGTCGAAGCACCGGCCATCGGCTGAGTCAAAGAGTCGCCGTGAAAGTCGGAACCGCCGGTCACGAGCACGCCCAGCCTCTGCGCCAGGCCGCGATACTGCTGCACATCTTCCGGCCGGTGATCCGAGTGATACACCTCGATGGCGTCCAGGCCGTGGCCGGCCAGCGGCCCAATCAGGTCGTCGCGCCTGGTCACCGCTGGATGCGCGAACGACACCACGCCCCCGGCCGCGTGAATCACGTCGACCACGGTCGACGGACTGGGGCCGGTGCGCGGCACAAAGGCCGGCAGGCCCGTCGCCAACCAGCGCTCGAACGCCTCCTGCACCGAACTCACGTGTCCCGCGCGGACGAGCGCACGCGCGAGCTGTGGACGGCCGATCGAGGATCCGGGACGCGTCGCCGCGGTAGTGACCAGGGCCTCGACATCGACAGGCAGGCCCAGCGAGAAGAGCCGCGCGCCAATCTCGCGGACGCGCGCCACGCGTAGCGCGCGCTGCCCTTCCAGGAACGTCAGGAACACCGCGCTGTCGGGATCGAAAAAATACCCCAGCATGTGGACATCACGACCCTCGGCCACTGCCGTGATCTCGATGCCGGACACCAGGCGAATGCCGCGCGACGCAGCCTCCACCGCCACTTCCGCGAGGCCGGCCACCGTGTCGTGATCGGTCACGCTCATGGTGGTGATGCCGGCCGCGGCCACGCGGTCGACCAGTTGCGCGGGCGACAGGTGGCCGTCCGACGCGGTCGTGTGTAAGTGAAGATCGATCAACGGCTGGCTGCGCGGGCACGCGCTTTGGCCCGCCCGCCTGCGCCCTGACGCTTCGGCGCGCCGAGTGGTTTGTGGCCGGTGTCGCGCTGCCGTTTGACCAAAGCCCGATACTCGCGGATCAGCAACTCGAGGTGCTCACGCTCTTCTTCGGCGAACTCCAGGAAGACTTGCTTCCCTTCCGAGTCCTCGAAGCGTTCGCCGTAGCGTTTGAAGAATCGGTGCGAACCCCGCTCGCAGCGAATGCCGATTCGATAGGCCTCGAGATCGTCGACGCCGTCACGGCGCAGTTGATCGGTGCCCGCGGCAAACAGTCCGTTGGCCGCGCCCTTGAAGAACAGGAACGTCGGCCGCGACTCGAGCAGCGGGTCTTGCCTCAGCAGTTCCTCGTAGCGAGCCTCGAGGGTTGTCAGGTGGTGCACTTCTTCCGTGGCCAGCTTGCGGAAAATCTCGCGCGCCCGCGGATCCTTGACCAACTTGACACCGCGCCCATAGAACTCCATGCCGCTGCGCTCCGTGGCAATGGCGATGCGCAGCGCATCGCGTGCGAACAGCAGTTCGGAATTGGAGGACTCTTCGGGCGCATGCCCGGTGCTGCACGCGTCGCAGGTGCCGTAAATCTGCACCACGCTTTGGCGCGCCGTGAACGCGCGCGCCGCCGCCACTTCCTCAACCAGCGACTCGATGTCCGAGCTCAAGAACTCGTACGAGCGGTTGCAGGTCTTGCAAATGAGATGGAAATGCCGCGGATGCCGGTACGAATGCTCGAAGCGGAAGCGGCCTTCGCCGAAGTCCACCTTGCGGGCAATGCCCGCCTCTTCCATCCACTGCAGGGTGCGATAGACCGTGGCGCGGCTGATGCGCTGGTCCGCGCGCTTGATCAGCACCACCAGATCGTCGGCGCTCAGGTGCCCCTCTTGCTTGAGGAACACGTTGACGATCAGGTCGCGCTTGCTCGAACGCTTGGTACCGGCCGGCCGCAGCCGATCGAGGTCCGGAATGGCAGCCGTCGAGGCCATGGCGCCTCTAGGCGGTGAAGGATGAACCGCAGCCGCAGGTCGACGTGGCGTTGGGGTTCTTGATGGTGAAGCCGCCGCCCGTGATGGTGTCGACGAAGTCCACTTCGGCGCCCTTCAGGTAGCTGACACTCACCGGATCGACGAACAGCCGCACGCCGTTCGATTCAAACAGCTGGTCGCCGACGCCGCCGCCCTCTTCGATCATCAGGCCGTACTGGAAGCCCGAGCAGCCACCGCCCTGCACGAAGACACGCAAGCCGCTCTCGAGCTTGCCTTCCTCAGACAGCAGTTCGCGAATCTTGCCGGCCGCCGATTCGGTGACCGTAATCATCGGATCGATCATCGCGGGCATGTCCGGGGTGATGGTGTGCGTTTCTGTGTTCATGATCGCCTCCTAGTTTAACAGGTTCTCGGACCCCTCAAAACAGAGTTTTTGGGCCTAACACCGCGTTTCTGCCAGCTCTGCCAAATGACCCGCGGACTCCTGCTCCAAATCCTTGTGCAGGCTGTTGCCGTGGGCGTCCATGGTCACGATGGCGGGGAACTCCCTAAGTTGTAGATGCCACATCGCCTCAGGAGTTCCAAACTCGAGCAGCGACACCCCATCCACCCGGTCAATGCAGCGCGCGTAGAACTGCGCAGCGCCGCCAATCGCGTTCAGGTAGACCGCCCCGTGCTGCTGGAGGCCAGCCAGAGTCTTGGCGCCCATGCCGCCCTTGCCCATCACCACGCGAATGCCGTACTTGCCGATGATGTCGGCCTGGTAGGGCTCTTCGCGGATGCTCGTGGTGGGCCCGGCGGCCGTCACTCTCCACGATCCGTCAGCCTGCTTGGCCACCACCGGGCCGCAGTGATAGATCACGCCGCCATTCAAGTCGACCGGTGGCGCGTGGCTGGCGAGGTGATGATGCACGGCATCGCGTCCCGTGTAGGCCGGACCGCTGATCAGCACGACGTCGCCGACCTTGAGCGAACGGATGGTCGCTTCATCAATCGGCGCGCGCAGCACGACCTCGCGGCCGGTGCGCCTGAAGCCGGCCTGGTCCATCATCGGGATCGTCTCGACCGACGGGTCGCGATAGATCCATTCCTTGATGGCGCCAGTCGTGCCGTCGAGCGTGACACCGAGCCGGCGATAGGCCCAGCAGTCGTACGCCACCGACACGAAGAAGCTGGCCGGCAGGCGGTTTTGCGCGCCAACCTTGCAGCCGATCAGCGAGATGCGGCCGCCGAAGCCCATGGTGCCGACGCCGAGCGTGTTCACCGTGCGCATGATCTCGGCTTCGAGGTCGGCCAGCCGTTGGTCGGGATTCACATCATCCAGGCTGCGGAACAGCTGCTGCTTGGCCTCGACGTAACCGGTCGTGCGATCGCCGCCAACGCACACCCCGATCGCGCCGGGCGCGCAGCCCTTGCCTTGCGCGTTCCATACGGCGTGGAGGATGCACTTGCGCACACCGTCCATGGTGCGGTCGGCGCGGCCGAGGTGCGGCAACTCGGCCGGCAACGAGTACTGGGCGTTCATGTTCTCGCAGCCACCGCCCTTCAGCAGCAGCTTCACTTCGAGGTCGTCGCGCTCCCACTGCTCGAAGTGAATCACCGGTGTGCCGGGGCCGAGATTGTTGCCGCTGTTCTCGCCGGTCAGCGAATCCACCGAGTTAGGGCGCAGCTTGCCGCGCCTGGTCGCCTCGGCAATCGCCTCCTTGATCTGCTGCTTGAGCACGATCTGATTCACGCCGACCGGGGTCTTCACCTCAAACGTCGGCATGCCGGTGTCCTGGCAAATGGCGCCTTCGACCTCGGCCGCCTGATCGATGTTCTGGCCGATGATGTTCAGCGCCTGGCGGGCGAGCGTGCCGTCCTCTTCGCTATGGAGGGCGTGCTTCATGGCGGCCCGCACGTCGGGCGGCAGGTCCGTGGAGGTCTTGACGATCAGGGCGACCAGAGAGTCGAAAAAGCTCGGCAGCATCCAACTAGTGTAGCCATAAAACCACCTCCGAACCTTCGCCGGGGCGCCCTCGTCTCACGAAGAGTGAAACACTCCCTTCGCCGCCTCTTCAAGAGCCCCCGCCTTCGCCCTGACCGCGATCGTGACGGTGGGCGCCGCGATCGGCGCCAACGCGCTGATCTTCAGCGTGGTGAACGGCATCATCCTCAAGCCGCTGCCGTATCCGCAGCCCGCCTCCCTGGTCGGCGTGTGGCATGTGGCGCCTGGGGTGATGCCAGGCCCGTTGCAGCAGTCGGCATCTACGGCGTACGGCGTGTGTGGTTTGGGGTCAGGTCAAGAAAATCACAGTTAGGGATATTCGGGGACAGGGCATTAAACGATTCCGTTCTGGACTTAACCGTAAGCCCTCTTAGTAACATGGCGCCGTGAAGCGCGCACGGGCTTGACCTGTCCCCTTTCATCCCAAACTGTGTTTTTCTTGACCTGACCCCAGTCCCCCAGTCCCAGTCCGCGCTCAGTCCGCGCTGACTAATCGCAAAGTCACCAAATCACGAGATCCTGAAATCAGTGATTCGATCTGTGTTATTTGTGTCATCTGTGGCCCTGGTCCTGAGGTCGGTGTTTTCTGTGGCGCTCGTGCTGGCGTCAACATCTGCGTGGTCGCAGCGCGCCAGCCACGGCCGGCTGTTCCCGCCATCCGATTTGGGCCTGCTCGAATCCCCTGACCGCGATCTCTGGCAGCGGCCGGATCAGATCATGGATGCCATGGGGATTGCCGACGCCTCCGTGGTGGCCGACATCGGCGCCGGCAGCGGCTGGTTCACCATCCGCCTGGCTCGCCGCGTCGGCCCGCAGGGCCTGGTTTACGCGGAAGACGTGCAGCCCGAGATGATCAATGCGATCACGCGCCGCGTGCAGCGAGAAGGCCTCACCAATGTGCGGGCGGTGCGCGGGCAGAACAGCGATCCGCAGCTGCCCGCCGGGTCACTCGATGCCGTGCTGGTGGTGGATGCGTATCACGAGGTGGAAGACCGCGTCACCATGCTCGCGAACCTCGCGCGCGCGTTGAGGCCGCAAGGGCGCATTGGCGTGGTGGACTTCAAGCTGGATGGCACGGGACCGGGCCCCGCGCCGGAAGAGCGCGTCAGCCCGGACGTCGTGGTGAAGGACGCGGCGAAGGCAGGACTCCGGCTGGTGCGCCAGGAGCCCTTTCTGCCGTATCAGTACTTCCTAATCTTTGGGAAGTGAGAGGAACTTCCAGGCGCTCGGCAGCACCAAGCCCGCAACCACGATCTTGATCACATCAACCATCAGGAACGGGTAAAGGCCCACGGACAGCGCCGCGGTCATGCCGACGCCGTTGGCCAACCACAGCACGCCACCCGCGAAGATGATCGACAGGCCAACCGCCATCGCCAGAATCGATGACAGGTAGCGGCGATCGAGGCCGCGTTCGGCGAGCAACCCCGTGACGAACGCTGCCAGCGGATAGGCCATCAGGTAGCCGCCCGTCGGTCCCAACAGCCGGGCAAAGCCCTGAGGCAGTTCCGGCGAGAACGCAAACACCGGCAGGCCGGCGATGCCAAGCATGAGATAAAGGATCTGGCTGAGGGCGCCCAGTCGGGACCCGAGAGCCGCCGCGCCGATCAGCACGATCATCGGCTGGATGGTGAACGGCACGGGCGTGAACGGCAGCGGAAAGCTCAGCTGCGCCGCCGACGCCGTGAGCACCGCGACGAACACGACCGACAGCGCCTGCACGCCGGTCCAGAGGTTGGCGGAGCCCGCGCGCATGCTGACCTGGTCGAGAATCGTGGATGCGTGCGAGACGATGGGGCGTGATGTCATGACACGGAATTCTACTGGCTTGTCCCGAGCGGAGTCGAGGGGTATGCCTACCGCCCTGACAATCGCGGGGTCGGATTCGGGCGGTGGCGCCGGCATCCAGGCCGACTTGAAGACGTTTGCGGCCCACGGTGTCTACGGCACCTGCGCCATCACCGCCCTGACCGCCCAGAACACCCTCGGGGTCACCGGCATCCATGTCGTCCCGGATGATTTTGTGACCGCCCAGATCGAGGCCGTGGCAGGCGACATTGGTTGCCACGCCGTGAAGACCGGCATGCTGGCCACCTCGCAGATCGTCGAAGCCGTCGCCGCGGCGGTCGAGTCGTTCGACCTGCCGAACCTGGTGGTCGACCCGGTGATGGTGGCCAAGAGCGGCGATCACCTGCTGGACGAGGAGGCCGTTCACGCCGTGCGGTGGACGCTGCTGCGCCTCGCCCGGGTGGTCACCCCCAACATTCCCGAAGCCGAAGTGCTGGCGAAAATGTCGATTCGCTCGGTCGCGGACATGCGCGAGGCGGCGCGCCGGATTGCGACGCTGAAGCCAGGCGCGGTAGTGGTCAAGGGTGGACATCTCGCCGGCCCGGAGATTGTCGACGTGCTACTCGAGCAGGGTGAGTTCCACGAGTTTGTCGGGCCACGGATCGAGGGCCCGAACACCCACGGCACCGGCTGCACGTTTGCGGCCGCCATTGCGGCGCACCTGGCGAAAGGCGCGACGTTGATCGACGCGGTGCGCGAGGCGAAGGCCTACGTCGCCGGCGCCATGCATCCCGGGATTCCCCTGGGCCGCGGACACCGGCCACTCGACCACTTCTGGCGCGGTTTTTCGTGACATGAGATCCCCTGTCCCCGATCTCCCGTCCCGGATCCCTGATCCCCGATCCCTGATCCCCTCGGTATACTAATCAGCTGCCATGGTTCCGCTGACCGCGATCACCCCGACGCCGCTTGATCCGCAGGCCCTGGTACGCGCGCTCGACACCACCGGCATCGGTGCGGTCACGACGTTCATCGGATTGGTGCGCGACCACAACCTGGGCCGGCGCGTGCTGCACCTCGAGTACGAGGCCTACGAAGCGCTGGCGGTGCGAGGACTGGACGTGATCGTGACGGAAGCCGCCGCGCAGTGGCCGACGGTGCGGCTGGCGATTCACCACCGGATTGGGCGCATGGAGATCGGTGAAGCCAGCGTGGCGATTGCGGCCGCCGCGCCGCACCGAGGCGACGCGTTTGCGGCCGCGCGGTATGCGATCGAGCGGATCAAGCAGATCGTGCCGATCTGGAAGCACGAATACTTCGAGGGCGGCGACGTCTGGATTGAGGGCGCCACCGCCGACCTCGACAACACCGAGGCGCGCGACCAGGCGCTGAGAATCGCATGCGCGTAAACGTCCGCCTGTTTGCGCGGTTGCGCGACATCGCCGGCACCGGTGAGCTGACGCGCGAAGCCCCAAGCGGCGCCACCGTCGGCGCCGTGTGGGCGGGACTGGTGGCCGAGTACCCGGACCTGTCGCCCTACGAGAAGTCGATTTCGTGCGCGATCAACGCCGACTACTCGCGCTTCACGGTGGCGGTGGCCGATGGCGACGAGGTCGCATTCCTGCCGCCGGTCTCCGGCGGCTGAAGAGTTGTGGAGTCCGGCCCGGTCCGGACGGATGTAGCGTCCGGCTTCAGCCGGACTTTCAGGAGCACCTGTTTTGTTCGACAAGCTCGAAACCGTTGAGGCGAAGTATGAGGAACTGATGGCATCCCTCGGCACGACCGCCGTGCAGAGTGACGCCAACGAGTTCCGCAAGCAGTCGAAAGCGCTGGCGGAGATCGAGGAGCTCGTACAGAAGTACCGCGAGTTCAAGGCCGCGACGCAGCAGATCGCCAACGCCGAAGAGCTGATCAAGGGAGGTGACCCCGAGATGCGCGACCTCGCGATCGAGGAGCTGAACGACCTCAACGTCCAGAAAGAACGCCTGTCGGACCAGATCAAGATCCTGCTGGTGCCCAAGGACCCCAACGACGATCGCAACGTGATGGTGGAAATCCGCGCCGGCACCGGGGGTGAGGAAGCGGCGCTCTTTGCCAGCGAGCTCTACCGCGCCTACACCCGCTATGCCGAGCGCCAGCGCTGGAAGATCGAGTTGATGTCGCTCAGCGAGGCTGACAAGGGCGGCGTCAAGGACGTGGTGGTCAGCATCGAGGGCAAGGGCGCGTTCAGTAAGCTGAAGTACGAAAGCGGCGTGCATCGCGTGCAACGCGTGCCGGCCACCGAAGCCAGCGGCCGCATCCACACCTCGGCCGCGACCGTCGCCGTGTTGCCGGAAGCCGACGAAGTCGACATCCAGATCCAGGAGAAGGATCTCCGCATCGATACCTTCTGCTCGAGTGGGCCCGGCGGCCAGAGCGTGAACACCACCTACTCCGCCGTGCGCATCACCCACATCCCGACCGGTACGGTTGTCTCGCAGCAGGATGAGAAATCGCAGGTGAAGAACCGCGCCAAGGCCATGAAGGTGCTGCGCAGCCGCCTCTACGACGCGGAGATGCAGAAACAGCACGACGCGATCGCCAAGGACCGCAAGAGCCAGATCGGCACGGGCGATCGATCCGAGAAGATCAGGACCTATAACTTCCCCCAGAGCCGGGTCACCGATCACCGCATCAACTTCACGACGCACCAGTTGCACGGGGTCATGGACGGCAACCTCGACGAGCTGATCGACGCCCTGTCGACGTTTTACACCGCCGAGAAGCTGCGCCAAGTCACGCAGTCGGGTCAGTGACGCTCCGCCAACACCTCACCGCGGCGAAGGCGGCGCTGGTGGCGGCGGGCATCGAACCGTCCGAGGCTGCCCGCGACGTGCTGCTGCTCGCCATGCACGTCCTGGGATGGGACCGCGCCACCATCCACGCCCGCGACACGGACCCGCCACCCGAGACGTTCGCGGCCGCCCATCAAACGGCGATCCAGCGGCGATCGCGACGCGAACCGATCGCTTACATCACCGGCGTGCAGGAATTCTGGAACCGGGATTTCGCGGTCTCGCCGGCCGTGCTCATTCCGCGTCCTGAAACCGAATTGATTGTCGAGATCGCGCTGTCGAGCGTATTCGGTGTCGCCGCCGACATTGGCACCGGCAGCGGCTGCCTGGCGATCACGCTGGCCGCCGAGTGTCGGCGCGCGCGGCTGGTCGCCACCGACATCTCCGCGCCGGCGCTCGAGGTCGCGCGGGCCAATGCCCGCCGCCATGCCGTCAGCGATCGGGTTGAGTTCAGGCAGACGCGCTACCTTGACGGCATCGACGGTCCGTTCGACCTGATCGTGTCGAACCCGCCATACGTCACCGATGACGAGTACGCTGAGCTCGAGCCTGAAGTCCGCAGCTACGAGCCACGCTCTGCCCTGACCGCCGGCACCGACGGCCTCACCGATATCCGCCTGGTGCTGACGACCGCCAGCCGAATGCTGAGTCCCGGCGGCCTGCTGCTGATGGAGATCGGCCACACCCAGGCCGGCGCCGTGCGCGACCTGATCACTGGCGATAGCGGGCTGTCGCTGCTGCGCATCAGCAACGACCTCCAGGGCATCCCCCGCATCGCCGCCATCGAGCGTCAACCCACAGGATGAGCCGGCCGGCGGCGTAAGCGCAGCGGACGTGGCCAAAAGCCAGGAATAATTAAGTGTGAAATTTCGGAATTAATATCCGAATAATCATGTTAACATTTCACGCCAGATGAGAGACAGGCATGACCGCGTCGGCGCGATCGAGGCCGCGATCCGGCGGTCGCCGGTCACCGCGCTGCTCGGGCCGCGGCAGTGCGGCAAGACCACCTTGGCCCGACAGGTCGCCGCCCGTCGAAGTGCGATCTACTTCGATCTGGAGTCGCCAAGCGATCGCCGCCGGCTCGAGAACCCTGAGCTGGTGCTTGGACGCGAACAGCGGCTGATCATCCTTGACGAGCTGCAGGCCCGGCCCGAGTTGTTCAGCGTCCTGAGGGTGCTGGTGGACCGGCCCGAGCGGCCGCCGCGGTTTCTCGTGCTGGGGAGTGCCTCGCCCGCGCTGGTGCGGGGCGTATCCGAATCCCTCGCCGGCCGGATCGAATTCATCGCACTATCGGGTTTCGACCTGGCAGAGAGCGGCAGCGAGTCGTGGGAGCGGCTCTGGCTCCGAGGCGGCTTCCCGCGCGCCTACCTGGCACGGTCGTTGGCCGATAGCGTCAAGTGGCGCGAGGGCTTCATTCGCACGTTTCTCGAACGCGACATTCCACAACTGGGCATTACCATTCCGGCGGCGGCCATGCGCCGGTTCTGGACCATGCTCGCGCACTATCACGGCCAGACCTGGAACAGTTCGGAGCTGGCCCGGTCGATGGGCCTCACCGACAAGACCGTCCGGACGTATCTCGACATCCTCACCGGCACGTTCATGGTGCGGCAACTGCAGCCGTGGCACCAGAACCTCGGCAAGCGGCAGATCAAGGCGCCGAAGATCTACCTGCGCGATTCGGGGGTGCTGCACAGCCTGCTCGATCTTCACGATCGAAGCGCGCTGCTCGGGCATCCGCGAGTCGGCGCCTCCTGGGAGGGCTTCGCCATCGAGCAGGTCCTCGCGGCCGTCCGGCCGTCCGAGGCGTACTACTGGGGCACCCACGGCGGCGCGGAACTGGACCTCTTCTTCGTCGTCAACGGCCGCCGCTACGGTGTCGAGGTCAAGTTCAGCGACGCGCCGGCCACGACCCGGTCGATGCGCATGGCACTCGAGGACCTCGCGCTCGATCACCTGTGGATTGTCTATCCTGGCGAGCATCGTTATCGGATCGACGAGCGCATTACGGCGTGGCCGCTCCAGGCGATCGGTGAGCTGCCCGCGGCCCTCCGCCGACCATAAGCCGCGCGCCCGGTACACTTGGCACCAGCACGGTTGGCACTTGTGGCACCGTACGCACCCGAGGCACCATAGCTTCATGAGTTGCCTGTTTTGCAAGATCATCGCGGGCGAGATCCCCGCCTCAAAAGTCTACGAGGACGATCAGCTGATCGCCTTCAACGACATCAACCCGCAAGCGCCGATGCACGTACTGGTGGTGCCAAAACGGCACGTCGCAACACTCAACGACCTGTCGGCAAGCGATGATGGGCTGGTGGGCGCGATGGTGCGGCGGGCGGCGGCGCTCGCCAAGGAAAAGAGCTTCGACGGTCCAGGCTACCGGACCGTCTTCAACTGCAATGGGCAAGCGGGCCAGACGGTGTTCCATCTCCACCTGCACGTGCTCGGTGGACGCACGATGACCTGGCCCCCGGGATGAGGTGGCTGGCGGCTAGTCTTTTCTAGCCAGCAAGTAGCGCCCAAAGCCGGCGTCGCGTTGCAGCACGAAATCGACCGCGCGGTAGCCGTTCGCGAAGTAATGCTGGAACAGCTGGCGCACGTGCAGGCGCCACTGGAGCGCTCGTTCCGGTGCCTGCTGCTGCATCTGCGTGAAGCCAGTCGGGATCTCGATCCAGAGCCGCCGCTCGGTCACGGTGAGGTCGATCGTCCTGACTTCACGCCAATCCCCGTCCATGGAGGTCACGTTCGCCACGGGAGCTTCCCCTACCTCATGAGACCGGGCGGTGAGTCCTGGGGTTTGCTCCAGCCGCCGCGTCACGTGCGGCTCACCTATGCGCCAGCTGACGATCAGGCGATCGGTGGGCGTGCCGCGGTGCAGGGCGCTGGTCGACTCGCCGTAGAAATTCTCCGCGTATTCCTCGACCACGCCGCCCAGTTTCGCGAAGTTGAGGTGCGCGTTCATCGCCTGCATGGGGTCGAAGGTCCACTCGATCAACTCGTAGTCCAGCGCCAGAGCGCGTGAGCGCTGCTCCAGCTTCAGGCGGTAGCCCAGCCCGCCGCGATAGTCGGGCAGCACCCCGGTCATGTGCGACCACAGCATCGGCCGGCCGTCCTTCATCCCGACCACCGCGTAGGCAAAACCGACCATGCGGCCATCGGCATCGAACGCGCCGATCAGGGTGGCGCCGCGCTTCACGGTGAAGATGAATACCGGAACGGTGACCACGTCCGCGCTGTCGGTGTAGCCCCAGATGGCGTGCTCGAGATCCACCACTTGCCGGAACTCGTCGATGGTCTTGAGGTCGCGAAGGCGAATGTCAGTCATGTTGATCACAGCAGTTGGTCCAACTGCGCCAGCGTTTGAATCACTGGAACACCTGCCGGCAGTCCCGCCGGCACCTCGCCCGATCGGCGTAGCAACACGGCCCGCATACCCGCCTTGAGCGCCCCTTCCACATCGTGCTTCAGGCTGTCGCCGACCATCAGCGACTCGGCGGCCTGCACCCCCGCCCGCTCCAGCGCGGCGTCGAAGATGCTGCGGTGCGGCTTCATGTAGCCGTGCTCAGACGAGGACACCGAGACGTGGATCAAGCCCGTGAGCGAGAAATGTTCGCGGAAGGCATCGAGGCTGCGGTGCGAGTTCGAGATCACCCCCACCTTCAACCCGCGCTCCTGCAAGCCCCTCAACACCGGCGCCGCATCGTCGTACATCTCGAAGTGGTGATTGACAGCCCACTGATCGTAGATGCGACGCGCCACCGCCACCACGTTCGGCCCGCGGCCGCCCATGTGCTCGATGATCGAGGCCGTGTAATGGACGAAGAGATCGTGGTTGTAGATCTGCTCTTCGACTTCATCGAGGATGAATGAGGAGGCGGCAGTGGCGTGCTCGAAACGGGCGGGATCGACCTCGATGCCGCTGGCCGCGCACGCCTGCCGGTAGCCCTCGGCCTGGAACGTCGGCCCGGGATAGATCAGGGTGAAGTCGACGTCGAAAAACACAGCTCGTATTTGATCTGTGTTCATCTGTGCAAATCCGTGGCTGTCTTTATCCATGGCCCGGCGACGGCAATGGTGGCCCGCGACGGATCGAGCAGTTGGCGCGCGGCGGCGTTGGCCGCCTCGAGGGTCACCGACTGAATCAGCCCGGGCAAGCGCACATCGTAATCGAGGCCAAGGTCGAAGAAATCGGCATTCAGCAGGAAGGAGGCGATCGCGGCGTTGGTCTCGAGCTGTCGCGGCAACGAGCCGACCAGGTAGCTTTTTGACTCGTCGATTTCCTGGGCCGTAAAGCCGGACTCCAGGACCATCGCCAGCTCGGTATCGATCGAGGCGATGGCGCGCTCGACGTTGTCGGCCGAGACGCCGGCGCGGATGGTGAACGGCCCGGCGCCCAGGCTCGCGTCAAGCGAGCTGAAGACGTAATAGGCCATGCCTTGCCGCTCGCGAATGCGGTCGCCCAGGCGCCCGCCAATCGCATATTGGCCGAGCGCGTTGTTCATCACCGAGAACGCCGGGAATTCCGGGTGCGAGCGGCGGATGCCGGCAAAGCCATAGGCGAGGTCGGCCTGCGCCTTGTTCATCATCGGCACGGTGACTAGGCGGCGCTCGGTTGGCGCGATGGCATCGGGCACGAGCACGGCGTCGGGGCCGGACAAACCTTCCACCTTCGCGCCAAGCGCTTCGGCGGACAAGAAAGGTTTGTCCCCACGAACGGAGGCGGACTTGTCCTCCGTAGCCTTGGCGAAGGAGGACCAATCGCCGAACACCTTGGCGATCGCGGCAATCGCCACCTCTTCCGCGACATCGCCCACCGCGACGACAGTGATGAAGTGCGGCTGGAAACCCTTCTGGTAGAAGCGCACCAGGTCTTGCCGGCGAATACTCTCGACCGTCGTGACGCTGCCACGAACCTTACGAGCGTAGGGATGCGAGCCATACAAGGCGCGCGCGAAGGCGTCGACGGCCATCGGCGCCGGGTTGTCTTCGTCCTGCCGGATCGAGGTGATCAAGTCGGCGCGCCGCGTGGTCACTTCGGCGTCGGGGAAAGCCGGGTGGCGGGCAATGTCGGCGGCGAGGCCGAGCACGGCTCCGAAATCGTCCGACAAGCAGGTTGCGCTGATGGCCATCTGGTGGCGGCCGGTGACGACCGACAACGAGGCGCCGCGACCATCGAGGTCGTCGGCGATGACCTCGGCCGGGCGCGTGACCGTGCCACGGTCGAGCACTCGCGCGCACAGCGCCGCCGTGCCTTCGCGATCGGGTGGGTCGGCATAGGCGCCGGCGCGCACGCCGATCAGCAAGCTCACGGCCGGCGTCGTGTGATTCGCCTTGGCGATCACCGTCACGCCGTTGTCGAGCACCGTTCGCGCCGGGTGGAGCCCGTTGCTTGTCACTTCGATGACCCTGTCCGGATCCCGGATCCCGGATCCCCGATCCCGGCTTGCGGTTCAAACCAACCGATGGTCCGGTTCGCAGGGGTCAAGTACTTCACGGCGGCGGCGTGCACCGCCTCGGCCGTCACCGCCTCGAGCCGGGCACGCAGATCGTGATAGTTCCGCCACGATCCGATCGTTTCGAAATAGCCCAACTGGTGCGCGATGTCGGTCACGCTGTCGCCGTCATAGACAAACCGCGCCCGTAGCTGCGCGTTGACCTTGGTCAACTCCGCCGGGGTGATGCCGTCGTGTCGCAGACGCGCCACCTCCTTCAGCACGGCGTCCTCGACGGCCGCGAGGGAACCGCCTTCGGCCACGCTAACGCTGAGCGAATAGAGGTAGGGATGCTCCGTCGGCATCAATCCGCCGCTCACGCTCGAGGCAAGACCGCCATCCACCAGCGTCCGGTACAACCGCGCGCTGCGCTGTGGCCGCGACACGCCGCCCCCGGACCAGATGTTCAGGCCCGCGGCGCCGTTGAGCACGGCGTCGGCCACCAGCAGCGGGAAAAAGGCTTCGTCCGCAAACGCCGGCGCGTGAAACACGGCCTTCCAGTAGGCGGCGGTGCCTTCTTTGCGCAGCACCACGCGACGCTCGGCCTGCTGCTCGGGCTCCACCTGGCGCACGGCCGCCTTGCGCGCGCCCGAGGCAATGCCGCCAAACTGCGCTGACACCCGCTTCACCACATCATCGGTCTCGACGTCGCCGACCACGACGATCGTGGCGTTGGCGGGGACGTAGAACCGGCGATAGTGGCCGTAAAGGTCCTCGCGCGTCATGGTCTGCAGGTCCGACAACCAGCCGATGGTCGGGTGGTGATACGGGTGCACCTTGAAGGCGGCAGCGGTCACCTCGGTGTCGAGCAGTTGCTCGGGGTCGTTCTCGCCGCCTTGCAGCTCCGAGATGATCACCGTCCGCTCCGACTCACAGTCGGCCGGGTCGTAGAGGCAGGCGTCCATGCGCTCGGCCTCGATGAACAGCATGCGGTCGAGGGCGTCCTTCGACGCCGTTTCGAGATAGGTCGTCTGGTCAATCCAGGTGTAGCCGTTCCAGCTGCCACCGAACTTCTCGATGATGCCCTTCACCTGGTCCCGGGGAATGTTCCGGGTGCCCTTGAAGTTCATGTGCTCGACCCAGTGAGAGACGCCGGTGACGCCGGGCGTTTCGTCCTTCGACCCCACGCGGTACCAGCACCACACCGACGCCAGCGGGGCGGTGTGAACCTCCTGCACGAGCACCTTCAAGCCGTTATCCAGGACCGTTTCGCGAATCGCCACGCCTTCCCCCAAGCCCCAAGTCTCAAGCCCCAAGCCCTCACACTACAATACAGAGACGCTATGGCCGACTGGAAAGACACGTGCAACCTGCCGCGAACGTCCTTCTCGATGAAGGCGAACCTGCAAACCACCGAACCGGAAACCATCGCCCGTTGGGACGAGATGGACCTGTACGGACAGATTCGCACGGCGCGCAAAGGCGCCAAGAAGTTCCTGTTGCACGACGGCCCGCCCTACGCCAACGGCAACATTCACATCGGCCACGCGCTCAACAAGATCCTCAAGGACCTGGTCGTCAAGTCGCACAACATGATGGGCTTCGACGCGCCCTACATCCCGGGCTGGGATTGTCACGGCCTGCCGATCGAATTGCGCGTCGATCGCGAGCTCGGTCCCAGGAAACGGCAGATGAGCACGGCCGATTTCCGCCGTGAGTGCCAAGCGTACGCCGCCAAGTACCTCGACATCCAGCGCAACGAGTTCAAGCGTCTCGGCGTAATCGGCGAGTGGGCCGAGCCCTACAAGACGATGAACCATCCGTACCAGGCGGCCATCGTCCGCGCGCTCGGCAAGTTCGTCGAGCAGGACATGGTCTACAAGGGCAAGAAGCCGGTGCACTGGTGCACGCACTGCCGCACCGCGCTGGCCGAAGCCGAGGTCGAGTACGAGCCGCACACCTCGCCATCGATCTACGTCGAGTTCCCGTTGAGCGAGAATGGCCATGCGGAACTGGCGACGCGTGTCCCCGTGCTCGCCGGACGCCAGGTCTCGGTGCTGATCTGGACGACCACACCGTGGACGATTCCATCGAACCTGGCCGTCGCGTTCCATCCCGACTTCGAATACGGTGCCTACGACGTCTCCACCTCCGCCGAGGCTTCGGCGGACAAGGACGGCAAGGTCGTGATCGTCGCGAAGGGCCTCGCCGAAACCGTGAGCCAGAAGACGGGCCGCGCGTTCACCACCCTGCTCGCCTCGTTCGAGGGTAAGACGATGGAGCGGCTGGTGTTCCGTCATCCGCTGTACGCGCGCGACTCGCTGGGCGTGCTCGGCGACTACGTCACACTTGAAGCCGGCACCGGTGCGGTGCACACCGCGCCCGGACACGGCGCGGACGACTACCACACGGGCGTGAAGTACGGCCTCGAGATCTACGCCCCACTCGACCCGGGCGGGCACTACAACGAGTCGGTGGAGCTGTTCGCCGGGCTGAAGGTGTGGGATGCCAATCCCAAGGTCGAAGCCGCGCTGAAGGAGCGCGGCTTGCTCTGGTCGCGCGAGGACTTCGAGCACTCGTATCCGCACTGCTGGCGTTGCCACAACCCGGTGATCTTCCTCGCTACCGCGCAGTGGTTCATCGCCATGGACGCCAAGCACCTGCGCGAGCGGGCGCTCAAGGCGATCGACGACACCCGCTGGATCCCGTCGTGGGGCCAGGCGCGCATCGAGGGCATGATCGCCAACCGCCCGGATTGGTGCATCTCGCGCCAGCGCGTGTGGGGCGTGCCGATTCCGGCGATGGACTGCATGAAGTGCGGCCAGGCGGTGCTGACCAAGGCGCTCGTCGACAAGGCTGCCGCGGTGTTCGACGTTTACGGCGCCGACGCGTGGTACGAGCGGCCGCTCGCGGAGTTCGTGCCCGAGGGCATGGCGTGCAGCGAATGCGGCGGCACCGAGTTCGAGCGCGAAAGCAACATCCTGGACGTCTGGTTCGACTCGGGCTCCAGCCACGAGGCGGTGCTGCCCTTCCGCGCCGATCATCATTGGCCGGCCGACATCTACCTGGAAGGCAGCGATCAACATCGCGGCTGGTTCCACAGCTCGCTGCTGGTCGGCATCGGCACGCGCGGCCGGGCGCCGTTCAGCCAGGTGCTGACGCACGGCTTCGTGATGGACGACCAGGGCCGCAAGATGTCGAAGTCGCTCGGCAACACCGTGGCGCCGCAGGACATCATCAAGCAGAGCGGTTCGGAGATCCTGCGGCTGTGGGCGTCGATGGTCGACTACCGCGAAGACATCCGCGTGGGCAAGGAAGTGCTCGCCCGCACGGTCGAGGCGTACCGGAAAATCCGCAACGTCATCCGCGTGCTGGTCGCCAACCTCTACGACTTCGATCCCAAGGACGACCAGGTGCCGAAGGCGCGCATGCACGAGATCGATCGCTGGGCGCTGGCAAAATACGCCGACGCCGCCGAGCGCATCATCAAGGCCTACGACGACTACGACTACCCCGGCATCTTCCAGGTGGCCAGCCAGCTGATCACCGTGGACCTGAGCGCGTTCTACATCGACGTGACGAAGGACCGGATGTACACGTTCGGCGCCAAGTCGGAAGCCCGCCGGTCGGGCCAGACGGCGATGTTCATCATCGTCGATGGCCTGGCGCGCCTGCTCGCGCCGATCCTGTCGGTGACGATGGACGAGCTGTGGCGAATGTTGCCGGGCGAGCGCGAAGCATCGGTGCACATGGCGCTGTTCCCGACTGAGTTGGAACAGTGGAAAGACGCCACGTTGATCGAGCGATGGGCCTCGCTGGCCGCCGTGCGCGATCAGGTCAACCTGCGGCTTGAAGAGAAGCGCAAGGATAAGACCATTGGCGCGAACCTGTCGGCACAAGTCACCGTCGCTGCGAGTGAGGCAACTGGCGAATTACTCGAAAACTACCGCGAGTTCTTGCCGACCTTGTTTGGCGTTTCCACTGTCGAGATCGGCAAAAACACACTCTTCTGGCAGTTGGAAGAGACCAAGGTAATGGAACCGGGCGTTCGTGTGATGGTCGAGAAGGCCGACGGCATCAAGTGCGATCGCTGCTGGCGCTACGTGCCAGACGTCAGCCAGGACGCGGAACGAACCGGCCTGTGTCCGCGCTGCGTGGATGCCTTAGCCGAACCGGTGAGTCTCTAATGAACTGCTGCGAACGCTCAGATCGCCGCTCCGTTGTCGCGGCTCGAGGTCAGGTAGTGACAGCTTGCTAGGCGTGCTTACCGCCCGACGACTGGAACTGTATGTCGCGATCACCGTGGTGGTCCTCGATCAGATCACCAAGGCGATGATTCGGCCTGCGCTCGCGCTGCACGAGAGCGTCGTGGTGATTCCCGGCTTGGTCGACTTCACGCGGGTGCACAATACCGGCGCGGCGTTCGGCATGCTCAACTCGGTGGAGTTCCCGTTCAAGACGGTGGTGTTGTCGCTGGTCGGCCTGATCGCCTTGGGCGGCGTCGCATGGTACGCTGCCACGGTGCCACTTGGGGATCGGCTGGCCCGCCTCGGCATGGCCGGCGTGCTGGGCGGCGCCATCGGCAACTTGATCGACCGCGCGAGCGCCGGGTACGTGCTGGACTTCGTGGATGCCTATTGGGACGGCTGGCACTTCTGGGCCTTCAACGTCGCCGATGCCGCCATTACGTTCGGCGTGATTTTCATGATTCTCGACATTCTTGGACTAGGGAAGCGTAGCCGTGCATCCAATCCTGTTTAACGCCGGACCGATCACCATTTACTCCTACGGCGTGCTGCTCGCCGCCGCGTATCTCACCGGCCTCTGGCTGGCCGTCAGGCGAGCACGGGCCGCCGGCATCGACGGCAACCGGATCATGGATCTGCTGATCTGGGTGATCATCGCGGCCCTGGTTGGCGCCAAGGCGCTGCTGTTCATCGTCGACTTCCAGCACTTCACCAGCAGCTGGGCAGAATTCACGACGCTGCTGCGGTCGGGCGGCGTGTTTTACGGCGGACTGATCGCCGCGCTCCTGGTCTGCATCTACCAGTTGCGAAAGCACCGGCTGGCGCTGTGGCCGTCGGCCGATCTGTTCTCACCCGGCATTGCGCTCGGCTACATGGTGGGCCGGCTCGGCTGCCTGATGGCTGGTTGCTGCTACGGCAAGCCGACCGACGTCGCCTGGGCCATCACCTTTACCGACCCGGCCGCCAATTTCAACGTCGGCACGCCGCTCAACGTCGGGCTGCACCCGACGCAACTGTACGAATCAGCTGCGGGGCTGGTGATTTTCGTGGCGCTGCTGTTGCTCGAAAGGCGTAAGGGGGCGTTTGCAGGCCGGACCTTCTGGAGCTTTGTGTTCCTGTACTCCGTGCTCCGCTTCATCATCGAGTTCTACCGCGGCGACGATCGCGGACTGGTGTTCGACATGCTGTCGACCTCGCAGTTCATTTCGGTCGTCCTCGGCCCGCTCAGCCTGATTATGTTGTGGTACCTGAGCCGCGCCAACCGGCCAGCCGCCGCGGGAACCGCGGACCCGTCGCACGGCCCCCGCAAGCCCCGGTTCACATGAGCCAGGGTAAAGGGCCCGGGACGAGAGACCGGAGCAAGGGTCGCAGGAAGAAAGTCCCCGATTCCGGATCCCCGATCCCCGATCCCCGATCCCCGATCCCTGATGCACGGGCGTCGCTGCCGACCGTGCATTTCACGGCCAACGAGGACAACCGCGGCGATCGTCTCGACCGATTTCTCGCCGGTGAGATCGCCGACTACTCGCGGTCCCAGATCCAGCGGCTGATCGAAACCGGTCACGTCACGCATTCGCGCTACCAGGACGCCAAGTCCAACAGCGACATCCGCGACGGCGACGTGATCTCGGTGGTGCTGCCGGCGCCCACGGCGACGGCCGCCCAAGCCGAAGACCTGCCCATCGAGATCCTCTACGACGATGTCGACATCGTCGTCGTCAACAAGCCGGCGGGCATGGTGGTGCATCCGGCCGCGGGCAACCCGTCTGGCACGCTGGTCAATGCGCTGCTGCATCACATCAAGGATCTGAGCGGCATCGGCGGCGAGATTCGCCCGGGCATCGTGCATCGGCTCGACAAGGGAACCTCGGGCGTGATGGTGGTGGCCAAGAATGACGACGCACACCGCGAGCTGACGCGGCAGTTTCACGATCGCGAAGTCGAGAAGGAATACGTGGCGCTGGCGTGGGGCCTGGTGCAGCAGCGCAAGCGCATCAACGCCCGGATTGGCCGCGACCCCAAGAACCGCGTGAAGATGTCGACGCGCGCCAGCCGATCGCGCGACGCCATCACCCGCGTGACGTGGGCGCGCGACCTGGAGGGTGTCACCTTGTTGCGGGTGGCTATTCACACCGGCCGCACCCACCAAATCCGGGTCCACCTGAGCGCGATCGGCCATCCTATTGTCGGCGACGCGCTCTACGGCGGCGTACACCGGCGCGTGCCCCATCCACTGAAGGCGGTGACCCGGCTGGCCCGCCCGTTCCTGCACGCGGAGCGGCTCGTCATCACCCACCCGCGGACCAAGGAGCGGATGGAGTTCATGGCGCCGATCCCGGCCGACCTCGAGGCCATCGCCTACGAATTGGCGCCGCCGGAGATTCGCGAGACGGTGTTCGCGCGGGTGTCGATCGCCGAAGAAACCCACCACGACGAAGACGGCGAAGACGACGAGTAGACGACGGCTGGCGGGGCTGTGCCACACTGGGGCCATGCTTAAGCTCGCGACGGCCGTCATCCTGTTCGCAACGCTGTGCGCGCCGGTCTACGCGCAGGGGCCCGCCAAGAAACGGCCGCTCGGCCCCAACGTCAACACCACGACCCATCGCGAATTGCTGCCGGTGATCAGCCCCGACGGGCAGACGCTGTGGTTCATTCGCGAGGGTGTGGACGGCGCGATGATCAATCGCGTCACCAGCGCGATGGAGGCCAACCTCAAGGCGCTCGAGGCGCAACTGGAGAAGCTGCCGCCCGATCAGCGCAAGATGATGGAAGAGGTCATCGCGCAGTCGCGGGCCTCGGCGAACAAGGCCACGGCGACACCCGCGGGCCCGGTTAAGCAGACCGTGTTCAAGTCGACCCGCCTGCCCGATGGCACCTAGTCGGCCGCCGTGCGGCAGGCCGCTCCGCTCAACAACGAGGTCTCGAGTTCCGGCGTCGTCACCGCGCTGCCGGACGGCAACACCTTGCTCGTGGGCACGTGGCAGGCCGGCGATCCGTTTGGAGAGTTCGCAAAAAACTTCGACCCCAACGCCAACCTGTTCGACATTCTCAAGCAGGGCGCGCCCGGCGCCAAGCCGGCGCTGCCACCGCTCGTGGCGCCCGATGCCACGCGCGACGACCAGAACAAGGTGATTGGCTTCAGCCGCCGCAACGGCAACGCGTGGAGCGAGGCGGCGCCGCTCAAGATCATCGGCTTCGCGCACCAGCCTGGCGTGCGCAGCGACTATTTTCTGGCTCCGAATGGACGCGCGTTGATTCTGTCGCTCGTCAACAGCGAGAGCCAGAACCGCAGCCGCGATCTGTTCATCTCGTTGATCCAGCCAGACGGCCGCTGGGCCAAGCCGCTCAACGTCGCCATTCTCAACTCGCCGCAAGAGGAGATCTCGCCGTGGCTGGCGCCCGACAACCAGACGCTCTATTTCTCGACCGGACGCGCCGGTGGGCTGGGTGAGAACGACATCTGGATGTCGCGCCGGCTCGACGACACCTGGCTGAAGTGGTCGCCGCCGCAAAACCTCGGGCCCGACATCAACACCAGGCAGGCCGACATGAACCTGGCCGTGGACGCTACCGGCCGGATGGCCTTTATGTCGCTTGGCGAGCGCGGCAAGGAAGACATCTACGAGTTCGAGCTGCCGGCGGCGATGCGGCCATCGCCGGTGGCGTTTGTTCGCGGGACGGTCACCGACCCGTCAGGGAAGCCGGTGCCGGCGGGCATCCTGTATGAGTTCCTGAAGAACACACAGGCGGCGGGCCAGGCCGGCGCCAACCCAAGTGACGGGCGGTACCAGATTGCGCTGCCGATCGGCGAAGACTACGGCTTCCGCGCCTCCGCCGGCGGCTATATCGCGGTGAGCGATCGCATCGATCTGCGGCAGGCCAAGGACCAACAGGTCTTCGAGCGCAACCTGATCCTCATTCCCATCGCGACCGGCGTGCCCATCCGATTGAACAACATCTTCTTCGACACCGCCAAGACAGAGCTGCTGCCCGAGTCACGCGCCGAACTCGATCGCCTTGCGACGCTGCTGCGTGACATGCCGGCCATGCGGATTGAGATCCGCGGGCACACCGATGCGGTGGACGATGACGCGACCAATCAGAAATTATCGGACGGCCGCGCGGCGTCGGTGGTGACGTACCTGAGCAAGGCCGGGATCGCGGCCGCGCGGCTGCAATCGAAGGGCTTCGGCGAAAGCCAGCCGATGGCCGCCAACGACACGGACAAGAACCGGCTGCTCAACCGGCGTGTCGAGTTCGTGATTCTGTCGCGATAGCCGCCGCCTCAGCGGCGGTAGCGATCCTCGAGAAAGCCGTAGAACATGAAGCCGTAGCGAACGGCCCAGTCTGGATTACTGAAGAAGCGCGCTTCGCAGGCGCCGATGTTGCCCAAGTCGTCGCGGACGGAGCGCAGCAGCTGACGATATTTTCCGTCGTCGGTGACACCCATCTGGTCGAACGCCCGCTCGATCTTACGCCGCTCGGACTGCCACGCCAGCCCCGAGATGCCGTGCACGCTGCTGACGTTGTCGCCGAAAGACTTCGCGCGCTCGACGTATTCCTGGTTCCAGCGATAGATGCAGCGGAGTTTCTCGAGATTGCCGCGCGAGCGGTCCAAACGGGCATAGGCCTGCGAGTAGCACGCCGCGCATTCGCCCGACCCGGCGCACATCGACGGCACAATCGGCATCGAGGCCGGCGCGGTGTTGGCGCGGCAGGTGTGATCGCTCGTGTGGAGGACCGCCCACGCCTGTATCGCGATGTTGGCCGCGGCCAGTCCGCCATCGAGCCCACGCTGGAGCGTCTGCCGGCTGCGCTCCATCGACCCGCGCAGCGCATCGGAAGTGCGCTGATCGAACTCGGCGTCGCGCTCGCCCGGGCCGAAGACGCCGCCGACGGGAATCCGCTGCATCGACGGCGCGGCACGCCGGTCGGTTTAACATAGCGACCACGCCGCGCGCGCCGACGCGGCGGAGTGTAGTAACGTGCCGCCCATGAATCGACGCGTCTTCATCTCGTCGAGTGCCGTCGGCGCCCTGGGCCTGCTGCACGGCTCGCCGCTCGCCGCGCAGGAGCCAGCACCCGCGGCGGTCCCCTATGGCCAGAGCCGCCTCGGGATCTCGGACGACGACCGCGACGGCACGCTCTACGTGCCCAAGAGCTACAAGCCCGGCGTGCCGATGCCGCTGATGATGATGCTGCACGGGTTTGCCGGCACCGGCGAGGGCGTGCGCGGCATGTTCCCGCTGGCCGAGGAATTCGGCGTCGTCATGATCGCGCCCGAATCGCGCGGGCTGACGTGGGGCCGGTCCATCCCCGGCTTCGACGACGACGTTCGCTACCTGGGCCCCGCCTATCGCCGAGTCGCCGAGATCGTCGACATCGACACCACCCGCGTCGCCCTCGGCGGCGTCTCCGACGGCGCCGGCTACGCGCTGTCGATGGGCCTGGCGTACGGCGACAGCTTTAATCACCTGATCATTTTCATGGGCGGGCAGATGATTCCGTATCGCAACCAGGGCACGCCGAAAATTTTCATGGCCCACGGCGTGGACGACACGCAAATGCCCATCGACAAGACCGCACGGGTCTATCTGCCAAAGTTGAAGGCCGACGGATACGACGTGACCTATCGCGAGTACCAAGGCGGCCACCGCGTGCCGCCCGCCGAGATTCGCGCGGCCTTCGAGTGGTTCGTCGGGACGAAGCCGCGGTAGGTGAGACATGAATAGCCGCACCGCCACCCGTCTCTCGCACCGGGTGATTCACACCGGGCGCATCGTCAGGCTCGAGGTCGATCGCGTGACCGTCCCCAGCGGGCACACGCTGGACATGGAGATCGTCCGGCACCCCGGATCGGTCGTGCTCTTGCCGGTGCCCGCACCCGGCTCGATCATCCTCATCCGCCAGTATCGCTATGCGATCGACCGCTGGATCTGGGAATTGCCCGCCGGCACGCTGAAGCCTGGTGAAGATCCGGCGGCCGCGGCAGCGAGGGAGTGCGAGGAAGAGATTGGCTTGCTACCGGGCCGGGTCACGCGGTTGCGCGGGTACTTCCCGACGCCGGGCTTCTGTGATGAAGAGATGATCTACTGCCGGTGCGAAGACCTGCGTCCACCGGCTGCGGACTCGACGGTCCGCAAGGACGAGGACGAAGAGATCGAGCCGCGCACGTTCACGATCGACGAGGCCCGCGCGCTGGTGCTCTCGGGCGAGATCGTGGACCTGAAAACGCTGGCGGGTCTGGCGCTGCTCCCGTGATTCATGCTGCTGCGCGCTCCAGGCTTAGGGTGCCTTTCTAAAACAGTGCCGCTAGGACCTTCAACGCGGAAGTCCAGCGCCCCCGGCTGGCGTGATCAGCCGCCGCGCAGCCCCACGGCTTGCGTAGCCGCGCCGGAAGCACGACAATCTCGCAATCAAGGGAGACGCCCGATGACCACGACTCGCCGCCGTTCCGCCGCCCTGCTCAGCACCGCACTGCTGGCCCTTGTCAGCGTCAGCCTGATGGGCCAGGCGCCGCAAGCGCCGCCGGTCCCCGCCGCGCCGCCGCGCGGCGCGTCCGGTCCGCCCGAACACGCCAAGGTCACGCCCATCAACAATCTCCCGAACCCCTACGAGACCGTGCGCAACTTCGGCACGCTGCCTGATGGACGCAAGTGGGGGTCAGTCAGCGCGATCAGCGTCGATCCCGACGGCAAGCACATCTGGGCCGGCGATCGCTGCGGCGCCAATTCCTGCGCGGGCTCCAATGTGAACCCAATCGTCAAACTCGATCCCACCGGCAAGGTCGTCCAGAGCTTCGGCGCGGGCGTCATCCTCTGGCCGCACGGCATGGACGTCGACCAGCAAGGCAACGTGTGGGTGGTGGACGCGCGCTCGGCCACGGCCGCCGAGCTGAAACAGTTTCCCGACGCCAGGGGCAAGGGCCACACGGTCACCAAGTTCAGCCCGCAGGGCAAAGTCTTGCTGGTGCTCGGCACGCCTGGAGAGGCCGGCGACCCGCCGACGAAGTTCAGCGAGCCGAACGATGTGCTGATTGCGCCCGACGGCAGCATCTTCGTGGCCGAGGCGCACGGCGCGCAGTTCCTCGACCAGGACGGCCCCGGCGCGATTGGCCGCATCTCGAAGTTCTCGGCCGACGGCAAGTTCATCAAGACCTTCGGCTCGTACGGCTACGGACCGAGCCAGTTCCGCGGACCGCACTCGCTGGCCATGGATTCCAAAGGGCGCCTGTTCGTCGCCGATCGCGGCAACCGCCGCATCCAGATCTTCGACCAGGACGGCAAGCACCTCGATACCTGGTATCAGTTCAGCCGCATCAGCGGTCTCGACATCGATCGTAACGACACGCTGTATGCGATCGACTCCGAGTCCGATGACAACTACAACCCGGGCTGGCGCAAGGGGCTGCGTATCGGCAGCGCCCGCACCGGCGAGGTGTGGTACTTCGTTCCCGAGCATGTCTCGAAGCAGGCCTCGGGCATGGGCGGCTACGGCTCGATGGGCGAAGGCGTCGCGGTTGATGCCCAAGGCAACGTGTTCGGCGGCGAAGTCGGCCCCATCCAGGGCATCACGAAGTTCATCCCGCGCTTGAAGCGCTGAGGTTCACCATGATCCGCCGATTTATCGGAGGCGTCGCAGCTCTCCTGCTTGGCTTGGTGGCGCTCGTCTCAGCGCAACCGGCGCAGGCTCCCCTGCCAGTCGACGACCGGGCGCTGGCGAGCGTGGAATCTCGCCCGGGAGATTGGCTCTCCTACGGGCGCGATTACTACGAGCAACGCTTCAGTCCGCTGGATCAGATCAACGACGCCAACGCCGCCAAGCTCGGGCTGGCGTGGTCGTTCGAGACGGCGACCGACCGCGGCCTCGAGGCGACTCCGCTCGTCATCGACGGCATCATGTACACCACGGCCTCGTGGAGCGTCGTCTATGCCGTCGATGCCAGGACCGGACAGCAACTGTGGAAGTTCGACCCCGAGGTGCATCGCAAGTACGACCAACTCGCGTGCTGTGATGTCGTCAACCGCGGCGCGGCGTTCTACAAGGGCCGCGTGTATCTTGGCGCTCTCGATGGGCGCTTGATCGCGATCGACGCCAAGAGCGGCAAGCCGTCGTGGTCGGTGACGACGGTCGATCAGAAGCAGGCGTATACCAGCACCGGCGCACCGCGGATTGCGAAGGGCAAGGTGATCATCGGTAACGGCGGCGCCGAGTACGGCGTGCGCGGCTACGTCTCTGCGTACGACGCCGAGACCGGCAAGCTCGCGTGGCGCTTCTACACCGTGCCTGGCGATCCGTCGAAGCCACAGGAGAACAAGGCGCTCGACCGGGCGCTGCCGACGTGGAAGGGCAACGACTGGTGGAAGTTCGGCGGCGGCGGCACGGTCTGGGATTCGATCGTCTACGACCCCGAGATCAACCTGCTCTACGTCGGCACCGGCAACGGCGCCACCTGGAACCGTCACCTGCGGAGCCCGGGCGGCGGCGATAACTTGTACTTGGCGTCGATCCTCGCCATCAATCCCGACAACGGCGAGCTGGTCTGGCACTACCAGACGGTGCCAGGCGACACCTGGGACTACACCGCGGTGCAGCCGATGATGCTGGCCGACCTGCAGATCGGCGGACGGCAGCGCAAAGTGATCATGCAGGCGCCGAAGAACGGGTTCTTCTACGTGCTGGATCGCGCGACTGGCGAGCTGTTGTCCGCCGATCCGTATGTGACGGTGAACTGGGCGTCGCACGTCGACATGAAGACGGGCCGGCCGGTGGAGGTGCCAGGCGCCGATTACGCCGACAAGGGCACTTACATCCGCCCGGGTCCGCTCGGCGGGCACAACTGGCAGGCGATGTCGTTCAGCCCGAAGACCGGCCTCGTCTACATTCCCGCCCAGGACAACGGGCGCTACTACGAGAAGCAGGAAGGCTTTGAATACAAGCCGCTCGAATACAACCTCGGCCTGGCGCCCACCGGCCGCAATGTCGACCGCTACGACATTCCCTATAAGGGCCGGTTGCTGGCGTGGGATCCGATTGCTCGCAAGCCGCGATGGACAGCTGAGTACGGCGCCTACTGGAATGGCGGAACGCTGGCCACCGCCGGCAACCTGGTCTTTCAAGGCACTGCGGCCGGCGACTTCATCGCCTACAACGCGGCCACCGGTCAACAGCTCTGGTCGTCGTGGGCGACGACCGGCATCGTCGCGCCGCCGATCACGTACATGATCGACGGCAAGCAATACGTCTCGGTCATGGCCGGCTGGGGTGGCGCGTTCCCGAAGAAGGCGCGCAGTTACGGCCGCTTGCTGACGTTCGCACTGGGCGGCACGGCCTCGCTGCCATCGCGGCCGCGACCACGCACGGTGACCGCGATCGCCAGCAACGCGAAGCCCGAGGACATCACGGCGGGCGGCAAGATCTTCAATACCTACTGCGTCCGTTGCCACGGCGGCGCTACCGTCCTGCCGGATCTGCGACGGTCATCGGCCGGTGTCTACTCGGGCCTGGAGAAGATCCTGGACGGATCGCTGGTGGAACGCGGCATGCCGCGCTTCGCGGAACTCGACAAGGCCGCCGTCGCGGCCCTGCGGGCATACCTATTGGATGAGCGGAAGAAGTTACAGTAGCGAACTACCGCGACCGGGGCGCGTGCCCCGGTCGGGTCTTGCGGGTCGACGAGGCCGGCCGGTCAGAACCCTTCTTGAGCGGCCGATCGTTCTGGTGGACGAGCGCCAGCAGCAGCACTTCGTCGATGGTGCTCACCAAGTGAATGGTGAGCCCTTTCAGCAGCTCCTCGCCGAGGTCTTCCTTCACGTTCTTCTCGTTCTGCTTCGGCAGAATTACTTCCTTGACGCCGGCGCGCTTGGCAGCCAGTACCTTTTCCTTGATGCCGCCGACCGGCAGCACCTTGCCTGACAGGGTGATTTCGCCGGTCATCGACAAGTCGCCGCGCACCGGACGCCGCGTCAGCTCCGAGACCATGGCGGTGACCATGGTGACGCCGGCCGAGGGACCATCCTTCGGAATCGCGCCCGACGGCACGTGCACGTGCAACTCGGAGTTCTTGAAGAAGTCTGGATCGATCTGCCACTCGGTGGCGTGCGCGCGCACCCACGAGAGCGCCGCGCGCGCCGATTCTTTCATCACGTCACCGAGTTGGCCCGTGAGCGTGAGCGAGCCGTTGCCCGTCATGCGCGTCGCCTCGACGAACAGCACCTCGCCGCCGACCGGCGTCCAGGCCATGCCGGTCGCCACGCCTGGCAGTCTCGTGCGGTCCTTCACTTCCTCTTCCATGAAGCGGAACGAGCCGAGCAGTTGCTCCACGAACTCCGGTGTCACCCTGACCTTGTGGTCATCGCCTTCGGCACGGCGGCGGGCGACCTTGCGGCAAATGGCGCCGATCTCACGCTCGAGATTGCGGACGCCGGCTTCGCGCGTGTAGCCACGGATGACCGCGCGCAAGCCGGCATCGGTGAACACCAACTGCTGCTTGGTCAGGCCGTGGTTCAGCACCTGCTTGGCCACCAGATGATCGCGCGCGATGGCGAGCTTCTCCTCCTCGGTATACCCGGGGAGTTCCAGCACTTCCATGCGGTCGCGCAGCGGCGGTGGAATGGTGTCGAGCACGTTCGCCGTGGTCACGAACAGCACCTCGGAGAGGTCGAACGGCACGTCAAGATAGTGATCGCGGAACGTGTGGTTCTGTTCGGGGTCGAGCACCTCGAGGAGCGCCGACGAGGGGTCGCCGCGGAAATCATTGCCGAGCTTGTCGACTTCATCGAGGATGAACACCGGGTTCTTCGACTCGGCTCGGCGCAGGCCCTGGATGATCTGGCCAGGGAGCGCGCCGATGTAGGTGCGGCGATGGCCACGAATCTCCGCCTCGTCGCGGACGCCGCCAAGCGAGATGCGCACGAACTTGCGGCCAAGCGACTGCGCGATCGAGCGCGCCAGCGAGGTCTTGCCGACGCCGGGAGGGCCGACAAAGCACAGGATCGGCCCCTTCATGCCGGGGTTCAGCTTGCGCACGGCGAGGTATTCGAGAATGCGGTCCTTGGCCTTCTCGAGTCCCGAGTGCTCGGCATCCATGATGGCCTTGGTCTTTTTCAGGTCGATGACCTCGTCGGTTTTCTTCGACCACGGCAGCACGACAATCCAGTCGAGATAGGTGCGCGCCACGGTGTATTCGGCGGCAGCCGGCGGCATCTTCGACAGGCGGTCGAGCTCGCGCAGTGCTTCCTTCTTCACCGGGTCGGGCAAGCCGGCGGCTTCGAGCTTGGTGCGGAGTTCCTCGATCTCGCGGGTCTGGTCGTCGCCCTCGCCCAGTTCCTTCTGGATCGCCTTGAGCTGCTCGCGCAGGAAGTAGTCGCGCTGGTTCTTGCCAACTTCCGACTGCACCTGGCTCTGGATCTTCGAGCCCAGTTCCAGGACTTCAAGTTCCTTAATCAGCAACCGGTTGAGCAGGTCGAGGCGCGCCCGGACGTCGAGCGTCTGCAGCACCTCCTGCTTGGTCTCGGTGGCGATGGTGCCGAGGCCCGAGGCAATGAAGTCGGCCAGCCGGCCCGGGTCGGTGATGTTCGACGCCAGCGCCTGCAGGTCGTCCGACATCAGCGGCGACAGCGAGACGATCTGCTGGAAGTTGGCCTTGATGTTCCGCTGCAGCGCGTCGATCTCGAGGCGGTCCTCATCCTTCAGGATCTCCAGGGCCTCGCTGGCCTTGCCACGCAAGTACGGCCGCGTCGCGGTGATCTCGTCGAGGCGCACGCGCGCCAGGCCCTGCACGATGATCCGCAGGCTGCCGTCTGGCAGCTTGAACATCTTGTGAATCTGGCTGGCGGTGCCAATCTCGTGGAGGTCTTTTTGTCCCGGTTCGTCTTCGCCCGCTTCGCGCTGCGCGAAGACGGCAATCATCTGCCCGCTGGCGACGGCCTCGTCGATCAATTTGACCGAACTCTCGCGCGCGACCGCGAGCGGCATGAACGCCTGTGGAAACAACACGGTGTCACGCAGCGGCAGCACCGGCATTTCCGGCGGCACGCGAAACACGGCGGTATCCGAACCAGCAGGGTCGATTTGGTCGAGTGGGTTGCTCACAGTGCGGCCCTCCCGGGCCGAGAACTTTGAAGCGAGACGCAGAGGCTGGAAGTTAGAAGCTGCTGACTCGCGCTTCGATACTTCTGCTCGCGCTCGAAACTTCTCACTTCTGACTTCTCTTGAGTGAGCCGGAGGCAGGAATCAACAGGCCCCGCCACCGCCGGGGCCCCCAACGCGGCAGCCGCGTTGGGGTGGCCTGGCGGAGCCTGTCGTTCTAGAACGCCGGGGTATTAGCCCCGCATGTCGAAGCCGAGGCTGGATGAGCCGCGGCGCGCCTGGATGCGGTCGCGCAGCTGGGCCATCTCGCGGGCCTCTTCGCAGTCTTTGCAACGAACGGCGAAGGGCAACGCGCGCAGCCGGGGCTGGGCGATCTCTTCGGCACACTCGAAGCAATGGCCGTAAGTGCCTTCTTCAAGGCGCGACAGCGCCTCGTTGATCTTGTTGAGCGTCTCCGCCTTCATCTGGATGAGGGCGAATTCGATGTCTTCCTGAATGTCGACCTCGGACGTCTCACCCGGATCGAGAACCTCGTGGTCCTTTTCAGAACCTTCGGCGCGAACCTCTCGGATCTTGCCCTGAACTTCATTCAGGATCTCGCGCTGACGCTCGACGAGCATCACCTTCAATTCGTCGTACCGCGCCCCAATGGCCGCTTCCGCTACCGCGACGTTCCGCTTCTTTGACTTGGCTGCCATGACTTCAGCCGCTCCTTCCAATCGTCCCCTAACCTTTAAGGGACGCTATGATTGCCTCGCCCTCTTGCAAGAGCGATGCCTATGAACCTGACCGAACTTGCACTTCCAATTACCGATATAAGCGATGGATCAGATGACTGGGGGTATAAACCGGAGAGCTCGTAAGTGCCTGCCGTCGTCTTGACTTGACGGCCGGCCCGGGCCCGGTCTTCCATATCTATCGCGTTTATTCACAGCGACTTAAACGCCCCTGTCTGACCCGAAGTATCAGCAGTTCGAACACCGTTCACTGCTGATTAGACGCCGGACTCGCGTTTTGGGCTCTCCCTGCTCCTGTCACTTATCGGGGACACCCAGAAAAGGGAGAAGGTAGCACACTGGTCCACACTGTGGCAACAATTACACCCGCCTTCGCGCTGCGCGCTTCGGCGCGGCAGGCTCTGGTGGGCCGTTTTTTGCGGCCCAGCGCGCCAGGAAGGCGGCCCGCCGAAGCTCGGACCGGTGCAATCGAGCGAAGGCGGGGCCGTCCAATGACCGCCGTACTGATACGATAGGGGGTTCTCTGAGGAGCTTCTGTTATGGCAATGCGCTGTGAAATCTGTGGCAAGGGTCCGGTGGTTGGCCGCCGTGTCTCTCACGCCCACAACGTCCGTCCCCGTCGCTTCGAGCCGAACCTGCAAATCGTGCGTGCGGTCGTTAATGGCGCCACCAAGCGTGTGAAGGTCTGCACGCGCTGCATCCGTTCGAGCAAAATCGTCAAGGCGGGGTCGAACAAGAACGTCAAGGCCGCGTAATGCGGGAGTTAGTGACTGCCGCCGGCGCAGCGAAGGCCATCGGGCCGTACTCGCCCGCGCTCAAGGCCGGCAACCTGCTGTTCCTGTCGGGATCGATTCCGCTCGATCCCGCGTCAGGCCAAATCGTCGCTGGCGACATCACGCAGCAGGCGACGCGCGTGATGGAAAACATCAAGGCGTTGTTGACGGCGGCCGGGGCGGATTTTTCCCAGGTGGTCCGGACCACGGTGTTCATGGTTGACCTCGGCGAGTTCGCCGCCATGAACGACGTCTACGCCAGCTACTTCACGGCGCCGTACCCGGCGCGGTCGACCGTGCAGGTCGTGAAGCTGCCCAGGGACGTGCGCGTCGAGATCGACGTGATCGCCGTTCTGGGATAGTCCGGCTAACCGCCTTCGCGAACGCTTCGGCGGTCAAGAAGCCGGACGCCACATTACCTGCGCCACATTGATGTGGTGTCCGCCTTCAGGCGGACCTAGCGCCGTTCCGGAATCGGCGCCGACCGCACCACGTTCAACACTCCATCCACGCCACGCACGGACTTGACCACCTGTTCCAGGTGCTTCATGTCCTTGATTTCGATCGTGACATCGATTCTGGCGCGCTGATCGCCGGTCCGCGCCTCCATGTTGGTGATGTTGGTGTTGATGTCGGAAATGCGCTGGCTGAGCTCGGCCAGCAGGCCCTTGCGATCTTCCACCTCGATCGTCAGCCGCACGGTATAGGGTGCGATGTCAGCGCCCTTGTCCCACTCGACGTCGATGCGGCGCTCGGGGTCGTACATCAGGTTGACGACGTTGGGGCACTTCGCCGCGTGGACCGACACCCCCTTGCCGCGCGTGATGTAGCCGACGATGCTCTCGCCGCGAATCGGATTGCAGCATTTCGCCCGGAACACCATGACATCGTCGGCGCCGCGCACCTTGATGCGATCGGGCTCGCTGCCCGTGCGCAGCACGCGTTTCACCGCCGAGACCACCGGGTGCTCGGGCGCCTGCTCCTTCAACTCGCCCTGCGGGACGATTTTGTCGAGCACCACGCGCGGCGAGACCTTGCCGTAACCGATCTGCGCCAGCAGATCCTCGGGCTTGGCCGCCGCGAACTCCGCGAGGATCTTCAGGATCGCCTCGCCGTCGACGAGCTTGGTGCCATTCAGGCCGAAGCGGCGGGCTTCCTTGTCGAACACCCGCTTGCCAAGTTCAACAGCGCGTTCCTTTTCCTCGGCCTGGATCAGGTGCTTGATCTTGTTGCGCGCGCGCGAGGTGATGGCAAAGTTCAGCCAGTCGCGGCTCGGCTTGTGGGTCGCGTTGCGGATGATCTCGACGATGTCGCCGTTCTTGAGGCGGGTGCGCAGCGGCACCATGCGCCCGTTGACGCGGGCGCCGACGCACTGGTGACCGACATCGGTGTGAATCGAATAGGCGAAGTCGATCGCGGTGGAGCCCTTGGGCAGCACCTTCACCGTGCCGCGCGGCGTGAAGGTGTAGACCTCTTCGGGATAGAGATCGATCTTCAGGTTCGACAGGAACTCCTGTGGGTCGCGGGTGTCCTGCTGCCATTCGAGCAGCTGCCGCAGCCACTGGAAGTACTGCTCGTCGCGGCCGGCGCCGACGCGGCCTTCCTTGTACTTCCAGTGCGCGGCGATGCCTTCCTCGGCGAGCCGATGCATCTCCTCGGTCCGGATCTGCACCTCGAACGGGAAACCGCGATCGCTGATCACCGAGGTGTGCAACGACTGGTAGCCGTTGGGCCGCGGCATGGCGATGAAGTCCTTGATGCGGCCGGGCACCGGCGACCACGTCTGGTGAATGATGCCGAGCGTGGCGTAGCAGTCCTTCACCGATGGCGTAACGATGCGCAGGGCGACAAAGTCGTAGACCTGCTCGAGGTCGATCTTCTGCGCCTTGAGCTTGAGCCAGATGCTGTAGAGCCGCTTGACGCGGCCATCGATGCTGATGACCGGCACCTGCGCCTTGAGCAGCTTGTCGCGGATGTCGGCGGTGAGCTGTTCGATCATGCCCTCGGTGGGCTTGCGCTTGGCCTCCACCTTCCCGCGCAGCGACTCGAAGGCGGCCGGCTCCAGGTAGCGGAACGACAACTCCTCGAGTTCGTTCTTGATGCGGCTCATGCCGAGCCGATTGGCGATCGGCGCGTAGATGTCGAGCGTCTCCTGAGCAATGCGCGCGCGGCGGTCGTCGGGCATGTGCTGCAGGGTGCGCATGTTATGCAGACGATCCGCCAGCTTGACGAGGATGACACGGATGTCGTCGACCATGGCGAGCAACATCTTGCGGAAGTTCTCCGCTTGACGCTCTTCAGTGGACGAAAACGGGATCGCGCCAATCTTGGTGACACCCTCAACGATGTGGGCGACATCCTCGCCGAACTTTTCGCGGATTTTTTCGGGGGTGGTCAGGGTATCTTCGACGACGTCATGGAGGAGGCCGGCGGCAATACAGACCGCGTCGAGCTTCATGTCGGCCAGGATGTCTGAAACTTCCAGCGGATGGACGAGGTACGGCTCCCCGGAATGGCGGATCTGTCCCTTGTGCTCCAGAGCCGAAAATACGTAGGCCCGGCGGAGCAACTCGAAGTCGGCGTCCGGGCTGTAGCCCCGGACCTTGTCGAGCAGGTTTTCGAAGCGAATCATGAAGATCGGTGTCTAATTGACTTATCGGTCGGTGCCAGTCCGGCCAGGCACCGGAGGCTATCTGTGGCGTCCGCCTTCTTGACCCGCCGTAGCCCAACGGGCGAAGGTGGTCAGGCGGACCATGCCCCCATCATAGGGCATGCCCGGGTCGAGGTTGCAGGGGGTCTGGAAACGAAGCTATACTTCCCCGCCTCGCGACTTGAACGTGTTTTACAGGGACTTACAGGGGGAATTCTGATGAGAAAGCGGTCTTCGGCAGCGTATTTGGCGCTGGTTATGGGACTGGGCGTCGCGCTTGCCGGTTGCGGATACATCGGCGAGATCCGCGCCATGAAGGCGTTCAAGGACGGCAACAAGGCCTACGGCGCCAGCGATTGGCGGGCGGCAGTTGAGAAGTACGAGGAGGCGGTGCAGCTTGACCCGAACAACGCGGCCATCTTCTTCTACCTGGCCAACTCCTACGACAACATGTACCGGCCGGCGCGCAAGGGCGAGGCGGCGAACGACGAGCTGATGCTGAAGGCGGTCGAGAACTATAAGCTCGCGAGCGAGAAGCTGACGGAAGACACCGTGCCGAAGCGCTCGCTGGCCCTCGACTTCCTGGTCGCGGCCTACGGCCCCGACAAGCTGGCCGACCCGACCCAGGCCGAGCCGGTGGTGAAGCGCATGATCGAACTGGCGCCCAACGAACCGACCAACCACTTCCAGCTCGCCAAGATCTACGAAGACTCGGGCGAATACCAGCTGGCGGAAGAAACCTACCTGAAGGGCCGCGACGCCAAGCCGACCGACCCGACCGTGTACCTGACGGTCGCCGGCTACTACAACCGTCAAGGCGACTTCGCCAAACTGGTCGAGAACCTGCGCAAGCGCGTGGAACTCGAACCGACCAACCCCGAAGCGCATTACACGCTGGCCACCTATCACTGGGACAAGGCGTCGCGCGACTTCCGGCTGTCGGACAAGGAAAAGCTGCAGCTGGTGCTCGACGGCCTCGACTCGGTGAACAAGGCCCTCGAAATCAAGCCGGACTACATTGAGGCCATGACCTACAAGGGCCTGCTGCTCCGCACGCAGGCGCTGGTCGAGAAGGACCCGAAGAAGCAGCAGCTGTTGATCCGGGAAGGCACGGAGTTGGGCGATAAGGCCAACGCCATGCGCAAGGCCAGGGCTACCAGCTGAATCCTTATTACCGATGGTGATCTGTCGATTGCCCCAAAAAACTGAAAAGGGCTGGTTCCGCAGTGCGCGGGCCGGCCCTTTTCTATTTACCTGCCCGTAACCTGCAAGTGCGATAATTCATGCTTGTTCAGGAGCGATGCACACATGAAACATTTGCCTAGACTTGCCTTCTCCCTCTTCGCCCTTTTTGCCCTGGCCACGGTCGTGAGCGCCCAGGGCGTCACCACCGGCGGCCTCAGCGGTAAGGTGCTCGACTCACAACAGCAGGCGGTCGCGGGCGCCAGCGTGATTGCCATTCACCTGCCCTCGGGCTCCACTTACGAAGCCACCACGCGCGGCGATGGTCGGTTTTCCATCCCCGGCATGCGCGTCGGCGGTCCCTACTCCGTGACCGTTGCCGCCTCGGGCACGGGCGCTGCTGCATTCCAACCGGAAACGCAGGACAACGTCATGGTGAATCTGGGCGGGGCCACCGACCTCGAGTTCACGATGCGGAACATCGCGATCAGCGAGACTGTGACCGTCACCGCGAAGTCCGACACGGTATTCAATTCCGACCGGACCGGCGCGGCCACCGCGGTGAGCCGCGAGACCATCGCCGCCCTGCCAACAATCAATAACCGCATCGACTCGATCGTCCGCCTGGCGCCCGAAGCGCGCGGCATGTCGGTCGGCGGCCA